>NZ_JBHTUR010000007.1:0-364202 GCF_042793755.1 Nocardia sp. NPDC056564
CTCCCGCACCGAGAATCGCATGCGATTTCCGGTGCGGGAGATCAGAAGTGGTGCGGCGCTGGCTATTGCGCGCGTAGCTGGGGCCAGAGGGTGTCCCAGGGGGTGGTTCGGTTTGTGAGAAGGGTTGCTAGGTCGGGGGTTAGCGGGTGGGAGTTGGTGAATGCGGCGGTGAGGGGTGGGGGTGGGGTGCCGATGTACAGGACCGCTGTGGCGGATTCGGGTGGGGCGCCGAAGTAGTAGTAGGCGCGATGTGCGCTGTAGGCGCGGGGCAGGCCGGTCGAATCGCGGTGCAGGTCGATGGCGGCCGCGAACGGGTAGCTCTCGGCGACGATGGCCGTGTGCGGCCGGATTTCGGCGGGCAGTTCGCGGTAGGTCGCGGCGACGGCGTCCGAGAGATCGCCGATCATGGTGTCGGACTGGGCGAACGCCTTCGCGGTCAGCATGAGCGTGGTGTCCGGGATGCGTTGCGCCCAGGAGCGCGGATACACCGGAACCGCCGCCGCGCCCATCGCGAGGCCGATGACCAGCGCGACCGCCACCAGCGCGCGGATGACGACCCGCCCGGCCAGCGTCGCCACGACCACCGCGCCCGCGGCGATCGGCAGCGCGTACAAACCGCACGCGTAATAGGAACGGCCCGAACTCACCAGGTAGGCAAGGAAAACCAGGACCAGCGCGGCTCCGGCGAACCGATACGTCCGAAACCGCCTGCTGATCAACACCATCGGCAGGCCGATCAGTAGCAGCGGCAACCCGATCGCCAGACCCGCTCCGGAAGCGCTTTCCCACAGGAACCGGCCCACCCCGGGAAACTCCGCCGCCACCACCTCGGACATATGCGGGTACGGCCACCGATTCTGGCTCTGCCACATCAGATTCGGAATCGTGGCCGCGGCGGCGACCGCCCCGCCCAGCCACAACGCGGGTCGCCCCGCCAAGCGCCGTGGCCCGAATGCCAACGCGCACAGCACGAGTGCCACCCACAGCGCGGGCACCAGGAACTTCGTCTGCAACGAAAACACCGTCACCAGGCCCGCGTAGAGCAACAACCGATCGTCGGGCCGCTCGTCCGCGTTCAACCGGGCCCAGCGGACGACCAGCCAGACGATCGCGGTCCAGAAGGCCGGATCGAGCGAATACGTTGCCAGCCAATGACACAGGATCACCGCCGAGGACACCGCGTACCCGATCGACGCCAGCACCTGCGCGCCGCGGGCACCGCCCAGCTCCCGCGCGATCAACGCGGTGAGCACCGTCCCGGCGACCGCGGCGAGGGTGGCGGGCAGCCGGAGCACGATCAGCGAGTCCGGCGCGAGGTGACTCATCGCCGCCGCCAGCGCGGGCACCAGGGCGGGTTGGTCGAAATACCCCCACGCCAGGTGATCTCGGCCGGCGACCACGAAATACGCCTCGTCGAAGAAGTATCCGTAGTTCCGGCTGGCGATCAGCAAGACCAGCCCGACCACGCCGGCGACCGTGAGCACCGGCCCCCAGGCGATCCCCGGCGGGACCGAGCCGGACTCGGCGGCCGCCGGATCCGCGACACCCGGCGAGTCCGCCGCTGCAGTGGTCATGTCCACCCTCCGTCATAGCTTGCCGAGGTCGTCCGTGAGTGCGGGCAGACCGATTCTGCAACTGGCCCGCACCTCGGCGAATCCGCCGCAGGTCGCGCTCGGACTGCGGCGAAAGGACTACCGGCACCCGCCGCAGGTACGACATCCGCGCGCGCACGGCCTTCCCGGCGGTTCTTTCACCCGCCGGTTGTGGCGATGCGCCGGACGAGGGAACAGTGGCCGAATCTCGTTCTCGCCGGGGTGATTAGGGTCGATACTCGGCTTGTATCGACGAGGGTAGTGATCTATCAGCTACTTTCAATTGGTTAAATGTGGCCGACGATAATTGCTGCAATTTGGATATTTCTCCGGCACAAGTCGCTGTGCGAAGGAAATGTGAAGTCGGTTTCTCGACTTGACAGCATCCGATCAGCTAAAGATAGGGTGCGAGCGCGCAGTACGCGGGGACGTGCTGGCTGACCCAAACCTGATGGTGGTGCTTCGACGTGGCTCGTCGGTCTCTAGAACTGAACAATCCGACGACCCGGCGCGGCATGCGCCCGATTGCGGGCGCCCTCCCGCTGGCCATCGCGGTCGCCTGCGCGGGGGTGGCCGTCGCCGATCCCGGCACCCCGACCCAGCCCGGCGTGACCACCCCGAGCGCCCCGGCCGCGCCCGAGCGTTCGCCGAGCCAGCCCGGTGTCACCACCCCGAACCAGCAGGGCGTTACCGGCCCGAAGCCCGCCCCGGCCGATCCCGCGGACACACAGACCCTCAACTACGCCCGCCCGATGCCGGCCCCGGAACCGGCCCCGCCGATCCAGCCGCAGCAACTGCACGTGCCGCAGCCGGTCGAGCCCGTGGCCCCGATCGCCCCGCCCCCGCGCACGCTCCGCATCGGTGACTTCAGCGCCCCGGCCCCAAACGAGGTGCCCGGCGAACTGCTCGACGGCGTCAACGACGCCGCCGCCGGCGTCGAGGCGGCCATCGCCACCGGCGGCCGTTCGATCGGCATCAACCCGACCCGGTCCGACAAGATCGCCGCCGCGACCGCGGCCGGTGCGGTCGGCGGCGCGGTGGCCGGTGCGGCGATCGCCGGCATCCCGGCCGCCGTGATCGGCGGGGTCGGCGGCGCGGCCATCGGCGCGGGTGTCGGCGCCGGCATCGGTTTCGCGGTCGGTGTCGCGGGCACCGCCGCCGGCGGCGCGATCGCGGCCGCTGCCGCGGGCATCCCGACCGCCGGTGCCGGTGCGCTGCCTGCCGTCGGCGCGGCCTTCGTCGCGGCCTGGCCGATCGCCGCCGCGACCACGGGTGCGGGCGCGGCGATCGGCGCGGGCGTGGGCGCGGCGGCCGGCGCCGCGGTCCTCGGCATCCCGGCCGCGGTGGCCGGCGGAGTCGCGGGTGGCCTGCTGGGTGGCAGCGCAGGCGCGGGTTTCGGCGCTACCGCCTGACCGCGCGGCACCGATGGTGTCGCGCGGCCGATCCCGGGTACCGGCGCTGCGGCTAGCTCGCGTTTTCCGCCGCGCCGGTGAGGAATTCACCGGCGGGCGGGGCGAGCAGGCCGACGTTCGGGTTGTGGCTGAGCTTGGCGATTTCCTGGAACTCGGCGTCGGGCAGCACGGCGGCGATGGCCTTGGCGCCCTTGCGGAGCAGGGCCTCGCTCTTGGCGCCCGCGATGACCAGGGTTTGGGCTTTGACGGCGGCCCAGTCCGCCGGCCGCAGCGGTTCGCCGCGCATGAACTCGCGCATGACGGCCCAGTCGTGCGGGGTCGAGTTCGCGGTGGCGAGCAGGTTCTTCCAGAACGGGGTGAAGCGCATGACGGAGACGAACACGCGCGGGACGCCCATCGCCTTGGTCATATAGAAGCGGACGGTCTCGGCGCGGCGATCGGCCGCGACCAGGTCGTGCAGCGTCTGCTCCAGGTCGGCGGCCGGGACGAAGCCGTCGTGATCGACCACGAACGGCGGCTCGAACGCGACCACCTTGGTGATGCCGAGGATGCGCCCGGATCCGGCGGCGCGCAGCGCGAGCGCCGCGCCGGACGACCAGCCGAACAGCATCGCCGACCCGCCCGCCGCCTCGATCAGGGCGGCGAGGTCGTCGATCTCGCGCTCGACGTCGTAGCCGCCGGTGGCCTCGGTGCTGTCGCCGCGGCCGCGCCGGTCGTAGTTGAGCACGGTGAGGCCGTAATGCTCGTTGAGCGCGGTGGCCAGTTCGACCATCTTGGGGAACCTGCGGTAGCCGAAGGCCCCGCCGATCAGGATCACCGTTCCGGCATGGCCCTCGTGGCGGTCGTACGCGATCACCGTTCCGTCGGCGGAGGTCACGGTCTCCACAACAGTCTCACTTTCGAAGCGGGTGTCGGCCAACGGTCGTTGGTGCCTATGCCTGTTCAGACGGTGCCGGGCGCGTGGATTCATCGGCGGCCGCGGCGGCCGGATCCGCACCCGGAAGTCTGTGATGCTGCTCACTATGCCGTTTTCGGCTGGGGTACGGCCCGGTACGTCGGTGAACGTTATTTACAGACAACCGTCCAGGAGCGGCGATCGATTCCGGCGGCGACGCAGTTGTGCTCGGCCGGTCGCGCCCGCGCGGGAACCGTTCACTCAGAACAGGGTTGGTTCGCCGAACCCCGGTGTGCGTTCGATCTCCAGCAGGTTCTGCTTGGTGGTGACGCCGCCGGGCGCGGAGAAGCCGGTCAGCGCGTTGTCCGCGGCGAGCACCCGGTGACACGGGATGATGAGCGGAATCGGATTGCGGCCCAGGGCTTGTCCGACCGCCTGCGCGGCGCCGGGCTGGCCGATGCGATCGGCCACCTGGCCGTAGGTGAGGGTATGCCCAGGGTCGATGGCGCGGGTCACCGCGTAGACCGCGCGGTGGAATTCCGGAATTCCACTGGTGTCCACGGGGATCCAGCGCAGGTCGTCCAGTTCGCCGGCCAGGTGAGCGCGGATGCCCGTGATGGCCTCGGCGATCGCGCCGGTGGGCGTCTCTTCGCGGACCTCGTCGTCCGGCAGGCCGGTGCGGCGGCGGGTGATCCGCGCGCGGGTCGCGGCCGGGCTGGCCTCGGGGAGCTGGAACCGGATCACGGTCGCTCCGCTCCACGCGATCGCGCAGATGCCGATCGCGGTGTCGAAGAGTGTTGCCTCGGCGGACAGGCAACGGGGGTCGCTCATGCTCTCAGTGTGCACGGTGGGACCGACACGTTTCGATATTCCAGTCCAGTTTTGCTCAACTGGCCTTGCTGTCGAGGGTGCTCGGATCCGTGACCAGTCGCCGCACTCCCTTGGCGGGCCGCCGCGGCGCGGTGACGCCGGGTGCGACGGTTCGCCGGGACCGCCAGGCGTACTGGTCGGGTCGTGTTTCCGCGGGCTGCCCGGTCGGTTCGGCGGGCGCGGTTGCGGTCGGAATCGCCTCGGGCTGCGCGGTTTCCGGCGCCCGGACGACAGCCTGCGCGACCTCCGGCGCGTCGCGGCGCCCGTAGATCGCGGCCAGATCCACGTAACGGCGCTGCTCGTCGTAGTAGGAAGAGGTCCAGTCGGACATCGGGCTGCTCGGATGGAACCGCTCCAGCCGGAACGCCCGCTCGGCGCCCCGCGGTATGGCGCGATAGATCAGGTAGCCGAGGGCGGCGACGATGATCAGGGTGGCAAGTGTGGTCATGAGACCAGCCTGCGCCTCGACTGGCCTTGCTTTAAATATCCACTCCCTCGATACTGGACCTTATGGCGACGAGAGTTATCGGAGCGGGCACCCTGGCTCGCGACCTGGGCCGGTGGCGGAATGTGGATTCCGACGGCGAGGGCGAGCCGGCGCGGCGGTCCGCGCGCCCGGCGTATCTCGCTCTCGCCGAGGGCATCCGGCTGCTGATCCACGACGGCCGCGCCCCGCTCGGCGTCGCGCTGCCCAGCGAGCGCGACCTGGCCGGCACCCTCGGGGTCAGCCGCACGACGATCACCTCGACCTACTCCCTGCTGCGCGAGAACGGTTACCTGATCAGCCGCCAGGGCTCGCGCAGCACCGTCGCGCTGCCCCGGGACGTGCAGCACGACGGCAGCAAGCCGGCCAGGAGCATCCTCGCCATGATGGCCGCCTCCGAGCTGCCGACCATCGACATGACCTATGCCGCGATGGCCGCGCCGCTGGAGATGCAGGAGGCGTATTCGGTTGCGCTGGAAGGTCTTCCGGCCTACCTCGGCACCCACGGCATGGACCCGGTCGGTGTGCTCGCACTGCGCGAGGCGATCGCCCGCCGGTTCACCGAGCGCGGCCTGCCCACCGAACCGGACCAGATCCTGGTCACCCTCGGCGCCCAGCACGGGCTGCGCCTGCTGCTGAACGTGCTCACCGCGCCCGCGGCCAGGGTGCTCATCGACCACCCGACCTACCCGAACGCCATCGAGGCGATCCGCGACGTCGGCGCCCGCCCGGTGCCGGTACCGCTGCGCCCCGAGTCTCCGGACAAGGGCTGGGACCTCGACGGAATCCGCAGTGCCGCAAGGCAAACCGCGGCGACCCTGGCCTACCTGGTGCCCGACTTCAACAATCCGACCGGCCTGCTGCTCGACGCGGACGGCCGGGCGGAACTGGCCGCCATCGCCAGGGAAACCAGGATGACCGTGGTGATCGACGAGTCGATGGCCGATCTGCACCTGGCCGGCGATCCGCAGCAGCCGCCGGTCGCCGCGTTCGCCAAGGGCAACGAGATCGTCACCATCGGCTCGGCCTCGAAGTCGTTCTGGGGCGGCCTGCGCGTCGGCTGGATCCGGACGAACCAGCCGCTGATCACCAAACTGCTCGGCATCCGCTCCACGGTCGACCTCGGCACCCCGGTGATGGACCAGCTGGCCACCTGCCATCTGCTGGCCAACGCCGACGCCATTCTCGACCGCCGGCGCGACCAATTGCGTACTCAGCGGGCCGCATTGGTGGAGGCCGTGGCCGAGGAACTGCCGGATTGGCGGCTCGGTTACGGCGCCGGTGGCATGTCCGTGTGGGCGCAACTGCCCGCACCGGTCTCCACCGCGCTGGCCGCCACCGCGCCCAACCACGGCGTATTGCTCGCTGCCGGGCCGCGATTCGGCGTCCAGGGCGCCTTCGAGCGCTTCATCCGGCTGCCGTTCACCCACCAGGAACCCGAACTCCGCCTGGCGGTCAAGGCGATTGCCGCCGCGTACGAGGCGCTGACCCCGCGTGCCGCGGACCCGCTGCAGCCGCTCACCTGCTACTGAAGTCGTTGCCCCGCAAGGGATGACTACTGCCGTGGGCCGACGCCTCGGAGCAGCGTGTCGATGACGCGTTTCGCGAGCGTGTCCGGGTCGGTGGTGCCATCCAATTCGGTGCTGCCGTGCACGGTTTCGCTGATCAGTGCGAGGTAGACCCGCCGGGCCCAGGTCAGGTCGGCGTCGGCCGCGATGAACCCGTCGGCGCGCGCACGGCCCAGCGCGGCATGGCATTTCGCGTAGACATCCGCCTGTAGCTCGGCCACCTCGGGGTCGGTGCTGTCCACCCGTTCGAGCGCGTACGAAGCCCCGTACTTGATCTCGATGACATTGGCGGTGGCCTGATGCAGCGCGACCAGCGGCGGGGCGGTCAGCGGGCGCGCGGCGTCGACCGCGGCCGCGATGCGCCGCCAGGCGGCCACCGCCATGGTGTGCACCAGGTCGTCCCGATTGGCGAAGCGCCGGTGCACGGTCGTGCGCGCGACCCCGGCCGCCTCGGCGATCTGCTCGAGGGTTGCATTGGGGTTCTCGCTCAGCACCCGTTCGGCCGCGTCCAGGATGGCGCGGACGGTGCGCTCGGCGTCGGCGCGCAGTGGACGTGCGGACGTGGGCGGCATGGGTGCTCCGTTCTGTAGAACTCCCTACACACTACATGTGAGCAGCGTTTTGTCTTTAAGTCGCGACACTGATGTTGCATTTAATTGAGATAGCGCTACTCTGGTGTTGCATCAGATCGAAGGAGTTACGTAATGACCCGCACTGGAAAGACCGCTCTCGTCACCGGCGCCTCGTCCGGTATCGGCGCCGAATTCGCGGCCGCGCTGGCCGCTCGCGGCGATGACCTCGTCCTGGTCGCCCGATCGCTGCCCCGTCTGGAATCGATTGCCGCACAACTGCATCAACAGCACGGAGTGCGCGTCGAGGTCATCGGGCAGGATCTCACCGAGCCGGACGCCGCCGCGCGAGTGGTGGAAGAGCTTGCGGCACGGCAGCTTTCGATCGACGTGCTGATCAACAACGCCGGCTTCGGCAGCGCGGGCCGGTTCGAGGACCTCGACGCCGACCGCGAACACGATCAGCTGATGGTCAATGTCGTCGCGCTGGCCGGGCTCACCCGTCGGCTGATCCCGGCCATGGTGGAGCGGGGCAGCGGGGAGATCGTGAATGTCGCCTCGACTGCGGCCTTCCAGCCGTCCCCGTACTTCGCGACGTACTCCTCCGGCAAGGCGTTCGTGCTGAACTTCAGCCTGTCGCTGTGGAGCGAATACCGCGGCCGGGGCATCAAGGTGCTCGCCGTGTGCCCCGGGCCGACCGAGACGGCGTTCTTCGACACCGTCGGTACCCGGGATGCCGCGCTGGGCCACATGGGCAGTGCCACGCAGGTGGTGCGGTCTACGCTGCGTGCGCTGGAACGCAACAGGGGTTATGTCGTGCCCGGCGTGCAGAACTTCGCCGGCGCGCATCTGGTGCCCCGCCGACCGCGCACCATGGTGGCCCGCATCGCCAAGCTCGTCACCCGGGGCCTGGCCGACGGCGGCCGTCCGATCGAGGCCGAGCCGGTCGCTGCCTGACCCGGCCGGTCACCCGAAAGGCCCCGGGGCGTGCCCGAGGCCCTGGGTGCCGAGAAGTCAGTCGGCCCAGACGGATTCGATCGGCGTCGCCTCGTTGGGCGGCGGGGTCGGAATGCCGTTCGGGGTCCGCGAGAAGCGCGGCGCGGGCGCGTGCTGGGTGATGTTGTCCACCTCGATCAACGACCCGCGGGCCGCGATGTGCTCGTTCTTCGTCGCTTCCTCGAAGGTGAGCACGGGGGAGACGCAGGCGTCGGTGCCGACGAAGATCTCCGCCCACTCGTCCCTGGTCTTGGTCAGGAAGCGTTCGGTGAACAGCTTTTTCAGCGTTTCCTGGCCGGCCGGATCGAGCTGGAAGGGCAGCCCCTCCTGGTCGATGCCGAGGCCGGCCAGCAACTGCGCGTAGAACTGCGGCTCGATCGAGCCGACCGCCATATACTTGCCGTCGGCGGTCTCGTAGGTGTCGTAGAACGACATTCCGGTGTCGAGCAGGTTCACACCGCGTTCGTCGGACCACGCGCCGTACCCGCGCATGCCCCAGATCATGTGCGAAAGCGCAAGCGCGCCATCGACCATCGCCGCGTCCACGACCTGCCCCTTGCCCGAGGTCTGCCGCTCGACCAGCGCGGCCAGCAGGCCGAACACCAGGAACATCGAGCCGCCGCCGAAGTCGCCGACCATGTTCAGCGGCGGCACCGGGCGCTCGCCCTTGCGGCCGATGGCATGCAGCACGCCGGTGATGGAGATGTAGTTGATGTCGTGCCCGGCGCGATCGGCCAGCGGGCCCTCCTGGCCCCACCCGGTCATCCGCCCGTAGACCAGGCGGGGATTACGGGCGAGCGCGTCGTCCGGGCCGAGCCCCATCCGCTCGGTCACGCCCGGCCGGAAGCCCTCGATCAGCACGTCGGCCTTCTCGACCAGCCCGAGCACCTTCTCGATGTCGGCCGGGTCCTTGAGATTGGCCTCGACGATGGTCCGCCCGCGCTGCTGCGGCCGGTCGAACCCGCCCGGGATCTGCCCCGCGCGCTGGATCCGCACCACGTCGGCGCCCAGATCGGCGAGCAGCAGTGCGGCGTGCGGTCCCGGGCCGATACCGGCCAGCTCGATGACCTTGATGCCCGCCAGCGGGCCTTTAGCGGCGGTGGATGGAGTGCTCACGCCCTACCTCGGTTCGTCGTTGATCCAGCAGACCGGCACTGCGGCGGTGCTTCGGGAAGCGGACCGGCCGGTGTATTGACAGTATGACAATAACGCTGCCTCATCCATCGCCCCGGTCGCCGGGGCACCCTGCTCCGGGGTCGTGCGCGGACGCACCCGGTACGACACAATCTCAGCAGCGCACCATTCGCGGGAACGTCCGGCGAGCCCGCGCGGTGAGGTGGAGTCATGCGAGAGACCGACGGGGTCCGGTCGTGAGCGCTGCGGGAGAGGTCGTCGTCGGCCTGGTCATTCTGGTCGGCCTGCTCGGCATCATCGTCCCGATCCTGCCCGGCGTCATCCTGATCTTCGGCGCGATCGCGGTGTGGGCCTTCATGACCGGCGGCGCGACCGCCTGGATCGTGTTCGGCATCAGCACCGCCCTGCTGGTGCTGTCCGGCGTCATCAAATACACCTGGCCCGGCCGGAAGATGAAGGACGCGGGCGTGGCCAACCGCTCGCTCGTGCTCGGCGCGGTCCTCGGCATCGTCGGATTCTTCGTCATCCCCGTGGTCGGCCTGTTCGTCGGCTTCGTGCTCGGCGTCTACCTCGCCGAACTCCACCGCCTGCGCATCGGCCGGCAAGCCTGGCAATCAACCGTGCACGCCCTCAAGGGCGTCGGCCTGTCCATGCTCATCGAACTCCTCGGCGCCCTGCTCGCCACCGGCGTCTGGGTGATCGGCGCGATCGCCGCCTAGGCGATGGCCAGCCGGTCACCGCAGTCGTCGTGTTTCTTGAACAAGGAGAAGGACGAGCGGAAGGACGAGGCCGAGCGCGATGTCCTTAGGTTCGATCACGCCGAGCCGCCAGAGCACCAAACTGCCTGCTACGCAGGCGGTCAGCAGAATCGTCGCCCAGTGTCGCTTCGTCAAGGTAACCAACTGGTCGCGCCGGGACGACCAGCCGAGCCTGGCCAGGGATGTTGTCTTCGTGGCCCCATGGCGCACAACGACGGCGTCGTCGCTCAACCAGTCGATTCGGCTGCTCGACCTGTGGAAGGGCACGGTTCGGGCATCCATCACCGACAATACGAACGGATACACGTCCCAGATGGAGCGGCCAGACGCGCTATCGATATTCGGCCAGTGGCCGTCAGGCAGCTGAGAATCCATGACAGTCCTCAGGACTGCGGCCGTCACCGGCGGGACGCCGTTCGGGTGCCGGAGCATTGCGGAGAGGGCGTAGGGCATCCCGTGGTGCCACACCTGGCTGTGCCACGTGACATCGCGGCCATCCACGTTTCCGGTGATGTTGTAACTCTCCACGCGCGAACCCTCGTCGAATATCGAACTGGAGTTCAAATGTTCGGTGAGCCAGCGAAATCCGTGCTCGACCGCCTCCGCGTGCCGGCGATCCGTGCGCGCTGCCGCTAACTGGCGCAATAGCAGCAGGCAGTACGAGGTGTGGACGACAGTCGGCTCCGACAGGCGGGATTCACCCCATGCGGAGGGAGTTGAACGGGAACGCTGACGCACTAGCCAATCGACCCCGCGGTTGATCGCGGGTTCGAGCGGGCTCGCCTCGTGCAGCGCTTGTAGCGCCAGGCAGGTCAGCCACGTTCGTGGCGGTTGACCGAGGAAGGATCCCCAGCCGCCGCTACCGTCTTGATTTGCCAGGATCCAAGCCACGGCCCGTTCTAGATCCGGAGATGAATCGAGGCACTGCACTTTTGCGTAGCCGAGAAACCTCGTGACTACTGCTGTCGCCTCGAGCAGGGGGTGGCCGAAGCTGGTGTTGACGGCCCACCCGCCATTCCGCAGTCGATCGGGCGCGGTTGACTGTCGCGACCGAAGAAACTGGAGTCCGGCACCGAGCAGCGGTGACTGCACATCGCATCGCGCAAGGGTTTCCAATGCAACAGCAGTCGCCGACGGCCCAGGTGTCGGATCATCCAGTCTGTGGTACCAGCCACCGCTGTTCGACGCCGTCTGCGAATGCGTCGAAACGAGTAGGTCGATGGATCGAGCAATGGTCTGATCGAGCAGTGCCAGATCGAATCCTATTATCACGACGGTACGAACCTGGCTAGCTCTTTCTGGCGAGAACTCGAATGAAGTGACTCGCTGTCGCGCTTTGGTAGCATTCCGATGGCTCGTCGAAGGAGAGCACATCCCAGTCTGCGAGAAGTAGATTCAGAGTGTAATCTCGGGAAAAGAAGTGACGCACATGACCCTTGCGTCTGAACATATTGTCCTCCAACTTATCGCCGAGCCTGAAATACGGGTCCTTTGTGGATTTCACCATGAAAGCCAGAAATCCGCCACGGCGCGTCGAATCGGCGATCTGCTTGAATAGCTGTGCGGTAACAGTATTAGTGAAGTAGTGCAGCGAAAGATGGCAGAAGATCCCGTCGAACTGGTCTATCCCGAATTGCGGGAGTTGCCCGCTGCTCATATCGTGTCGATCGAAAAGTATGTTCACCCCTGCGGATGCGGCATTCTTCTGAGCCTTCTCGATAGCAATTTCGGAAAGATCTGATGCGCACACCTCCGCGCCGTTTTCGGCGAACTTTATCGCGTCACGCCCCTGGCCACAGCCGAGCTCGAGGATGCGCTTCCCGGGCAGCGGATCCAATGCCTCGAGTAGCATGTTGCTTAGTTCCTCTTGCGAACTACCACGACTCTGGATATCGCGTTCCCCGTGCCACTCGTCCCATATGCTGAGCTGGGTGACAACATGTCCCATTGGCATGGACGACATGCTAGGCCTTCTACGCTCAGCCAGTACGTACATCGTTCAAACTGGAGAGATTCCGAATCGTGTCGGCAATTGTGTCGTGATTTTGAAACAGCAGGTAGTCCCACTCTGTCGGTCGTCCGACCTGTGCGGCCACGTGCCGTCGGACCAGTTGTGACACGGCAGGATCCGGTATGTAGCAAACGCTGTCGCCTGGCTCTTGATACATCAGATAACCCCGCTGCTCGACGCCGGATCCGATGAACTCGGCGATCGAGCGGAATGAGGCGCGCGGTATGGTGTCCACCACGGTGTTCAGCGCGTATTTGCCGGGAAGTATCTGCAGATGGGCGTGCGCCACGCAGGCCGAGCGGCGGATTTGCAGTGCACACGCACCGTGCTCGAATACTGTCGCCGGGCCATAATGCGATTCGACCCGGCCGAGCACTTCCAGGGTGAAAGCCGCGAACTCGGTTGCGTTCGCCGAGATGGAGCTGGTGGAGAACCAGTGCTGTTCCGGAACCACAAGGAGGTGACCGGGTGCGAGCGCCCCGAGTGCGGGAATGGCGTATCCGGTTCCCGGCCAGGCGGCCAGTGGCCGATCGTAGCGCGGCAGCTTCATCGGAACGGTTTGCGGTATTTCGCAGAGAAAGCAGTCTGTGGCGGACATGCGAAACCTCGATGGTGAATATCAGGTCGAAATATGAGTCGCGCTCCAAGCGTGGAGCGCGCCCAGGCACTGGCTTCGTGTTCTGGTCACAACTTTTGCATGATAAACCAGCCAACTGCGTTTCTCGTATCCCGTATCGCCTACGTATGCAAAGACTGGGATATTCATTGTGTGTGCATATGCGAGTTCGCACGAGCAGCCGATATAGTTTCTGGCTGGAATCGTCATATCCAGCAAGATTGCGTCAGCCGTGGCCAAAAGGGCCAGGTCGTCCAGAACGATCCGTTCAGCGAATTCGGCCGAGCTCGTACATTCATCACGGGCGGAAAGTTCGGTAGTCGTGAACGGATCGATCATCTCGGCGTCGATGAATCGAAGTTCCGCGCGCACGACCGCTGCCGTTCGCAGGATATCGTCGTGTGTCTCGCCGTCCATCGCTCGGGCGAAGTACACGCGGAACCTCGACTTGCCTGTCTGCGCCCGGCGCGCTGTCCCCGCGCGGATCATGAGTTTATCTAAGAATTTTGCGGACCGGACGGCCGCTAGTGTGCTGCGCACACTAAGGTTCGTGCGATGGGGTGTCGGGTTCGGTGTGTGATTCGATGACAATTGAACCCCCTTCGGTGTATTGAGTGTACCGGTAGGAGAATTCGAATAATGTCAGATATTCGGACGACAGCCGAAAGTCTTTGGGCGACCGATCTACTCGATGACGGGAAACGGGATGGTGTCTGCCGCTTCGGATTTGGGAAGGGCATCGCGGCGGATCGGGAGGGTTGGTTGTTCGGCGTACAACGGCAGCGTGGGGTTCGGGTCGGCCGGTAGGGGGCGGGGGCGGGCGGGGAGGCGGTAGAAGGCGCGGGCGTTGTCTTCCAGGACGGCGAACATGTCGGTGCCGACCACGTCGCAGATGAGGTCGACGTCGGAGTCCCGGAAGGGGCGGCCCGCGCGGGTGCCGGGGAGGTCGGTGCCGAACATCAGGGCCTCGGGGTTGACCGCGTGGATGCGGCGCAGGGTGTCGGGGACGCTCAGCGCGACCCGGCCGAACCCGGTCGCCTTCACTCGCGCGCCGCGATCCACCAGATCGAGCAGATAGGGCAGGCCCTCGTCGGACATGCCGAGATGATCGATGCAGAACACCGGCAGTTTCGAGATGACCGGCTGCAACGACGCGAGCATCTGCCCGTCGATGTACACCTCGACATGCCAGCCGACCAGCTCGTGCGCCCGCAGCGCCTGCAGGGTCATGCCGGTGATGTCGGCGGCGGCGCGCTTGAGGTTGAACCGCAGCCCGCGCACGCCGATCCGGTCCAGCTCGATGATCTCGTCGTCGGTGGCGTCCAGGTCCAGCCGGGTGACCCCGACCCAGCCCTCGCCGAGCTCGGCGAGGGCCGCCCTCAGGTACGTCTGATCGGTGCCCTGGAAGGACCCGCTGACCACGGCTCCGCCGCCGATATCGAAGCGGGACATGCGCTTTCGATAGTCGGCGATGGTGAACGGGCCGGGCAGGTAGCCCTCGTTCTCGAACCGCGGGAACCGCGGATCGAAGATGTGGAGATGGGCATCGAACACCTGTACAGAATGCCTCAGTGCGAGTTTTTCTGCTGTCGTGGAGGTAACAAACCCGGCCGGACTAGACCTTGTGCGGCTCGCTGGCGCGCAGCATGTCCTCGCGCTCGACGACCTTGACCCGCTCGCGGCCCTCGGGCTCGCCGAGCGAGCGCTCGTGCGCGTCCAGGCGGTACCAGCCCTGCCAGGTGGTGAACGGAATGCCCTTGCTCTCCAGGAACTCGGTGACCGCGTCCAGCTCCGGCTTGGCGGCCGGGGTGAAGTTCGCGCTGTCGTCGAGCAGGCAGGCCACGGTCTCGTTGGCGTCGCCCTTGGTGTGGCCGATGAGGCCGACCGGGCCGCGCTTGATCCAGCCGGTGACGTAGGTGGCCGGGACGTAACGGTCGGCGCCGTCGGCGTTCTCGTCGGCGATCACCCGGCCCGCCTCGTTGGGCACGGTGCCTGCCTGGTCGTCGAACGGCAGGTTGGTCAGGTTCTGCGACAGGTAGCCGACGGCACGGTAGACCGCCTGCACGTCCCATTCCTTGAACGTGCCGGTGCCCTTGACGTTGCCGGTGCCGTCGAGCTGGGTGCGCTCGGTGCGCAGGCCGACCACCTTGCCGTCCTCGCCGAGGATCTCCGCGGGCGACTCGAAGAAGTGCAGGAACAGCTTGTGCGGGCGATTGCCGACATCGCGAATCGCCCACTGCTCGAGCGTGTTCGCGATCATGTCGACCTGCTTGGAGTGCCTGCGCGCGGCCTCGGAGCCCTCGTCGTAGTCGATGTCCTCCGGGTCGACGATGACCTCGATGGTCGGCGAATGATCGAGCTCGCGCAGCTCCAGCGGGGTGAACTTGGCCTGCGCCGGGCCGCGGCGGCCGAACACGTGCACCTCGAGCGCCTTGTTCGCCTTGAGGCCCGCGTAGACGTTCGGCGGGATCTCGGTCGGCAGCAGCTCGTCGCCGGTCTTGGCCAGCACGCGGGCCACGTCGAGCGCGACGTTGCCGACGCCGAGCACGGCGACCTTCTCCGCGTCCAGCGGCCAGGTGCGCGGCACGTCCGGGTGCCCGTCGTACCAGGAGACGAAGTCCGCGGCGCCGTAGGAGCCGTCCAGGCCGATGCCGGGGATGCCCAGCGCGCGGTCGGCATTGGCGCCGGTGGAGAAGATCACCGCGTCGTAGAAGGTGCGCAGATCATCGAGGGTGATGTCGGTGCCGTAGTCGATATTGCCGAGCAGGCGGACCTGCGGCTTGTCCAGCACCTTGTGCAGGGCGGTGATGATGCCCTTGATCCGCGGGTGGTCCGGCGCGACGCCGTAGCGGATCAGCCCGAACGGCGCGGGCATGCGCTCGAACAGGTCGATGCTCACCTCGGCATCCGACTTCATCAGGGCGTCGGCGGCATAGATTCCCGCGGGCCCGGCGCCGACGATGGCGATGCGGAGCGGGCGGTCTTCCGCGGTGTGCGCGTCAAGCCCGGAGGAGGCAGCCTGCGTAACCACGGAGGGCTCGCGAACACCGCTATTCGACTCTGCACTCTTGTCGGTCATCTTTTACGCGCACCCTTATGGTCGAGAACAATTAACGGCGTCTTGCTTAGCCTAGGCTAAGTTACGCGCTGGCTGGTTGCACCTGACGGCGCGGACACTGCGGTTGTCGGCTCGTGGCCACCTCAGTCGCGGCTATGACAGCAGGCCGCAGTCTCGCGATTCTATCGGTGACCGCCGATGCCGCCCTCGGCGGTGCGCGAACCGAATGGATGCCACCCTAGGCGTTCTGTCCGGGTTACCCGATCTCGCGGCGTCGATCCGCGCGTGGCGCACCGAGCGTCGCCGCCTGCGGTCCTCCACGCCGGGGGGGGGGCGAGCGCCGGATATCCCCGCCGACCAGGGATCATCGTCGTATGAGCGATCAGGAGTCACCCGCCGAGGACGAAGTCATCACGGTCGATCAGACCGACAAGCGTTCCGTGGCACCGTTCGTCGCCGCGGCCGTCCTCGCGGTCATCGTGCTCGGCGCGATCATCATCGGCGGGGTCATGTCGCCCGCTGAGAAAAATGTCACAGATTCCGACCGGATCGCCGCCGCGGTGCGCAACTTCGTCGAGGGGTCGAACAGCACCGATCTGGTGCCCCCACCTGGCGCGGGCTGTGCCGGCTTCGACCCGAAACGCTCCCCACTCGCCGGGCGTTCCGGCGGCGGAAAGACCGTGGAAATTACCGAACTCGTCGATCCGCAGCGGGACGGCGATCGGGCGAAGGCCACGGTCACCACCAAGGTCGACGGCGTCGAGCAGACTTCCACCTGGAATCTGACCCGCTCCGGCGACAAATGGTTGGTCTGTAATTGAGCATTCTCATACCGTGAGCAGCCATTTGACAGGGTGGCCCTCATCCAGGCAATCTCAGCAGAAGGTCATGAGAACCAGTGTCAAGCCCCGGCAATACTGGTCGGCAACCCTCCTCCGCGGTGGGGTGCTCCGGGTGACGACCTGGCCGCGCGTCAAACCTGAGCGTGGCAAGTGCGGATTCTAGGAGGGTCCAGATGAGTTATGCCGGTGACATCACCCCGCAGCAGGCTTGGGATCTGTTGCGCGACAATCCCGAAGCCGTCCTGGTCGACGTGCGCACCGAGGCCGAATGGAAGTTCGTCGGCGTGCCCGACACCAGCTCGATCGAGCGCCCGACGGTGCTGATCGAGTGGGTCGATTCGACCGGAACGCGCAACGGCGAGTTCACCGAGCAGCTGGTCACCGCGCTCGACGGGCACAACCCGGAGGCTCCGGTGATCTTCCTCTGTCGCTCCGGCCAGCGCTCGATCGGCGCGGCGATCGCCTCGACCCAGGCCGGGTTCGGCACCTCGTACAACGTGCTCGAGGGCTTCGAGGGCCCGCTCGACGCGGACGGACATCGCGGCGGCGCCGGCTGGCGCGCCCTCGGCCTGCCCTGGCGGCAGTCATGAGTAACTGCTGTTCGGTGGACGCGTTGTCGCGGAGCTCTGTCGTCGGGAGGCAGTCGTGATCACAGGTGGTGCGTTCGACAAGCCGCTGCCCGAGGGCGTCGGCCCGGCGACCCTCGGCGTGCGTGGCGGGTTGCGCCGCTCCGGTTTCGAGGAAACCTCCGAGGCGCTGTATCTGACCTCCGGCTTCGTCTACGAGAGCGCGGAGGCCGCCGAGGCCGCGTTCACCGGCGACGTGGAGCATTTCGTCTACTCCCGCTACGGCAACCCGACGGTGGCCATGTTCGAGGAGCGGATGCGGCTGCTCGACGGCGCCGAGGCGTGCTTCGCGACCGCGAGCGGAATGTCCGCGGTCTTCACCGCTTTGGGCGCGCTGCTCGGCGCCGGCGATCGACTCGTGGCCGCGCGCAGCCTGTTCGGGTCCTGCTTCGTGGTGTGCAACGAGATCCTGCCGCGCTGGGGCGTGGAGACCGTCTTCGTCGACGGCGAGGATCTGGACCAGTGGGAACAGGCGCTGTCGGTGCCCACCCAGGCGGTGTTCTTCGAGACGCCGGCCAACCCCATGCAGACCCTGGTCGACGTGCGCCGGGTCACCGAGCTCGCGCATGCCGCGGGCGCGAAGGTGGTGCTGGACAACGTCTTTGCCACCCCATTGCTGCAACGCGGTTTCGAACTGGGTGCCGACGTGGTCGTCTACTCGGGGACCAAGCACATCGACGGCCAGGGCCGGGTGCTCGGCGGCGCCATCCTCGGCGCGCGGGATTACATCGACGGACCGGTGAAAACGCTGATGCGCCATACCGGTCCGGCGCTGAGCCCGTTCAACGCGTGGACGCTGCTCAAGGGTTTGGAGACGATGCCGCTGCGCGTGCGGCATTCGACCGAGTCCGCGTTGCGGATCGCCCGCTTCCTGGAGACCGACAAGTCGGTCAGCTGGGTGAGATACCCGTTCCTGGAATCACATCCGCAGCACGATCTGGCCGCGAGCCAGATGAGTGCCGGCGGCACCGTGGTCACCTTCG
The DNA here is from genome assembly GCF_042793755.1 of Nocardia sp. NPDC056564. NCBI lineage: Bacteria > Bacillati > Actinomycetota > Actinomycetes > Mycobacteriales > Nocardiaceae > Nocardia > Nocardia sp. NPDC056564. Next base: position 18,415 of record NZ_JBHTUR010000007.1, read on the forward strand.
AGCTGAACGCGCCTGCGCACGAGGCGAAGAAGCGGGCCTTCGAGGTGCTCAATCGCCTGCGCATCATCGACATCTCGAACAACCTCGGCGACGCCAAGTCGCTGATCACCCACCCCGCCACCACAACTCATCGCGCGATGGGCCCGGAAGGGCGAGCCACCATCGGCCTCTCCGACGGCGTGGTCCGCATCTCGGTCGGCCTGGAGGACGTCGAGGATCTGCTCGCCGACCTCGAACACGCTCTGAGCTAGTCACGAAAAAGGCTCCGCCCGTTCGCATTCGAAACGGGCGGAGCCTTTTTCGCTGGATCAGCCCAGTGCGCGCAGGCGCGGCCCGAGGTCGCGCTGGAACAGGTCGAGGAAGCGGCGCTGGTCGTGGCCGGGGGCGTGGAAGACCAGGTGGTTGAGGCCGGCGTCGAGGTAGGGCTTGATCAGGTCGACGGCCTGGTCCGGGTCGCTGGCGACGATCCAGCGCTTGGCGATCTGCTCGATCGGGAGGGCGTCGGCGGCGGCCTCCATCTCGATCGGGTCGGTGATGCTGTGCTTCTGTTCCGGGGTCAGGCTCAGCGGGGCCCAGAAGCGGGTGTTCTCCAGTGCCAGTTCGGGATCGGTGTCGTAGGAGATCTTGATCTCGATCATCCGGTCGATGTCGTCGACGGTGCGTCCGGCCTTGGCGGCGCCCTCGGCGACGGCCGGCATCAGCTTGTCGGTGTAGAGCTCCATCCCCTTGCCGGAGGTGCAGATGAAGCCGTCACCCGCGCGGCCCGCGTAGCGCGCGACCAGCGGTCCGCCGGCGGCGACGTAGATCGGGATGCCGCCCTTGGGCACGTCGTAGATGGACGCGCCGACGGTGTTGTAGTACTCGCCGGCGAAGTCGACGCGGTCGCCGGTCCACAGCGCGCGCATCAGCTCGACCGACTCGCGCAGCCGCGCGAAGCGCTCCTTGAACTCCGGCCACTCGCCCTTGTAACCGGTGGCGATCTCGTTCAGCGCCTCGCCCGAGCCGACGCCGAGCATGATCCGGTCGGGGTAGAGACAACCCATGGTGGCGAAGGCCTGGGCGATCACCGCCGGGTTGTAGCGGAAGGTGGGGGTGAGCACCGAGGTGCCGAGCTGGATCCGCTTCGTCCGCTCGCCGACCGCGGCCATCCAGGCCAGCGAGAACGGCGCGTGCCCGCCCTTGTGCCGCCACGGCTGGAAGTGATCGCTGACCGTCGCGCTGTCCAGGCCGTGTTCCTCGGCCAGCACCGCGATCTCCACCAGTTCGCGCGGGCCGAACTGTTCCGCCGACGCCTTGTATCCGAGCTTGAGCTCACCCATGTGCGCCACTCCTGTCGCTTCGCTGCACACCTGTGCGGGCATTCCCGCACACCGTTTGTCGGCCGCAGACGCGCTGCGGTCATGCTTGGCTTCAACCGGCGCGAGACCGCGAACGTTCCCGCACCTCGGTGATCATTTGAGCACTGTCCGGCGCTTTTCGCACATACGTCATACGGCCGTCTTCGACCATAGTCAGCGGCTGCCGAGGGCACACAGGGCCGCCCCGTACCTGGCCTACCCCCGCGACGGTTGCTGACCCGCGTACCTCCGCATCGGTACCGGCCGGTCCGAGGACGGACTCCGTGCGGCGGTGTCCCTAGTGGGACAATTGTCGGGTGACTGATGAACCGATCCTGTCCTATCTGACCGACATGGACGGTGTCCTGGTGCACGAGGACCAACTGGTGCCCGGCGCCGACGAGTTCCTCGCCGAGCTGCGCGCCAACGAGACCCCGTTCCTGGTGCTGACCAACAACTCCATCCGCACCCCGCGCGACCTGCAGGCCCGGCTGCGCCACACCGGACTCGACATCCCGGAGGAAGCGATCTGGACGTCCGCCCTGGCCACCGCCACCTTCCTGGACGAGCAGCGCCCGAACGGAACCGCGTACGTGGTCGGCGAATCCGGCCTGACCACGGCGCTGCACGAGATCGGCTACGTGCTCACCGACAGCAACCCCGACTACGTGGTGCTCGGCGAGACGCGCAACTACTCGTTCGAGGCGATCACCACCGCGATCCGCCTGATCGAGCGCGGCGCGAGCTTCATCGCGACCAACCCCGACCCGACCGGCCCGTCCCGCGACGGCTCGCTGCCCGCGACCGGCTCGGTGGCCGCGTTGATCACCCGCGCCACCGGCCGCGACCCGTACTACATCGGCAAGCCGAACCCGCTGATGATGCGCTCGGCGCTGCGCCGGATCGGCGCGCACTCGCAGTCCACGGTGATGATCGGCGACCGGATGGATACCGACGTCATCTCCGGGTTGGAGGCAGGCATGCGCACCATCCTGGTCACCACCGGCATCTCCACCCGCGCCTCGGTCGAGGCGTATCCGTACCGGCCGACGCTGGTGCTGGACTCGGTCGCCGACCTGGTCGGCCGGACCAAGGAGCCGTTCGCCGGCTGATCGCGCCCTACTTCGCCGCGGCGATCCGCTCCGCGGCGATCGCGTCCAGCGCGGTGGACAGCATGGTGAGCAGCTCCACCGTCGTCGCGAGCTGTTCGTAGCCGAGCTCGTCGACCAGCCGCTCGGCCACGATCGCGTGCTGCGGATTGATCCGTCGCACGGCGGCGAGGCCCGCGTCGGTGACCGCGACCAGTTTGGCGCGCCGGTGCGCCGGGTTCGGCCGGTATTCGGCAAGGCCCTTGTCCACCAACAGGTCCGCGATGCGTTGCACGCTCTGCCGGGTGATGCCCATGTCCCTGGCGATGCCGGCCACCGGCAGCGGTTCGGCGAGCACCGCGCCGAGCACCTGCCACCAGGCCGCGGTGAGCCCGGCCGGGGCGGCCAGCTCCTCCGCGATCGCGAGGAACTGGCCGTTCAGCCGGAACGATGTGATGGCGGCCGTCGCGAACAGCTCCTGCTCGTTCCTTGTCACGTGCACCTCCCGGCGATCCGGCCGTTCGACCGGATCGCTGCCCGATTCTTCCTCATCCGGCGTGCGCCACGGACTGTTGCTCCTCGTACTCGGCGAGCACCAGCCAACCCGCCGGATCCGAATGTCCGTAGAGCCGGTACCACCCGTCGAGCACGTGTGGCTCGTACACGCCGAGTCGGCCGAGCGCGGCGCGCGCGAATTCGAACGGCGACGTGCCGCCCGCCGTGATCAGATCGCCGTCGGTCACCGCCGCTTCTTCCATGTAGTTCTCCGCGCCCGCGTATCCGCTGTAGAGCAGGAACTCCCGCACATTGCTCGTGTGCTTGCGGGTGTCGAGCAGGCCTTCCTTCGCGAGCCCGAGCGTCGCGCCGCAGATCGCCGCGACCGGAACGCCGGCTGCGAGGAACTCGCGCGCCGCGGCCGCGAACGGCATCAGCTCCGCGCCTGCCCAGGTGTCCGCGCCGGCCAGGATCAGCATCGCGCTGTCGGCCGGCCTGAGCTCGGCCAGCGTCATATCCGGCACGATCCGCATCCCGCCCAGTGTGGTGATCGGATCTTTGGTCAGCCCAACCGTTTTCGTCTGCCACGTGCCCGGCTCGCGCTGCCAGGTCGTCCGGTTGATGTGCGCCGTGGTGGCGCCGATCTCCCAGTCGGCGAAGGTGTCGTAAACGGCAACGTGCACTGTTCTCTTGGTCATGACAGCATCCTGTCATAATTGACAGCATGCTGTCAATAGTCGCCGTATGCGCGATTAAGCTGGGGGTATGCGGATCTCGGTGGCTGCGGACGAACGCGTCGGCGTGGCACAGGAACTGATCGAGGAGCTGGCCCGGCGCGGACACGAGCCGGTCCCGCACGGTGCGCTCGCGGACGGCGAACGCGACGACTGGGCCTGGGCGAGCGCGGCCGCCGCCCGCGACGTCGCGCAGGGCCGCGCCGAACAGGCGATCGTCTGCTGCTGGACCGGAACCGGCGCGTCGATCGCCGCGAACAAGGTCGACGGCATCCGCGCGGCGCTCTGCGGCGATGCCGCGACGGCGACGGGCGCGCGTCAGTGGAACGACGCGAATGTCCTTGCGCTGAGCCTACGTTCGACCTCCAGCGCGGAACTCCGGGAAATCCTGGACGCCTGGTTCGCCGGTTCGCCGAGCACCGAGGCCGGCGACCGGGCCAACATCGCGCACCTGTCGGCGATCGAACGCGCCGACGAGTCGTGAATCACGCCCGGTGCAGGGCGAAGATGCGCAGGTCGCGGGTGGTGCGGTTCTTGTAGGCGGCGTAGGCGCCGGTGAGCTCGACGAAGCGGGCGAAGATCGCGTCCTTGGCGTCGGCCTCGACCAGGCTGGCCCGTACCGGAAGGCGATGGCCCGCGATGGCGACCGTCGCGGCCGGGGTGGCGAGCAGGTTGGCGGTCCAGGCGGGGTGGCGTTCCTGGCCGAAGTTGCTGCCGATCACATACAGCACGTCGCCGTCGTGCACGTAGAGCAGCGGCTGGGTGCGCGGCTGACCGGACTTGCGGCCGACGGTGGTCAGCAGGATCACCGGCGCGCCGATCGGGCCGAGCACGGTGTACTTGGCGTCGGTGCGCTCGAGCACCGCGCGATCCAGCGGGGTGAGCTTGCGAACGAACCAGGAACCGGGCCTGGTCGCCGCGAACTTGTTCGCCAGTCGAGACAGGGCGTTGGTGCGTGAACCCCACTGCCGGTTGGGAAACTGATCGGCCATGCCCGGACTATAGCGGCCGATCGTTTCCGGCCCGCTGGTGACGACCGTCTCGCGGAGCAGCCCGGTTAGCCGCTTATTCACTAAGCTCTGGGGCATGGCCGATCACGCTCCGTCCACCGTCTATATCGCCTCGCCCGAAGGGGACACCGGGAAGTCGACGGTGGCGCTCGGGGTGTTGCAGATGCTGTGCGCGACCACCGCGCGGGTCGGCGTGTTCCGGCCGATCACCCGGTCGACCACCGAACCCGACTACATCCTCGAGTTGCTGCTCGAGCACAGCACCGCCGACATCGACTACGCGCAGGCCACCGGCGTCACCTACGAGCAGGTGCACGCCGATCCGGACGCCGCGATCAGCGAGATCGTGATGCGCTTCCACGAGGTCGCGAAGGTGTGCGACGCGGTCGTGGTGGTCGGCAGCGATTACACCGATGTCGCCAGCCCCAGCGAGCTGCGCTTCAACGCCCGCATCGCGGTGAATCTCGGCGCGCCCGTGCTGCTGGTGGTGCGCGGCTCCGGCCGCACGCCCGCCGAGGTGAAGCAGCTGGCTGAGCTGTGTGAGAGCGAGCTGGTTCTCGAACACGCGCAACTGGTCGCGATCATCGCCAATCGCTGCGACCCGGACCGCATCGACGACGTCGCCGCCACGTTGCGGGCCTTCCAGGTGCCGACCTGGACGCTGCCCGAGGTGCCGCTGCTGATCTCGCCGACCATGGCCGAACTCTGCAGCGCCATCGACGGCGAAATGTACAGCGGCGACCAGGAATTGCTGCAACGCGAGGCGCTGAAGATCATGGTCGGCGGCATGACCGCCGAACACATTCTGGAGCGGCTGGTCGACGGCGTCGTGGTGATCGCCCCCGGTGACCGCTCCGACGTGCTGCTCAGTGTGGTGAACGCGCATGAGGCCGAGGGCTTTCCGTCGCTGTCCGGCATCATCATGAACGGCGGCATGCTGCCCCATCCCGCGGTCGCCCGGCTGATGAGCGGCCTGAAGCCGAAGCTGCCGATCCTCACCACCGAGCTCGGCACCTACGACACCGCGAGCGCCGCCTACCGCACCCGCGGCCGCATGTCGGCGGGTAGCCCGCGCAAGGTCGACACCGCGCTCGCGCTGATGGAGGAGCACGTCGACGCGGCGGAGTTGTTGCGCCGCATCGAGGTTCCGCTCACCAACGTGGTCACGCCGCAGATGTTCGAGTACCAGCTCATCGAACGCGCCAGGGGCGACCGCAAGCGCATCGTGCTGCCCGAGGGCGACGACGACCGGGTCCTGCGCGCGGCCGGGCGGGTGCTGCAACGCAAGATCGCCGACCTGGTCATCCTCGGCGACGAGTCGTCGATTCGCGCCCGCGCCGCCGAACTCGGCGTCGACATCTCCGCCGCGCAGGTGCTCGATCCCCAAACCTCCGGTCACCTGGACGAATTCGCCGAGGAGTACGCGCAGATGCGCAAGCACAAGGGGATGACCGTCGAGCGCGCCCGCGAAACCATGGCCGACATCTCGTATTTCGGCACGATGATGGTCTACCGGGGGATTGCCGACGGCATGGTCTCCGGCGCCGCGCACACCACGGCGCACACCATCCGGCCGTCGTTCGAGATCATCAAGACGGTGCCCGGCGTCGCCACCGTGTCCAGCGTGTTCCTGATGTGCCTGGCCGATCGGGTGCTCGCCTACGGCGACTGCGCGGTGGTGCCCGATCCGACCTCCGAGCAGCTGGCCGACATCGCCATCTCCTCGGCGGCCACCGCGGCCCGGTTCGGCATCGAGCCGCGGATCGCCATGCTGTCCTACTCCACCGGCGAGTCCGGCAGCGGCGCGGACGTGGACAAGGTGCGGGTGGCGACCAAGCTGGTCCGGGAACGGGCGCCGCAACTGCCGGTGGAGGGTCCGATCCAGTACGACGCGGCGATCGAGCCGACCGTGGCGACGACCAAGCTGCCCGATTCCGAAGTGGCCGGTAAGGCAACGGTATTCGTGTTTCCCGATCTCAATACCGGTAACAACACCTACAAGGCGGTGCAGCGCAGCGCGGGCGCGATCGCCATCGGCCCGGTGCTGCAGGGCCTGCGCAAACCGGTCAACGATCTCTCCCGCGGCGCGTTGGTCGCCGACATCGTCAACACCGTGGCGATCACCGCGATCCAGGCGCAGGGTGAGTGACGGTGTCTATCGCGACACAGCCGGTTCGCGGCGCGGAACAGGTGGTTCGCCCGCGTGGTTGCTGAGGGAGTGCGGGAACACCGCCGAACACGGGAGGCGTGATGATTGAGGCTGCCGACGACCTGGTGCTGGTGATCAATTCCGGCTCGTCGTCGATCAAATACCAACTCCTGGACCCGGAGTCGGGCGCGGTGACCGCGTCCGGCATGGTCGACCGGATCGGCGAGCGCAACGCCGGAATCGAGCATCAGGCCGACGGCGCGACCACCGAGCGGCGCGGCCCCGTCGCCGATCACACCGCGGGCCTGCGGCTGATCTTCGACATGTTCGCCGAGACCGGACACGATCTGGCGGATGCCGGGGTCCGCGCGGTCGGGCATCGGGTGGTGCACGGCGGTGAGGTGTTCTATCGGCCGACGCTGATCGATGACGACGTCGTCGCGGCCATTACCGAACTGTCTTCGCTTGCCCCACTGCATAATCCGGCGAATGTGGCGGGGATCGAGAGCGCGCGCGCACTGCTGCCGGACGTGCCGCAGGTGGCGGTGTTCGACACCGCGTTCTTCCACGGGCTGCCCGACGCCGCCAAGACCTATGCTATAGACGCGAAAGTCGCTGCCGCGCATGGTATTCGGAAGTACGGCTTCCACGGCACCTCGCACGAGTACGTGTCCGGCCAGGTGGCCGAGTTCCTCGGTCGCGATCCGGCCGGCCTGAATCAGATCGTCTTCCACCTGGGTAACGGCGCCTCGGCCTCGGCGATCCGCGGCGGCCGCCCGACCGACACCACCATGGGCCTGACCCCCTTGGAGGGCTTGGTGATGGGCACCCGGTCCGGTGACATCGATCCGGGCATCATCGCGCACCTCGTGCGTTCGGCCGATCTCGACATCGATCAGATCGACACCCTGCTCAACCGCGACTCCGGCATCAAGGGCCTGTCCGGCGTCAACGACTTCCGCGAACTCCAGGGCCTGATCGAAAAGGGCGACGCCGCGGCGAAACTCGCCTACGACGTCTACATTCACCGCCTGCGCCGCTACCTCGGCGCCTACCTGATCGACCTCGGCGGAGTCGACGCCATCACCTTCACCGCGGGCGTCGGGGAGAACAGCCCGCAGGTTCGCGCCGACGCCCTGGCCGAGCTGGCCGAGTTCGGCATCGAGGTCGATCCCGCCGCCAACACCGCGAAATCCCGTGCCGCCCGCCGCATTTCGCCGCCGGACGCGCGGGTGGCGGTGCTGGTCGTGCCGACCAACGAAGAACTGGCCATCGCCAGGGCGGCGCACCGCGTCGCCGCGGCCGGCTGATCCCCGAGATGCGGCAAAGCCCGGTCGGGAGGGAAGGCCGACCGGGCCGGATCTGCCGCTGTGGCAGGCACATCGGGACGGTCCCGCGCACCGCGCGGTCCCCGGAGGGCAGTCCGGCGACCTATCCCGGGAGTGGCGAGGGCATCGCGGTCCCGGTGACATGCGGTGGTCCGGTGCGGGTCTCGATGTGACTGCGCGAACCTGATCCGACAGAGATTCTGCCGAACCCATCGTGAGTATTTCGTGAGTGGTCTACACCCAGGTCTTGGCGCGGATCGAATTGGCCAGGTCGACCAGGGCGTAGCGGTGGTTGCGGCCAGGGGCACTGCGGGCGAGGGCGCGCAGGCCCGCCTCGGTCCCCTCGCGCAGGCAGCGTTCGGTGAAGGGCGCGCCGAACAGCGTTGCGTCGGAACGCTTCGGCGTATTGCCCGCCTGCAACCAGGCCAGCGCGGCGCCGAGCACGAGGACCCGCATCTGGACCGCCCGCCCCTCGCCGGTCGGCAGGCTCGACACCCGGGACGCGGCGACATGCAGGGTGGATTCCTCGAGTTCGGCCACCGGGGCGGCGGTGAGCAACAGCAGCACCGCGGTCATCCTGGCGGTGGTGAAATGCCTCGACGCGGCCGGTACTTCGTCGAGCGCGTGCACCGCGTCGGCCACTCGATCGACCGCGGCCAGTTGTCGCGCGAGCCCGAAGGCCGCGCTCACCACCGCGCGATCGGTGCGCCAGACGGTGTCGTAGAATTTCTCCGCGTAGGCTCGCCACTGCTCCGGATCGGGCGAATCCCACTGTTGCAGTACGAGTTCCGCGGTCGCGGCCAGCGCGAGCTTGGGCCCGATCTCGCCGGGCAGCACCCGCAGCACGTCGTCGAAGCTGGCGAACGCCTGCTCGTACTCCACATCGAGCAGCAGGGCGAGGCCGCGATACCAGCTGACCCGCCAATCGTTTTCGGGTAATCGGGTGAGCAGATGCAGCACCGAGGACGACTCGCCGAGATCGAGCCGGACCCGCGCCTCGGCCAGCCGGAGCTCCAGGTCCAGGGTCTCCGGCGCGTTCTCCGGATCGGTCTCGGCGCGTTCCTTGGCCGCCTGTAACGCCGCCAGCGACTCGGCTGGTTCGGCGTGCACCGTGGTGGCCAGCAGCGGCGCCGACGGGTCCGCCGAGTCGAGCAGCGGAATGGGCAGTGCCGCAACCACATCCCTGGCCTCCAGCTGCTTGCTGCGGGCCCGTCCGTCGGCGTACGCGTCGGTCTGGCGGATCAGTTCCTCGGTGCCGAAGCTGGCCCGCGGCGGGCTGAACACCGTCGACAACTGCGGATGCTCGGTGCCGGTCTCCAGCGCGAGGATCTCCCGCAGCACCCCGGACAGCTGCGCGGACATGGCTCGGGCGGAAGGGAACCGGCGATCCGGGTCCGGATCGGTCGCGCACAGCAGCAGCCGATGGAAGAACTCGTAACGCGCCAGCACGGGGTGGTCCGCGGGGTCCGGGATGCCGTCCAGATAGCGGCCCTGCTCCATCGGCATCTCGAGCGTGAGCACGGCCAGCGTGCGCCCGACGGTATAGATGTCCGACGCGACGGTAGGTCCGGTCTTCGCGATCTCAGGGGCCTGGAATCCTCTGGTGCCGTACAGATTTCCGTACGACTCGATGGTCGCGACCGCGCCGAGATCGATCAGCTTCACCTGATCCTCGGTCACCATGATGTTGTCCGGCTTGAGGTCGTTGTAGGTCAGTCCGATCGAATGCAGATACTCCAGCGCGGGCAGGATCTCCAGCAGGTAGGCGATCGCCTCGGCGACCGGCATCCGGTACGGGCGGGGATAGGAGTTGAGGATCTCGCGCAGCGACCGCCCGCCCACGTACTCCATGACGATGTAGCCGATCGGCGCACCGTCCTGATCGGTGTGCTCGACGAAGTTGTGGATCTTGACGATGCTGGCGTGCGCGACCTCGGCGAGGAACTGGCGCTCGGCGACGGCGACCGCCTGGGCCTCGGCGTCGCCGGTGTGCAGCAGGCCCTTGAGCACCACCCAGCGATCGCTGACATTGCGGTCGATCGCCAGATAGATCCAGCCGAGCCCGCCGTGCGCGATGCACCCCTGCACCTCGTACTGGCCGGACACCACGTCGCCCTCGTGCAGCGACGGCCGGAAATCGTAAGGGGCGCCGCAGGTATCGCAGGTGCCGGTGGACATCGCGGGCCGGATGGCGGTGGCTCGGCCGACCGGATTGCCGCATCGCCAGCAGAACCGTTTGCCTTCGGAGACAACGGGATCGACCAGCACGGCGGCCCGCGGGTCGGCCGGTTCGACCGTCGGGATCGGCACCAGCCCGCCGCCGAGCTTGCGCATCGTGGGCCGGGAGCGGGCCGTGCGCACGCTCCGGCCCGAGGTCCGCATCGTCGCCGCGGAGTCCGGTTCGGAGTCGGTTCGCCAAGCGCCGATGATGGTTTCGGCCGACGCCGCCTGACTGGGCGTCGGCCGGCTACCCAGCGCCAGCTCGGTGTGTACCGGCTCTTCGGACTCGTCGTCCGCCTTACTCGAGGCGGGCCGGCGGCCTTGTGTCAGTTCGGTGCGTGCCGGTTCTCCGGTCTCGTCGTCCGCCTTGCCGGGGGCGGGTCGGCGGCCTCGGGTCAGCTCGGTGTGTGCCGGTTCGACGGTCCCGTCGCCCGGCCTGCGTGAGGCGCGTTGGCGGCCCGGGGTCAGTTCGGTGCGTGCCGGTTCGACGGACTCGTCGTTCGCCTCGCTCGGCGCAGGCCGTCGACCCCGGGATAATTCGGTAGGAACCGGCTCGTCCCCGGCCGCGGGCGCGGCGGCGGCTTCGTCCGCGTCGGGGGTGGCGTCGTCCGCTGTGTTCATCGGCCGTCAATCCACGTAACTCGGGGCGGGCGGACCGGGGGACGGGCCGAGCACGGTCAGCCACTGGCGATAGATGCGATCCCAGGTGCCGTCGTTGCGAATCCGCTCCAGCGTGCTGTTCACGAAGCGCACCAGATCGTCGTCGCCCTTGGGGATGCCGATGCCGTACGGCTCGACGCTGATGCTGTCGCCGACCACCTGCGTGTACGGGTCCTGCGCGGCCAGCCCGGCCAGGATGGAGTCGTCGGTGCTCGCGGCGTCGACCTGGCGCTGCTGCAACACCACCAGGCAGTCGGCCCAGGTCGGCACGGTCAGGATGGTGGCGGCGGGCTGGTCGTGGCGCATGTGGTCCAGCGAGGTGGTGCCGCGCACGATGCACACCCGCTTGCCCGCGAGATCGGCGATGCCGTTGATCCCGGAGTTCTTCATCGCGAGCACCCGCTGGTTGGAGCGCAGGTAGACGGTGGAGAACGTAACCTTCTGGCGCCGTTCACAATTGATCGTCATCGTCTTCACCACGATGTCCACCTCGCGGTTCTGCAGCGCGCGTTCCCGGTCGGCCGAGCCGAGGGTGCGATATTCGATCAGGTCCGGGCTGCCGAGCAGGTCGCGGGCGACCTCCCTGGCGATGTCCGGGTCGAAGCCGACGATGGCGCCGGAGGTCGGATCACGGAAGCTGAACAGGTTGCTGCCCGCGTCCAGCCCGACCACCAGCCGGCCGCGGGCCCGGATCGCGTCGATGGTCGGCCCGCCCGCGGTGCTCGGGCGCAGGCTCGCCGTCGGATCGCCGCACTGCGCGGGCGCGGCCGTCGGCGTCGGCGAATCCGTCAGCACCGGAATGACTTTCGCGGGCAGCGGCGGTTCGGTGTACTTGGCCGTGCTGCTCGGCAGCGACGTCGGCGCGCCGGTGCTACAGCCGCCGACCAGCGCGACGGTGGCGAGTGCGACGGCGACCAGGCAGTGCCGGGCCCTCATCGGTACTCCCGCAGTCGAGGCCACAGGCCAAGCCCGACGCAGGCCGCCGCGACGATGCCGAGCACCAGCGCGCCGGGACCCATGAAGGCGAGCACCTGCGCTGCCTGGGAGATTTTGTCGCGCAATGTGTTCCGTGTCTTGTCGATGCCCTGCTCCAGTGCCTTGTCCAGTGCGTCCACCTGCGCCGCGACATCGGCCGCACCCGGTCCGGTGGCCACCGCCGCCGCGCCGTTGAAGTCGCCGCGGGCCAGCGTGTCGTTCATGCGCTGGTGCGCGACCCGCCAACGGCCCAGTGCCGGAATGGCATTGCGCACGTCGTCGGCGGCGGGCGCGGAACTCGGGTAGCCGCCGAGCAGGTCGGCGAGGCGGGCGATGTTCGCGTCGTAGGTCCGGTCGAAGTCGCCGGTCGCGTCCCGGCTGACCAGCTTCAGCGTTTCCGCCGAACGGGCCTGCTGGGCCAGGATCCGGCTCTCGGTGAGCCGGGAGGCGGGCACCGCGCCGTCGTCGCGGCCGTGGATCATCGAGGTGGCCGACACCGCGCCCGCGATCACGGTCCAGGTCAACAGGATCAGCACCGCCGCCGACGCGAGCAGCAGCCCGGGATTGAGCACCCTGCGCCACCGTTTGGCCAGATCGATCTGGGCCCACACCAGCGCGACCAGCGCGAGGACCACCAGCACGATGGCGGTCCACGGCGGCCGGACGTGATTGCGCTGCGCCTCGGTCACCGCCGCCTGCCGCCGGTTCTGCAGTTCCTCGGCCATCGGCAACACGGTGGTCTGCATCTGGTTGGACGCCTCGCTCAAATAGGCGGCGCCGACCGGGTATCCGCTGCGATTGTTCGCCCGCGCCGTCTCCACCACCCCGGTGTACACCGGCAGGCTGGTGGCGATCCCGGTGCGCAACTGGGTATCGGTGTTGTCGATCCGGCTCGGCGCGGTGCCCGAGGCCCGGCCGGTCTCCGCGACCAGCTCCGCGGCGGCCTCGCCGATCGCCTGGCTGTAGCGATCGCGCACCGCCTGCGGCTCCAGGCCGCCGGAGATGAACGCGGTGCTCGCCGCGGCGTCCGCGATGGACAGCGAGGTGTAGAGGCGATGCGCGGAGTACGCGTCCGGCTCGGTGTCGTCGAGCAGCACGTTCAGCGTCTGCTGCCGGTCGCCGACGGTCGCGCCGGTCACCCAGCCCGCGGCCACGCAGACCGTGATGAGCAGCAGCCCGATCGCGATCAGCCGGCCGGGCGAGGAGGCGGCGAACAGGCGCAGCCGGGCCGGGTCGAACTGCTCGCGCACGAAGGCGGCTCGCAGCGCGCCTGGACTGTCCCGCGCGGCGAGCTCGGCGGTGGGCGAGGGCCGCAGCACCGCCGTCGCCTGCTCGATCCGAGCCATGTCCACCTCCCCAGTCTGGGCCGCATTCGCGGATTTCTCGACGGACCGACCGGATAAACGGTCACCCCGTGTCTGTCGTTGCGGAGTTTATTGTGGTCGTAGCGGTGCCGCGGCGTGTGAAATACCCCTGCTTGGCAGCGGGACGCGGCCCGGCGGCGGCAGATCGAGGATGGGTAGCAGATGCGTGGTGACGGTGACGGGTGGTCGCGCGACCCCGGTGGGTTGCGGCGTTGGGGCCGGTTCGGCGCCGCCGGATTGCTGCTGCGCGCCCCGCTGGCCGGCGGCGGCTCGGCCGTCCTGATGCAGCATCGCGCGCCCTGGAGTCATCAGGGTGGCACCTGGGCGCTGCCGGGCGGAGCCCGCGACAGCCACGAGACCCCGGTGCATGCCGCGGTGCGCGAGGCGTGGGAGGAGGCGGGGATCGATCCCGCCGACGTCCGGGTGCGCGGCGAGCGGGTGACCGCGTCCGCGCCGAGCGGCTGGACCTACACCACCGTGATCGCCGACGCCGTGCTGACCTTGCCGACCATCCGGAACCGGGAGAGCTCCGAGGTCGCGTGGATCCCGGAGGCCGAGGTCGACGCCAGGCTGCTGCATCCGGGTTTCGCGGCCGCCTGGCCCGCGTTGCGTGCCGCGCCCGCCCGGGTCTGTCTGGACGAACTCGCCGAAGACCGGGCCGTCGCCGCCGCACTGCCGCGAACCGTCGATCTGGCGGAGCAGGGCTTCTTCTGGCTGCATGCCGACCCCGATGGGCCCGGCGGCTACGCGCGCATCGTCGGCCAGGAGGCGAGCGCCCCGCCGGCCGAACCCGTTCCGGACAACGGCACGGCGGTGGTCTCGCTCACCCGCGGCCAGGTCCTGTCCTGACCGCGGAATCCGCCCGATCGGCTGCCCGGCCATCGGTTATCCGTTGGCGAGCAGCGCCGTCTTGAGTTGCCGCGCCGCGGCTTCGGGGTCCCGCGCCTCGGTGATCGCCCGCACCACGACGATGCGGTTGGCGCCGGCCGCGAGCACGTCGGGCAGGTTGTCCGCGTCGATCCCGCCGATCGCGAACCAGGCCCTGGTCGGGTGCGCGTCGGCGGTGGAGCGCACCAGCTCGAGGCCGGCCGCCTGCCGTCCCGGCTTGGTCGGGGTCGGGTAGACCGGACCGGTGCAGAAGTAATCGATGTGTTCGTCGATCGCGGCCAGCCCGGCCTGCGCGCGATTGTGCGTGGAGCGTCCGATCACCACGTCCTGGCCGAGGATGCGCCGGGCGTACCAGGGCGGCAGATCGCCCTGCCCGAGGTGCAGCACGTCGGCGCCCGCGGCCAGCGCGATATCCGCGCGGTCGTTCACCGCGACCAGCGCGCCGTGCCTGCGGGCGGCGGCCTTCAGCTCGGCCAGCGCGCCGAGCTCGGCGCGCGCCTCCAGCGGTCCGAACTTCGCCTCACCGGGCGAACCCTTGTCCCGGAGCTGGATGATGTCGACCCCGCCCGCGAACGCCGCTTCGGCGAACTTGGCCAGATCGCCCCTGTCCCGTCTGGCGTCGGTACAGAGATAGAGGCGAGCGGAGGCCAGGCGCTCCCGGGGCGATGCGGGTCGGGCAGGATGGGAGGGTTGCACGTCCTCGACCGTAGCCGCGCTACCGTGGGGAAGCGAACGGCGGCGCCACGCGAACGCCGCGCATCGGAGACAGAGGCAGGTGGAAGAGGATGCGGACGCTGGCCGTCGTTGGTGGCGGCGTCATCGGGCTCGGGGTGGCCTGGCAGGCCGCCGAGGCGGGCTGGTCGGTCACGCTGTTCGACCCGGCGGTCGGCTCCGGCGCCTCGTGGGTAGCCGGCGGCATGCTCGCTCCGCTGTCCGAGGGCTGGCCGGGCGAAGACCGGGTGCTCGCGTTCGGGGCGGCCGCGCTGGCCCGCTGGCCGGAATTCGCCGCGCGGGTCGAGACCGCGACCGGCCAATCGGTGTTCGTGGCCGACGCCACACTGACCGTCGCGCTGGATGCCGCCGACGCCGCGGACCTACGCACGGTCGCCGAGTGGGTGGGCGGCCGCGGTCACGAACTCCAGGTCCTCGATCGGGCGGGCGTCCGCGCGCTGGAACCGAATCTCGCGCGCACGGTCCGCGCCGGACTGCACGCGCCCGCCGAACCCGCGATCGATAATCGGCGCCTGGTCGCCGCGCTCCGCAAGGCCGCGACGGCCGCCGGGGTGCAGATCCGTGCCGAATCCGTAGACGCGCTGGACACTCTCGCCCACGATCAGATCATCCTGTCCGCCGGCGCGGCGTCCGCCCGGCTGTGGCCCGAGCTGCCGGTCCGGCCGATCAAGGGCGAGATCCTGCGCCTGCGCCACCGTCCCGGCGTCACCCCGGCGCCGCAGCGCGTGGTCCGGGCCAGGGTGCACGGCCGGGCCATGTACCTGGTGCCGCGCGCCGACGGAATCGTGGTCGGCGCAACCCAATACGAGGCAGGTTTCGACACCGCGGTGACCGTCGCGGGCGTCCGGGACCTGATCGCCGACGCCGAGGCCGTCTTCCCCGGCATCGGCGAATACGAGCTGGCCGAGGCGAGCGCCGGTTCGCGCCCCGGCACCCCGGACAACCTGCCGTTGCTCGGCAGGCTCAGCGACCGGGTCATCGCGGCGACCGGCAACGGCCGCAACGGCATGCTCACCCTGCCGCTCACCGTCGACGCGGTCCTCGCCCAACTCGCCGGAACACCGTTGCCCGAGGCGGAACCCGCCGACCCGCAACGCTTCACGACGGCCCACCGGCCGTCCCCTTCGTCATCCGCAGGAGGAGTTCGATGACTTCGACATCCGTCCCCATCGGCGTCAGCGTGAACGGCACAGATCACGAATTCGCCGAAACCCTCACCGTCCGAGAGCTGCTCGGCCGCCTGGAACTGCCGACGCAGGGCATCGCGCTCGCGGTGGACGGCGCGGTGTTCCCCAAGTCCCGCTGGGACGAGCCGGTCGGTCGCGGCTGGCAGATCGAGGTGCTGACGGCGGTCCAGGGTGGCTGAGGCACCGCTGCGGATCGCGGACCGCGAGTTCGGTTCTCGACTGATCATGGGCACCGGCGGCGCGGACAACCTGGCCGTGCTGGAGGAGGCGCTGGTCGCCTCGGGCACCGAGCTCACCACCGTGGCCATGCGCCGGGTGGACGCCGCGGGCGGCACCGGCGTGCTGGATCTGTTGAAGCGCTTGAACATCGCGCCGTTGCCCAACACGGCAGGCTGTCGCACCGCGGCCGAGGCGGTGCTCACCGCGCAGCTGGCCCGCGAGGCGCTCGACACCAACTGGGTCAAGCTCGAGGTGGTCGCCGACGAGCGCACCCTGCTGCCCGACCCGATCGAGTTGATCACCGCCGCAGAGCAACTCGTCGACGACGGCTTCGTCGTGCTGCCCTACACCACCGACGATCCGATCCTCGCGCGCAGGCTGGAGGACGCGGGCTGCGTCGCGGTGATGCCGCTCGGTTCGCCGATCGGCACCGGCCTCGGCATCGGCAACCCGCACAACATCGAGATGATCGTCGCCGAGGCCAAGGTCCCGGTGATCCTGGACGCGGGCATCGGCACCGCCAGCGACGCCGCCCTGGCCATGGAACTCGGCTGCTCGGCGGTCCTGCTGGCCACGGCGGTGACCAGGGCCAGGCAACCGGAGTTGATGGCGACCGCCATGGCCGCCGCGGTGCGCGCCGGCTATCTGGCGCGCCAGGCGGGGCGCATCCCGAAACGATTCTGGGCACAGGCTTCCTCACCCGCGCTCTGACCGGTTCGCCGGCCGAAACCGCCGCTCAGCACGTCTATCAGGGTGGCCGCGTCGGTAGTAGGGGTAGCCGTCATCCCTGAGGATGATCGAACACGACACTTTGTAGTGACGCGCGTCGCGGCATTTTCGGGCAGGCTGGTCCCCATGATCGAGCTGAGAGGGCTGACCAAGCACTACGGGCAGACCGTCGCCGTTCAGGATCTATCCTTCACCGTTCGACCCGGACAGGTGACGGGGTTCCTGGGCCCGAACGGAGCCGGTAAGTCGACGACGATGCGCATGATCCTGGGGTTGGACAAGCCGACCGCGGGCACCGCGCTCATCCAGGGCAAGCCATACCGCGAATTGGACCACCCGCTGCGCACCGTCGGCGCGCTGCTCGACGCCAAGTGGGTGCATCCGAACCGTTCGGCGCGCGCTCACCTCGAGTGGATGGCCGCCTCCAACGACATCGCCAAGTCCCGGGTGGAGGAGGTGCTGCGCCTGGTCGGCCTGTCCGAGGTGGCGGGCAAGACCGCGGGCGGCTTCTCGCTCGGCATGTCCCAGCGGCTCGGCCTGGCCGGTGCGCTGCTCGGCGACCCGCAGGTGCTGCTGTTCGACGAGCCGGTCAACGGCCTCGATCCGGAGGGCATCCTGTGGATCCGCCGGTTCATGCAGCGGCTGGCCGCAGAAGGCCGCACCGTGCTGGTCTCCAGCCACCTGCTCTCCGAGATGGCGCAGACCGCCGAGCACCTCGTGGTGATCGGCCGCGGCCAGCTCATCTCCGATACCACCACACAGGAATTCATCGAGCGCGCCTCCGAACAGTCGGTGCGCGTGCGCAGCCCGCAGCTCGACCAGTTGCGCAGCGTGCTCACCTCGAACGGCATGACCGTGCGGGAGGACGGCTCCGGCACCGACGGCCCCGCGCTCGTGGTGGCCGGCGTGCCCAGCGACGCGGTGGGCAAGCTGGCCGGCGCGAACGAGATCACGCTGTTCGAGCTTGCGCCGCAACGTGCTTCGCTGGAGGAGGCGTTCATGCGGATGACCGGGGGCGCGGTGCAGTACCACGGCGAAGGCGTCGATCAGGCGATGGGAGGTGCGCTCTGATGGGCGTGCTGGCAGCAGAACGAATCAAGCTCACCTCGACCAGGTCGCCCTGGTGGTGCTCGGCCATCGTGGTCGCGCTCGCCCTCGGGCTGGCCGCGCTGTTCGCGCTGGTCACCAAGTCCGCGGGGGACAACCCCGGGGAGGGGACGCCGACGCTGGACGTGAGCACCGCGACCGCCGGCGTCGTCGGTTTCGGCGTGATGGTCCTGATGATCATGGCCGCGTTGACCGTGACCAGCGAATACCGCTTCGGCGTGATCCGCACGACGTTCCAGGCGGTGCCCAATCGCACCAAGGTGCTGATCACCAAGACGCTGCTGGTCGGTGTCTTCAGCGCGGTGCTCACCACGATTCTCGCCTTCCTCGCCATCGGGGTGGCCAAGGCCATCGGCGGGTCCGCGCCCGCGGCGAACCTGACCCTGGACGGGCAGTGGCGGGCGGTCTACGGCATCCCGATCTACGCCTTCCTGATGATCGCCGTCGCGATCGGCGTCGGTGTGCTGGTCCGCCAGTCCGCGGCCGCGATCTCGCTGATCGTGTTGTGGTCCTTGCTGATCGAGCCGCTGCTCGGCGCGTTCGGCAGCTTCGGCCGCAACGTGGGACCGTTCCTGCCCTTCCAGAACGCGAGCCACTTCCTCGCCGTCTCGGAGTCCGGCGCCAACTGGCACTGGGGTCCGTGGGGCAGCCTGCTCTACTTCCTCGGCTTCACCGCGATCGTCTACGGCGCCGCGCTGATCATGATCAACCAGCGCGACGCGTAGCGACCCAAGTCGACCCGAGTCGCCTTCCCTCGCCACTCGGGTTCGGGGCGCCGACCTTGTCGGGAGGTCCGCGCGCCCCGTCACCGCCCCGCCACTGCCCGGCGGACGGTGTCACCCTCGGCCCGGTGCGATCCCCTTCGCGCCGGGCCGACGGGCGTTTTCGGGCGCACGGAGCGCGGGCATGCGAGGTCGCATTATTACCGGTCAATGGGCTATGTGAACATCCCGGAAACTGTGAAACAGGTCGCTTCAT
The DNA here is from genome assembly GCF_042793755.1 of Nocardia sp. NPDC056564. Lineage (NCBI taxonomy): Bacteria > Bacillati > Actinomycetota > Actinomycetes > Mycobacteriales > Nocardiaceae > Nocardia > Nocardia sp. NPDC056564. The sequence goes on from NZ_JBHTUR010000007.1 coordinate 37,615, forward strand.
CCGGGCCGGATGCGCGAGTACAGTTCGACTCAGCAACCAGCTCGTTATCCATCGGCGGCCCCAATGTTGTGCCCGCTCCGTCCGTCGGGAGGTAGCAGGTGGCGATGATCAGTGATCCGCCGACGACAGGTCGGCTGAGATACCCTCTGGGCGTGAGCGAAACACCTTCCGGCGGTGCTGCGCCCGGGTCGGAGCCGGAAGACCGAAACGGCCTCCCGCCCGAGGTCGTGATCCCGCTGGTGCCCGCGGACGGGGACGGACCGATCCGTCGCCCCGGGGCAGGCCTGCGCAAGGGCCAGCTGTCCGCGTTGATGAACGCGGCGAACAACCGCACGGACTTCATCGGCGTGCTCCGCAAGGCGCGCGAGCAGCTGCCCGGTGATCCCTCGTTCGGCGACCCGCTCTCGGTCACCGGGCCGGGTGGTGCGCGCGCGGTGGCCCGCGCCGCGGACAAGCTCGTCGGCGACACCCCGAGCGCGGCCAGGGAGATCGGCTTCGGCGCACTCCAGGTCTGGCAGGCGATGCTGGAACGAGTCGGCCGCGGTAAAGGTAGCGCGGAAGTAACTGTGATGTTCACCGATCTGGTGGCCTTCTCCAGCTGGTCGCTGTCCGCGGGCGACGAGGCGACGCTGGAGTTGCTGCGCCGGGTGGCCAAGGCCATCGAGCCGCCGATCGCCGAGCGGGGCGGTCAGGTGGTCAAGCGGATGGGCGACGGCGTGATGGCCGTGTTCCCGTCGGCCGAGCGGGCCGTGCGCGCCGCGATCAACGCCAAGCGCAACCTGGCCGAGGTCAAGGTGCGCGACTACCGCCCGCAGATGCGGATCGGGCTGCACACCGGCTCGCCGCGGGAGATCGGCGGCGACTGGCTCGGCGTCGACGTCACCATCGCGGCCAGGGTGATGGAGGCGGGCGGCAACGGCAACACCATGCTGTCCGAGGCGACGTTGCGGTCGCTGAAGCCGGAGACCCTCGCCGAACTGGGGCACGCGGTGAAGCCCTACCGGCGCAGCTTCTTCGCCGCGCCGCTGAGCGGGGTCCCCGAGGACCTGCGCATCTTCAAGCTCTCCGAGCTGTGAGTCAGCCGAGTCCCCAGGCCGCGGCGCCGGCGATGGCGAGCGCGGCCAACACCGCCAGCAGGATCGCGAACTTGCGCGCGGTTTTCCAGGTCGAATAGACGCCGCCGAGCAGGAAGCCGGCCAGCGCGAGCAGGATGATCACAGTGACGTCGGTGGACACTGTGCTTATTCTGCAGCGCGTGCGGCGCTGCGTGTTCGCGGCCCCCGAGGTCGCCTCGGCAATTAACAAGCACGCGTGCTTGCTTTTTTCTGACCGGGGTGTGATGCTGGTCCTCGGAACGCGGACTTCACGGGTGCGGCACGCGGCTGTGCCCTGACGGTTCGCCGTTTACAGGAGGCATCCCCGCTGATGAGTGTGCTGGCCGCCGACCCGGACGTGCTCCGGATCGGCAACTGTTCCGGTTTCTACGGTGATCGAATGAGCGCCATGCGCGAGATGCTCGAGGGCGGGCAGCTCGACGTGCTCACCGGCGACTACCTCGCCGAGCTCACCATGCTGATCCTCGGCCGCGACCGAATGAAGGATCCGAGTCTCGGCTACGCCAAGACCTTCGTCAAACAGATCGAGGACTGCCTCGGCCTCGCGCTGGAACGCAACGTGCAGATCGTCACGAACGCGGGCGGTCTCAATCCGGCCGGGCTGGCCGAGCGGCTGCGCAAGGTGGCCGCCGACCTCGGCCTGGACGCGAAGATCGCGCACGTCGAAGGCGACGACTTGGTCGCGCGCGCAGGCGAACTCGGCCTCGGCGCACCGCTGACCGCGAACGCCTACCTCGGCGCGTGGGGCATCGTCGAATGCCTGAACGCGGGCGCGGACATCGTGGTCACCGGCCGGGTCACCGACGCCTCGGTGATCGTCGGCCCGGCGGCGGCCCACTTCGGTTGGGGCCGTACCGATTACGACGCGCTGGCGGGCGCGGTGGTGGCCGGGCACGTGATCGAATGCAGCACCCAGGCCACCGGCGGCAACTACGCGTTCTTCACCGAGCTGCCCGATCTGGGCCGGCCGGGCTTCCCGATCGCCGAAATCCGCAGGGACGGAAGCAGTGTCATCACCAAGCACGCGGGCACCGGCGGCGCGGTCACGGTGGACACCGTCGAAGCGCAGCTCATGTACGAGATCCAGGGCGCCAGGTACGCGGGCCCCGACGTCACCTCGCGGCTGGACTCCATAGCGCTCAGCGCGGACGGACCGGACCGGGTGCTGATCAGCGGCGTCGTCGGCGAGGCGCCACCGGCCGAGCTGAAGGTGTCGCTGAACACCCTCGGCGGCTTCCGCAACGAGATGGAGTTCATCCTCACCGGACTCGACATCGAGGCGAAAGCCGCACTGGCGCAACGACAGCTGGAGTCCTGGCTGCCGGTGAAACCGGCCGAGCTGGACTGGACGCTCGCGCGACTGGACCGGCCGGACGCCGACACCGAGGAGCAGGCCAGCGCGCTGCTGCGCTGCGTGGTGCGCGACCAGGACCCGAACAAGGTCGGCCGCGCGTTCTCCAGCGTGGCCGTCGAACTGGCCTTGGCCAGCTACCCCGGCTGCAGCTTTACCACCATGCCCGGCAACGGTTCGCCCTACGGCGTGTACTCGCCGGGGTTCGTCGAGGCCACCGCGGTGCCGCACGTCGCGGTGCTGCCGGACGGCTCCAGGGTCGACATCGCGCCCGCCGCGGACACGCTGGCGCTCGCCGAGGTCGCCGAACCCGAACTGCCGCAACCGTTGCCGGCCGGCGAAACCCGGCGCGCCCCGCTCGGCGTCATCGCCTTGGCCCGCAGCGGGGACAAGGGCGGCAACGCCAATATCGGGGTCTGGGTGCGCACCGACGAGCAATGGCGTTGGCTGGCAAACACCCTCACCGTCGAGCGGGTCAAGGAGCTGCTGCCCGAGGCGGCCGCGCTGACGGTCACCAGGCACGTGCTGCCCAACCTGCGGGCGGTGAACTTCATCATCGAAGGCCTACTCGGTCAGGGCGTCGCCTATCAGGCGCGCTTCGACCCGCAGGCCAAGGGGCTCGGCGAATGGCTGCGGTCCCGTCATCTCGACATCCCTTTGGAGCTGTTGCCATGACCGTGAGTCCCTGGAACTCCCCTGAACGACGCGAATTGCGGGCCACCGTAAGGGGTTTCGCAGAGCGGGAAGTTCTGCCCCATATGGACGAGTGGGAGCGCGCCGGGGAGATCCCGCGCGAGCTACACAAGCAGGCCGGCGCGCTCGGCCTGCTCGGCATCCAATTCCCCGAGGCCGTGGGCGGTTCCGGCGGTGATGGCATCGACGCGATGATCGTCTGCGAGGAACTGCACCAGGCCGGCGCCTCCGGCGGCCTGTTCGCGTCGCTGTTCACCTGCGGCATCGCGGTGCCGCACATGATCGCCGCGGGCAACCCCGACCACATCGAACGCTGGGTGCGACCGACCCTGGCCGGGGAGAAAATCGGCTCGCTCGCCATCACCGAGCCGGGCGGCGGCTCCGACGTCGGCCACCTCACCACCACCGCCCGCCGCGACGGCGACCACTACATCGTCAACGGCGCCAAGACCTACATCACCTCGGCCTGCCGGGCCGACTACGTGGTCACCGCGGTGCGCACGGGCGGCCCAGGCTCCGGCGGGATCTCGCTGCTCGTGGTGGAGAAGGGCACGCCCGGCTTCACGGTCAGCCGCAAGCTGGACAAGATGGGCTGGCGCGCCTCCGACACCGCCGAACTGTCCTACGTCGACGTGCGGGTACCCGCGGAAAACCTGGTCGGCCAGGAGAACTCGGGCTTCTTCCAGATCGCGGGCGCGTTCGTCAGCGAGCGCGTCGGCCTTGCCGTGCAGGCGTACTCGAGCGCGCAGCGCTGCCTCGACCTCACCCTCGACTGGGTGCGCGGCCGGGAGACCTTCGGTCGCCCGCTGATCAGCAGGCAGGCCGTGCAGAACACGGTCACCGAGATGGCCCGCCGCATCGATGTGGCCAGGGTCTACACCCGAGATGTGGCGCAGCGCAGCGCGAACGGCGAGACCGACCTGATCGCCGAGGTGTGCTTCGCCAAGAACACCGCCGTCGAGGCCGGCGAATGGGTGGCCAATCAGGCCGTGCAGCTGTTCGGCGGGCTCGGCTACATGCGCGAATCCGAGATCGAACGCCAGTACCGCGATATGCGCATCCTCGGCATCGGCGGAGGCACCACCGAGATCCTCACCGGCCTCGCCGCCAAACGATTGGGGTACCAGTCTTGACGACACTACGCAGCACCCTGGACACCGCCGCGCCGGAGTACACCGCGGCGGCCGAGGCCATGACGGCCAAGCTCGCCGAGGTCGAGGGCGAGTTCGCCAAGGCGATCGCCGGCGGCGGTCCGGACAAGCTGGCCCGGCATCGCAAGCGCGGCAAGCTGACCGCGCGCGAGCGGGTCGAGCTGCTGATCGACGAGGACTCCCCGTTTCTCGAGCTGTGCCCGCTGGCCGGCTGGGGCAGCGAATTCCACGTCGGCGCAAGCACTATCGCGGGCATCGGCGTGGTCGAGGGCGTCGAGTGCATGATCGTCGCGCCGGATCCGACCGTGCGCGGCGGCACCTCGAACCCGTGGACGTTGCGAAAGACGTTGCGCATCAACGACATCGTCCGGGAGAACCGGCTGCCGGTGATCTCCCTGGTCGAGTCCGGCGGCGCGGACCTGCCGACGCAGAAGGAAGTCTTCGTCCCCGGCGGCCGCATGTTCCGCGACCTCACCCAGGCCTCGGCCGCGGGCATCCCGACCATCGCGCTGGTCTTCGGCAACTCGACCGCGGGCGGCGCCTACATCCCGGGCATGTCCGATCACGTGGTGATGATCAAGGAACGCTCCAAGGTGTTCCTCGGCGGCCCGCCGCTGGTCAAGATGGCCACCGGCGAGGAGTCCGACGACGAATCGCTCGGCGGCGCGGACATGCACGCCCGCGTCTCCGGCCTGGCCGACTACTACGCGCTCGACGAGCAGGACGCGATCCGGATCGGCCGCTCCATCGTGCGCAGGCTCAACTGGCGCAAGCAGGGCCCCGCCCCGCGCGCCGAGGTGATCGAGCCGCTCTACGACCCCGAGGACCTGCTCGGCATCGTGCCGAACGACCTGAAGATCCCGTTCGACCCGCGCGAGGTGATCGCGCGCATCGTCGACGGCTCCGATTTCGACGAGTTCAAGCCGCTCTACGGCGGCAGCCTGGTCACCGGATGGGCTGAGCTGCACGGGTATCCGATCGGCATCCTGGCCAACGCGCGCGGCGTGCTGTTCTCCGAGGAGTCGCAGAAGGCCACCCAGTTCATCCAGCTGGCGAACAAGTCGAACACGCCATTGCTGTTCCTGCACAACACCACCGGCTACATGGTCGGCAAGGAGTACGAGCAGCGCGGCATCATCAAGCACGGCGCGATGATGATCAACGCGGTGTCCAACTCGAAGGTGCCGCACATCTCGGTGCTGATGGGCGCCTCGTACGGCGCCGGGCACTACGGCATGTGCGGGCGCGCCTTCGACCCGCGCTTCGTCTACGCCTGGCCCAGTGCGAAATCCGCCGTCATGGGCGGCGCGCAGCTGGCCGGCGTCATCTCGATCGTCGGGCGCGCGGCGGCCGAGGCCAAGGGCATGCCGTTCGATGCGGAGGCCGACGCCGGGATGCGCGCCATGATCGAGGCGCAGATCGAGGCCGAGTCGCTGGCCATGTTCATGTCCGGGCGCCTGTTCGACGACGGCGTCATCGATCCGCGCGATACCCGCACCGTGTTGGGAATGTCCTTGTCGGCCATTCACAATGCCCCGATCAAGGGCGCCGATGGCTTCGGCGTCTTCCGAATGTGAGGCAAGTCATGACAGCATCGCGTGGCGATTCGGTGCGGGGCGGTGGCCGACTGGCGGGCGGGCCGATAACCACTGTCCTGGTAGCTAATCGCGGTGAGATCGCGCGCCGGGTGTTCGCCACCTGCCGACGGATGGGGATCGGCACCGTCGCGGTCTACTCCGACGCGGACGCGTCCGCTCCGCACGTCGCGGAAGCCGATGCGGCAGTGCTGCTTCCGGGCAATACGCCCGCGCAGACCTACCTGCGCGGCGAACTGATCATCGAGGCCGCGCTGGCCGCCGGCGCGGACGCGATCCACCCCGGCTACGGATTCCTCTCCGAGAACGCCGATTTCGCGAGGGCGGTGCTGGCCGCCGGTTTGGTGTGGATCGGCCCGCCGGTCGAGGCCATCGAGCAGATGGGCTCCAAGGTCGCCTCGAAGAAGATGATGGACGCGGCCGGCGTCCCCGTGCTCGCCGAGCTCGATCCGGCCGAGGTCACCGAGGCACACCTGCCGGTACTGATCAAGGCGTCCGCGGGCGGCGGTGGTCGCGGCATGCGGGTGGTGCGCGAGCTGGCCGAGCTCGACGAGCAGATCGAGGCCGCGCGCCGGGAGGCCGCGTCCGCGTTCGGCGATCCGACGGTCTTCTGCGAGCGGTACCTGGAAACCGGTCGCCACATCGAGGTTCAGGTGATGGCCGATACGCACGGCACCATCTGGGCGGTCGGCGAGCGCGAATGCTCCATCCAGCGCAGGCATCAGAAGGTGCTGGAGGAGGCCCCCTCGCCGCTGGTCGAGCGCACCGAGGGCATGCGCGAGCGCCTGTTCGAGGCGGCCCGGCTCGCCGCGGGCGCGATCGGTTACACCGGCGCGGGCACGGTGGAATTCCTCGCCGACGAGCGCGGCGAGTTCTTCTTCCTGGAGATGAATACCCGGCTCCAGGTGGAACATCCGGTCACCGAGTGCACCACCGGCCTGGACCTGGTTCGCCTGCAACTCGAGGTGGCCGCGGCGGCGAAGCTGCCCGCCGAATCCCCGGGGCGGTACGGGCATTCGATCGAGGTCCGGCTCTACGCCGAGGACCCGGCGCACGACTGGCAGCCGCAGAGCGGCACCGTCCATCGCCTCGACATCCCCTCGGTGGTCACCGAATTCGATCTGCTCGACCGTCCGGGCGTGCGCCTGGACACCGGCGTGCTGGACGGCTCGGTGGTCGGCGTGCACTACGACCCGATGCTGGCCAAGGTCATCTCCTACGCCGAAACCCGCGGTGAGGCAGCTCGATTGCTCGCCAACGCACTGCACCGGGCGCGGATCCACGGCCTGGTGACCAACCGCGACCTGCTGGTCCGGGTGCTGCGGCACCCGGCGTTCCTGGCCGGTGACACCGACACCGCGTTCTTCGCCACTCACGGATTGGACACGCTGGCCGCGCCTTTGGTGTCCGAGGCCGATGAGGCGTTGTCCATCGTGGCCGCGGCACTGGCCGACGCGGCCGCCAATCGCGGCGCCGCCCGCGTCGGCGGCGGCCTGCCGAGCGGATGGCGCAACCTGCCGTCCCAGTCGACGCACAAGCTGTTCGAGAGCCGCACCAGCGGGATCCACGACGTCGGCTACCGTTTCACCCGCGGCGTCGTCTCGGTGGACGGCCACGACGGACTCGAACTCATCGAAGCGACGCCCGACCGGGTGGTGCTCGCCGTCCCCGGCGAACGCGGCTCGGTCCGTAGGCATTTCGCCGTCGCCAGGTACGCCGATCTGGTGTGCGTCGACTCGCCGCTCGGCCCGGTCAGCGTGCGCAAACTGCCGCGGTTCAGCGATCCGGCCGACCAGGTGGCCACCGGTTCGCTGCTCGCGCCCATGCCCGGCAGCGTGATCCGGCTCGGCGCCGAGGTCGGCAGCCGGGTCGAGCAGGGCCAGCCGATTCTGTGGTTGGAGGCGATGAAGATGGAGCACACCATCGCCGCGCCCGCAGCCGGTGTGCTCAGCGCCGTCAATGTCACCGTCGGCCAGCAGGTCGAAGTCGGTGCCGTCCTCGCCGTAGTCGACCCTGCCGAAGGCACGGAAACCCAGGAGAACAAATGAGTTTCGTCGAAACTGAAGAGCAGATCGCGCTCCGGTCCGCGGTCGCCGCGCTGGCCGCGAAGTACAACTACCGCGATTACGTGCTGCCGAAGGCGCGGGCCAACGAGCCGCTCACCGAACTGTGGGACGAGGCAGGCAAGCTCGGCTTCCTCGGGGTGAACCTGCCGGAGGAATACGGCGGCGGCGGGGCCGGCCTGTACGAGCTGGCGCTGGTCATGGAGGAGCTTTCCGCGCAGGGCGCGGGCCTGCTGCTCATGGTCGTCTCCCCGGCCATCTGCGGCACCATCATCACCAAGTACGGCACCGACGAGCAGAAGCAGCAGTGGCTGCCCAAGCTCGGCGACGGCTCGGCCAAGATGGTCTTCGGCATCACCGAGCCGGACGCGGGCTCCAACTCCCACCAGATCACCACCACCGCGCGCCGCGACGGCGACGACTGGATCCTCAACGGCCGCAAGATCTACATCTCCGGCGTGGACCAGGCCGAGGCGGTGCTCATCGTCTCGCGCACCGAGGACCACAAGACCGGCAAGCTCAAGCCCGCCTTGTTCATCGTGCCGACCGATGCCGAGGGCTTCCACAAGACGCCCCAGGAAATGGACATCATCGAGCCGGACCACCAGTTCACGCTGTTCCTCGACGACGTGCGCCTGCCGTCGAACGCCCTGGTCGGCAAGGAGGACGCGGCGCTGATGCAGCTGTTCGCCGGCCTCAACCCGGAGCGGGTGATGGGCGCCGCGATGGCCATCGGTCTCGGCCGCTACGCCATCGATCGCGCGGTCGAATACGCCAAGGAACGCACCGTGTGGAAGACGCCGATCGGTGCGCACCAAGGCATTTCGCATCCGCTGGCCCAGGTGAAGATCGAGCTGGAGCTGGCCAAGCTGATGATGCGCAAGGCCGCGACGCTCTACGACACGGGCGACGAGATGGGCGCCGCCGAGGCCGCCAACATGGCGAAGTACGCCGCCGCGGAGGCGAGCATCAAGGCGCTCGACCAGGCCATCCAGACGCACGGCGGCGCGGGCCTGACCAGGGAGTACGGCCTGGCCGCGATGCTGGCCGCCGCGCGCATCGGCCGCATCGCGCCGGTCAGCCGCGAGATGGTGCTGAACTTCGTCGCCCAGTACTCGCTCGGCCTGCCGAAGTCCTACTGAGAGGCTGTCGATGACCGACACAGTGACCGGGCCGTTCGTCCGCTACGCGGTGGCGGACGGCTTCGCGACGCTCACGCTCGACTCGCCGCACAACCGGAACGCGTTGTCCTCCAAGCTGGTTGCCGAACTCCTCCAGGGGCTCGACGACGCGGCCGCCGACGACGCGGTGCGCGGCATCGTGCTCGCGCACACCGGCAACACCTTCTGCGCGGGCGCGGACCTGTCCGAGGCGAGCAACGCCGATCCCGCGGTGGCCGCCGACGATCGCACCCGGGTGATGATCGGCGTGCTGCGCCGCCTCATCGCCACGCCGAAGCCGGTGATCGCGCAGATCGACGGCAACGTGCGCGCGGGCGGCATGGGCATCGTCGCCGCCTGTGACCTCGCGGTGGCCGGGCCGAGCAGCAGTTTCGCCCTCACCGAGGTGCGAATCGGGCTGGCCCCGTTCATGATTTCGCTGACTCTGCTGCCGCGGCTCAGCTCGCGCGCGGCGAGCCGGTACTTCCTGACCGGGGAGAAGTTCGGCGCGGACGTCGCCGAGCGGATCGGGCTGATCACCACCGCGGCCGCCGACCCGGTGGCCGAGGTGGCGCGGCTGCGCGCCGAGCTGCGCAAGGGCTCTCCGCAGGGGCTGGCCGAGAGCAAGCGGCTGGTCAACGCGGCCATGCTGGCGGAGTTCGACGTCTCGGCCGAGGAACTCGCCACCCGCTCGGCGAGCTTCTTCGGCACCGCCGAGGTGCGCGAGGGCATGACGGCCTTCCTGCAGCGTCGTCCGGCGAGCTGGGCAGAATAGCCGCATGGCCACACCCCACGAACCCAAGCAGGACCGCAGCCGAGCCACCCGGCAGCGCCTGCTGGAGGCGACCATCGATTGCCTAGCCGAAACCGGCTGGGCGGCAGCGACGGTCGCGGTCGTCGCCGAACGGGCCGGGGTGTCCAGGGGCGCGGCGCAGCATCACTTCCCGACCAGGGAGGAGCTGATCACCGCCGCGCTGGAGTACATGTTCGACAGCAGGACCCAGCAGGCCAAGGACGAGGCGATCGCGGTCGCCGCCCTGGCCGACGGGGTCGGCCGGACCGAGGCCGTGGTGGCCGGCCTGGTCGAGTCCTACACCAGCCCGCTGTTCAAGGCGGCGCTGCAGGTGTGGACGCACGCGGCCGCCGATCCGGCGCTGCGGGAACGAATTGTCCCGCTGGAGGCCAAGTTCGGCCGGATCTCGCACCGGCGCGCGGTGGAGGCGCTCGGCGTGGACGACGCCGACCCGGTCACCCACCATCTGGTGCAGGCCACCCTCGACATGGCACGCGGGCTCGGCCTGGCCGACGTGCTCACCGACGATTCGGCGCGGCGTAAACAGATCGTCCAGCAGTGGGCGGCCACCCTGCACGCCGCGCTCAACGCGCCGCGCGCGGAGTGATTTCGGTCGCGCGGCCTGCTCCGCGCACCGGCGCGTGCGGTGGGTTTGCGGCCGGGCGCTGTCCCTGATCAGGCCGCCGACCGGGGCGACGGAGCGCGCCCGAAGTATGCCCCTACGTCCCTGTTCCGCGCAGCACCGCCGATCGGCGCGCAACAGTCCGTGCGTGCCTTAGGGTCTGCCGTATGGACCATGCGGAGTACGGCGGGCTCGAGCAGTCTCTCGGCCAGCCGATTGCCGGTAGCGCGCCGGCCGAATGGGGTTTCCAGAACCGCACCGACCTGCTCACCCTCGCCGACGGCGACCGGATGGTCCTGCAGCGCTACCGCAATCCCGACGACGCCGAACGCCGCCTGCGGGTGATGCACACCCTGCTCGACCCCGCCGCCAAGCGCGGTATCGCGATTCCGCGCATCCGCCGCTTCGACCTCGACGCCGACCCGGCCTGGATCGTGTTCGACGCCCTGCCCGGCGTCCCGATTCCGGCCAGCGCCGAAATCGGCTTGGCCAGTCCGCAATTCCCGGTCATCGCGCGCGAGATGGGCACGCTGCTCGCCGCGTTCCGCCGCCTGCCCACCGCGGGCCTGCAACTCGACGACCTCTGGGCCAGCCCCACCCGGCTGGTGGAGAGCGCCACCGCCTGGGCGGGCCGGCTGGACCTCGCCGCCGCGCACCGCGCCACCCTGGACCGGATCCTGAAGGCGCTGCCCACCCTCTTCGCCGACCGCCCTGCGGTCCTCGCGCACGGCGACTTCGCCCCGGTCAACATCCTCACCGACGGCGAAATCATCACCGGCCTGCTCGATTTCGAATCCGTCCGGCTCGCCGATCCGCTGTTCGACCCGGCCTGGTGGGCCTGGTCGGTCGGTCTCATCGATCCCGCCATTCCCGCCTGGCCGGACTTCCTGGCGGGCGCGGGTTTCGACCCCGCCGACCCGGACCTGCCGCACCGCGTCGAAACCTTGCAGACCCTGCGCATGCTCGAACTGCTCGCCGAGCAGCCCGACCTCAGCCCCGCGGTCCGCGCTGTGGTGCACGACCGCCTCCTGGCCACGCTCGGCTGAGTAAACCAGGCACTCGGTGCCGGGATGTCACACTCGGGATCGCCGGGTCGTCTTCTCGATGAACGCGGAACACCGCGGCGACACGGAGGAGCAGGAATCATGACGACGACCGCGAAGATCGCAGTGGCCGGGGCGACCGGACGGCTGGGCAAGCACGTGGTGGACGTGCTGACCGAACGGGGGCTCGAGGTGGTGGCCTTCTCCCGCAAGAACGGCGTGGACATCGAGACCGGCGAAGGGCTGGTCGAGGCGCTGGACGGCGTGCAGGTCGTGATCGACGCGTCCAGTACCCCCTCCGCCGACCAGGCCGTCGCGACCGAGTTCTTCACCGCCGCCGCCCGCAACCTGCACGAGGCGGGTCGGAAGGCCGGCGTCGAGCGCCTGGTCGTGGTCTCCATCATCGGCATCGACAACGCCACCGCGGGCTACAACGCCGCCAAGCTGGCGCACGAGCGGCGGCTCGTCGAGGGCCCGCTGCCGGTCCAGATCCTGCGCGCCGCCCAGTTCCACGAACTGGTCGAGGTGATGACCCAGTGGGGCACCCAGGGCGAGGTGGCCTACGTCGCCAAGATGCGCACCCAGCTGGTCGCCGCCCGCACCGTCGCCGAGGCCCTGGTCGATCTCGCGGTCGACCCGGCCCCCGACACCACCGCCGCGCCCTTCCCGGAAATCGCGGGCCCGCGGCCGGAAACCATGGCCGGTGCCGCGACCCTGCTGGCCGCCCATCTGGGCAGCCCGCTCCGGATCGTCGAATCCAGCGACCCCGCCAACCCGGACCGTGCGGCCTTCGAGGACGGCACCCTGCTCGCCGGCCCGCACGCGACGCTCGCCGGCCCGACCTTCGCCGAGTGGGTCGAGGCCACCTACCCGGCGGCGAAGTAGGCCGCACCGTCGAAAGGTCCGCACCGCCAACACATTCGGTGGCGGTGCGGACCTTTCGGTCAGTGCGCGGTGAGGTCGTAGAGGGTGACGCCGTCTACCTCGGTGGCGGTGTAATTCGCCTGCACCCATTCGGCGATTTGCGCACTGGTGGACGGGGTCGCCGAGTCGTGGCCCCGGCCGCCGCCTTCGCGTCCGCTGCCGATGTAGTAGTGGATCTTTCCCTGGGCCACATAATCTTTGAACTGATCGAGGGTAGGGGAGGGATCGCTGCCGTTGAAGCCGCCGACCGGCATCACCGGCAGTTCGGTGGCCAGCTGGAAGCCAGCGGCGCTGTTGGAACCGGTGGCGGCGGCGACCCAGGTGTAGGCGGTGCCGTTCCGCTCCAGCAGGGCGACCACCCGGTCGCTGGGCTTGCTCGCCCCGAGCAGACCACCCGCCCCGAGCATCATTTCGCCGCCGGGGCCCGCGGTCGGCGCGCCGGGCATCGCGCCCGGCGGCGGCATGCCCGGTCCTGGCCGGCCGTTTCCGCCGGGTGTCCGGCCGTCCGCGTGCGGAGCGCCAGGGCCGCCGGGCATGCCGTTCATTCCTTCGGCCCACGGCGGCCGCTGACCGAACATGCCGAACCGTCCCACATTCGGTCCCGCCGACGGGATCGCGCCCGCGTGCGAGGTCGCCAGCGTGTCGACGGCATAGGCGGCCGGACCGGCCAGCCCGGTGAACGCGATGGCCAGCGCGGAGACGATGGCCAGCTTTCGCGGTGCCGGAACGAGCGCGGCGATCGTGGCGAGAATGCCGACGACCAGAATCGTCCACCGCAGCCACGGCACCCACTGCGCGCTGCGGGACAACAACATCCACGCCGTCGCCGTGGTCAGCCCGACGGTGAGCGCGAGCAGCAGCCGGACCCACAGCCGCCGCCGTTCCCGCCACATCTGCACCGCGCCGATCCCGGCCAGCGCGGCGACCGCGGGGGCCAGCGCAACGGTGTAGTACTGGTGGAAGATTCCCGCCATGAAACTGAAGGTCAACCCGGTCACCAACAGCCAACCGCCCCAGATGATCAGCGCCGCCCGCTGCCGATCGGTGCGGGCAGCCTTGCCGCGCAAGAGAATTCCGGCGACCAGGGCGACCAGCGCGGCCGGGATCAGCCAGGCGATCTGACCGCCCTGCGCCGCTTCGAACATCCGGGTGATGCCCGTGCTGCCCCACATGCCGTTGCCGCCTGCGGGCAGATCGCCACCACCTGGCCCGACGCTGCCGCTCTCGTCACCGGTGAGCCGGCCGAGCCCGTTGTATCCGAGGGTGAGCTCGAGGATCGAATTGTTCTGCGACCCACCGATCCACGGCCGGGACGAGGCGGGCCACAGCTCCACCGCCAGCAGCCACCAACCCGCGGCGACCACCATCGCGGCGCCGGCGGCGAGCAGCTGCGCGATCCGTTTGCCGAGCCTCGGCGGACCGGCGATCAGGTAGGCCAGGGCCAGCGGCGGGACGACCAGCAGCACCTGTAATTGTTTGGTGAGAAAGCCGAATCCGACGAACACGCCGGTGAGCACCAGCCACCGCCAGCGGCCGTCTTCGAGCGCCCGCGTCATCGCCCACGCCGCGGCGATCATCAGGAACACCAGCAGCGCGTCCGGGTTGTTGAACCGGAACATCAGCACCGCGACCGGGGTCACCGCGAGTACCAGACCGGCGAGCAACCCGGCGGCAGGCCCGAACGGCCTGCGCACCGTCGCCCACAGCAGGGCCACGCTCGCCACGCCGAGCAGCACCTCGGGCACCAGGATGCTCCAGCTGTTCAGCCCGAATGCCCGTACCGAGAGTTCCATCAGCCACAGCGAGGCGGGTGGTTTGTCCACGGTGATCGAGTTCGCGGCATCCGAGGAACCGAAGAAGAATGCCTTCCAGGACACCGAACCCGCCTGCACCGCAGCGGAATAGAACGAGTTGGCCCAGCCGTTCGAGCTGAGATTGCACAGATACGCGATGCCGGTGCCGAGCAGTAGCACCGCCAATGCCGGGTATTCCCAGCGGTTTTCGCGTTCGGGCGTGGGGGCTGCCGGTGCCGCGGTGGGCGGCGCGAGGGTCGCGGTCATCGGGCGGCTCCCTCGGAATCGTGCGCCGCCGACTCCGACGTGTGCGACGAATCGGACCGCACGGAGGTCGCCGTCCGCCGGGCCGGGCTCGGGCTGTTCCGGAAGACCCAGCGCAACCCGACGAAGCGCAGAATGGTGGCCAGCAGATTGGCCAGCACGAGCACCAGCAGTTCCAGATGCACCGACGCGTCCGGCGCCCAGTGATGCAACGTGAACAGCGACCCGCTGGTCAGCGCAAGCCCGATGCCGAAGATGACCAGTCCTTGGAACTGGTGCGACACCGCCCCGGTCGTCCCGCGCACGCCGAACGTGAATGCCCGGTTGGCCGCCGTGTTGGCCACCGCGGTGACCAGCAGGGCCAGGAAGTTGGCCACCTGTGCATCCGTAAACGATTGCAGCACAACGTAAAGCAGCAGATAAGCCAGGGTGCTCAGCACGCCGACGATGGCGAACCGGACCAGCTGCCCGACCATTCCGAGCGGCACGCCCGGCACGAGCGGCTCGCGGCCGACCGCCCTGCGCAGCTCCTCCAGCGGCAACGCCCCGGTGGCCAGCGCGCGGGTCAGCCTGCCGATGCCGAGCAGGTCCTTGCGCGCGGTGTCGACGATGTCGACCCGGCTGTCCGGATCGTCGATCCAGTCCACCGGCACCTCGTGGATGCGCAGCCCGGCCCGTTCGGCGAGCACCAGCAGCTCGGTGTCGAAGAACCACTCACCATCGCGCACCAGCGGCAGCAGCTCCCGCGCCACCTCGCTGCGCATGGCCTTGAACCCGCACTGGGCGTCCGAAAAGCGCGCTTGCAGTGAGGCTTTGAGCAGCAGGTTGTAGCAGCGGGAGATGATCTCGCGCTTCGGCCCGCGCACCACCCGGGAGGACGAGCTGAGCCGGGTCCCGATCGCCAGATCGGAGTGCCCGGTGATCAGCGGCGCCACCAGCGGCAGCAGCGCGTTCAGGTCGGTGGACAGGTCCACGTCCATGTAGGCGACCACCTGCGCGTCGGAGCGTTCCCACGCCGCCCGCAGCGCCCGCCCGCGTCCCTTGGCGTCCAGGTGCACCACCCGCACGCCGTCCAGCTCCTGCGCGAGCAGCTCGGCCACCTGCAGGGTGGCGTCGGTGCTGGCATTGTCGGCCACCGTGATGCGCGCCGGAAACGGGAACCCCTGGCGCAGGTAGGCGTGCAACCTGCGCACGCACACGCCGAGGTCGGTCTCTTCGTTGTAGACGGGTATCACCACGTCCAGCACCGGCGTACCCGGTGTCTCGGCTAATTCCGCCGCCGCGACGGTCACAGTCTCGGTCATGGGAACTACACTCGACGGCCCGGTTGTCACGGAGCTGGGCCTCAGCTGTGAGGTTCCTGGGGGCGCCCGACCAGGGCCGATCGGTCTCGGCGTCTGCCGCCGTAGCGTACGGTCACCGGTAGCGGGACCGTTCAGGTCCTCCGAGCAAAGGACCACGTTTGTCCGACAAGTCTCCGCGCAGCTCGATGTCGAAGAAGTCCGGGAAGTCACTCAAAGAGAAGCGGACGGACAAGAAGATGAAGTCCGCCACCGAGCAGAGCGTCACCGATCCGAAGAAGCGCTGAACCATCGCTGAGCGAGGCGCGTGGTCGCCTCGCTCAGCGGATCGTTCTGCGATCGGCTCGTTCGGCCGCACCGGAATTCGGGCAAATCAGGCGGGTACCTGCGCCTCCGCATCGACCACCGGTGCCACCGGCTTGCTCCGCCGCATCAGCAACAGCACGACCGCGCCGCCGAGCAGGCCGACGACGCCGCTCACCGCCAGCGTGCCCTGCACGCCCGCCGCGGCGGCGGCACGCACCGCCTCCGTCAGTGCGGACCGCGCCTCGACCGGAACCTGCTGCACCAGCATCGCGGACTGACCACCCCCGACCGCCCGCGCCGTGGCCTGCGCATCCGGCACCGCGCGCGGCTCGAGCACATCCGCCGCTCGCGCGGTGAATACCGAACCCAGCGTGGCGATTCCGAGCGCGAAACTCAGCTGCTGCGCGGTATTGACCGCGCCCGTTGCCATTCCGGCCCGCTGCCACGGAACCGCCGCCATCGCGGCCGAACTCAGCGTCGCGGTGGCCAGTCCGACGCCGAGCCCGACCGCCAGGAAGCCGGGAATCAGTGCGACCCAACCGGCTTCGCCGTGCACCAGCAGCGCGCCGATCACGCCGCCGACGCCGGTCGCGCCGAGTCCGCCCGCGATGATCGGCCCGCGATACTCGCCGTGCAGAAACCGCCCGATGCCGCCCGACACCAGAAACGCCATGACGGACAACGGAAGTCCCACCGCACCGGCTTGGATCGCGGTGAGCCCGAGCACCGATTGCAGCCAGATCTGGGTGTACATCAGCGCGCCGAACGCGGCGAAGAACAACGCGCCCGCCGCGACGAGCACGCCGGCGAACGAGCGGTCGCGCAGCAGCGCCGGATCGAGCATCGGCCGGGCCGCGTTTCGTTCGACCACGAGGAACACCAGCAGCGCCACCGCGGCAGCCGCCAGCAACCACCAGGTGAGCGCGTCCGACCAGCCGCGTTCGTTCGCCCGGATCAGCGCGTAGGTCGCCGCCGCGGCGCTCGCGGTGAACGTCGCCATGCCCGCCACATCGATCCGGCCGCGGTGCGGCCGTTCCCCGTCGGCGAGCACCCATACGCACAGCGCCATCGCCGCCGCGCTGACCGGGAGGTTGACGAAGAAGATCCAGCGCCAGGACGCGAGGTCGGTGAGCACGCCGCCGATGATCGGGCCGATCGCACTGGACGCGCCGGCGACCGCGCCCCAGACGCCGTACGCCGCCCCCTGATCCCGCCCGCTGTAGGAGTGGTTCAGCAGCGCGAAGGTGGTGCACGCCATGGTCGTCGCGCCGATGCCCTGCACCACCCTGGCCGCGATGAGCACGGCCGGATTCGGCGCGATCCCGCAGACCAGCGAGGACGCCGCGAACAGGACCAGACCGGCCAGATAGGTCCGCCGATGCCCGGCCAGGTCGGCGATCGAGCCTGCCCCGAGCATGAGCGCGGCCATGGCCAGGGCGTATCCGTCGACCACCCATTGCAGCGAGCTGAACGACGCGTTCAGGTCGTTGCGCATATCCGGTAGTGCGACGTTCACGATGGTGACGTCGATCAGCAGCATGAAGGTGCCGAGACACACCGTCAGCAGCGGCAGCCATTTACGCAAAGCCGTTGTCCTCTCTGGGAATTCGTGGACGAAAGACGGCGTCGAGTATCCGCAGCGGCGACCGGAACGGTCGCGTGGCTGCGAACAGGGCGTAGATTTCCTCCTTGTGAGCGCCACCGGAATAGGCAAAAACTCCATCCTGGACGGCGTCGACACGCGGATCGTGCAGGCCCTGCAATTGGACCCGCGCGTCGCGTTCACCCGGGTCGCCGCCGACCTGGGTGTCGCGGAACAGACCGTCGCCCGCCGCTACCGGCGATTACGCCGCGACGGCGTGGTCCGGGTGATCGGCGCGGTCGACTCCCGCGCGCTCGGCGAGAACGACTGGATCATCCGGGTGCACTGCCGCCCGGACGGCGCGCGGCAGGTGGCCGAGGCCCTGGCGCGCCGCGACGACGCCGCGTGGGTCAGCATCGCGGCGGCCGGCGCCGAGGTGAACTTCTCGCTGCACCCGCGGACCCCACAGGACCGCGACGACCTGCTGGTGCAGCGACTGCAACGCACCGCGCCGGTGCACGACATCGCGGCGGCGATGATCCTGCACCGCTTCGTCGGACCCACCGCGGTGGACTGGCGGGGTCGGCAGGCGGTTCGTCGGAGCGCCGAGAATGCCACGGCCACAAAGGATTATGTCGAATCGGAGCTGTTGCTGCGCGACGCGGACGACCTGCTGCTCGATCTGCTGGCCCGGGACGGACGCGCCAGTTTCTCGGTCCTGGCCCGCGCCACCGGCATGAGCGTCGGCCGGGTGGCGCGCCGGATCGCCGCGCTGCAGGCGGCGGGCATCCTCTACTTCGATCTCGACATCGCCCCCGCCGCACTGGGACCCAGCCTCGCCGCCTTTCTCTGGCTCCGCGTCGCCCCGGCGCAGCTGGACGCGGTCGGCCGGGCGATCGCCGAGCATGTCGAAACCGCCTATGCCGCAGCGGTTACCGGGCCGTTCAACCTCTTTGCGGTGCTGACCGCGGACACCGCCGACGACCTGTACCACTACGTGACCACCAAGATGGCCGCCCTGGACGGTGTGCACAGCTTCGAGCTGACCCCGGTGCTCGAGCGACTCAAGCAGGCCGGTTCGCGCACCACCGCGGGCCGGCTGAATCCACCGCCGCCGGTGCCGCCGCGCGCGGCCCGGCGGCGATAGGCCTACAGCGCGATGCCGAACCGCGCCGCCGCCTGCCGCCCGGCCCGGTAGAGCGGGACGCCGAGATCCTCGTAGGCCGGGCCGAGCAGGCGCGGGATCAGGTCGAAGACCCTGGCGTCGGGACCGATCAGCACCCGCGCCCGGTTCTTCTGCACGCCGTGCAGGATGATCTTCGCGGCCGCACCAGGGCTGGTCAGGGTGAGCGCGTCCCAGCCGCGGCGCAGCGTCTCCAGGTCCACGTCGTCGGGCAGGCCGCGGGCGCTCACCGCGATATTCGTGGTCACCCCGCCGGGGTGCACGCAGGTGACCCCGACCGGATGCCGGGCGATCCGCATCTCCTGCCGCAGCGCCTCGGTGAACCCGCGCACCGCGAATTTGGCCGCGTTGTAGGCACTTTGGGAGGGCACGCCGACCAGACCGAACACCGAGGAGATGTTGACGATGTGCCCGTCGCCGGAGGCGATGAGGTCGGGCAGGAAGGCCTTGGTGCCGTGCGCGACGCCCCAGAAGTTGATGTTCATCAGCCAGTCGAAGTCGTCCCACTCCATGTCTTCGACGTCGGCCCCGAGCGCGACGCCCGCGTTGTTGAAGACCAGGTTCACCCGGCCGAACTCGCCGCGCACGTCGGCGGCATGGGCGTAGACCGCCGCCCGGTGCGCGACGTCCAGCTCATACGGAATGGCGGTGGCGCCGAGCTTTTCGCAGCGGCCCGCGGTATCGGCGACCGCCTCGGTATTGATGTCCGACAGCGCCAGCTTGGCGCCGCGTCTGGCGAGTTCCAGCGCCAGTCCCCGGCCGATGCCGGAGCCGGCGCCGGTGATCACGGCGACTTTGTCTGCGAAGTTCTTCACTGAATATCCTCGGGGTTACGGGCTGGCTTCGGTCGGCCGTTGGTCAGGGCGGTGGGAAAGGTCTGGGCCGGAACGTCTTCCGCCACCGTGGTGCGGCGGGTCGGCGAACTCGGTGCGGGACCGAAGAATTCGTACTCCGCGGGGTCGAGGCGCCGGGTCTGCCGCCAGTACTGCCAGGTGAACCCGGACCACAGCGTGCGGTTGTTCCCGTGCTCATCCAGGTACCAGCTCTGGCAGCCGCCGGTGTTCCACACCGAGCGCGCCAGTCCGCGTTGCAGCCGGGCATTGAATCGATCCTGCGCGGCTCGCCGCGGCGCCAAGGCGAGCGCGCCCTGCGCGCGCACCTGCCGAATGGCCTGCAGCACATAGTGGATCTGCGCCTCGATCATGAAGATCATCGAGTTGTGCCCGAGGCCGGTGTTCGGGCCGACCAGGAAGAACGCGTTGGGCATGTCGGCGACGGTGATCCCGCGATGCGCCTGCACCCCCTCCCGGTCCCAGCGCTCGGTCAGGTCGACACCGCGCAGCCCGACCATCGGCAGATTCTCGAGCGAGTCGATGACGTGAAAGCCGGTGCCATAGATGATCACATCGACCTTGCGCTCGACGCCGTCGGCGGTGACGATGCCGTCCGCGGTGAACCGATCGATGCGCTCGGTGACCAGCTCGGTCTTCGGATCGGCGAGCGCCGGATAGTAGGTGTCGGAGCCGAGCAGCCGCTTGCAGCCCGCTCGGTAGTCCGGCGTAACTCGGGCTCGCAGAACCGGATCGGCGATCTGCCGCTCGATGTGCCGCCGCCCGACCCGCTCCAGCACCTTCAGCAGTGCGGGCCGCCAGTTCATCGCGTAGCCACCGGCCTCGGCACCCCAGTAGATGCCGCTGCGCAACGCGAGGCGCAGGCCGGGTATGCGGCGCAACGCATTCCGGAACCTCGTCGAGAACTCCACATCGGCGCGCGGCATCACCCACGGCGCGGTGCGCTGGAACACGGTCAGCGCGGCCACCTCGCCGACGATCTCCGGCACGAATTGAATTGCGCTGGCGCCGGTTCCGATCACTGCGACCCGCTTGCCCGCCAGGACGGCCTCGTGGTCCCACCGCGCCGAGTGGAACGCCGGTCCGATGAAATCCGCGCTGTCGCGGAACTTCGGAATGCTCGGAATATGCAGCGCCCCCACCGCGGACACGAGGAACTGCGCGACGTACTCCTGGCCGTCCGAGCTGAACGCGTGCCAGCATCGCTCGTTCTCGTCCCAGTAGCTGTGCGCCATGTGCTGGTGGAAGCGGATGTGCGGGCGCAGCCGGTACTTCTCGGCGACTTCCCGCAGATAGTCGAAGATCTCCGGCTGCCCGGAGAACAGCCGTTGCCAATCCGTGCGTGGCTCAAAGGAATACGAGTACAGATGGCTCGGGATGTCGCAGGCGCAGCCGGGGTAGGTGTTGTCGCGCCAGGTGCCGCCGATCTCGCCGGCCTGCTCCACGATGAGGTAGTCCTCGAGGCCCGCCTTGTCGAGCGCGATGCCCATGCCGAGGCCGGAGAAGCCGCTCCCGACGATCAGGACTCGGGTGTGGATCGCGGACGCCATCGTCCCCACCGGCCTTCTGTGCTAAATATCCAATACCACCGGTTCCGTGTACTTTTCCGAGTGTGTCCCACGCCTCATCCGATGTCAACGCCCCGACCCGGTCATCGGTACCGCTGGTAGCAGGTAGCATCCGGAATTGTGATGCGCAGCGGGCGAAAACTGGACGAGGTGCCGCGTAAACGCGTCGACGCGCGCACGGAGCGCTGGCGGGAGCACCGGCTGAAGGTGCGTGCGGAGTTCGTCGACGCGGCGTTCCGCGCGCTGGACAAGTTCGGCCCGGACGTCAGCATGGGCGATATCGCCAAGGAGGCCGGCGCGGCGAAGCCCAAGCTGTACCGGCATTTCGAGGACAAGACCGACCTCTACAACGCGATCGTCGACCGGGTCAGGGACATGCTGTGGGAGCAGCTGATCTCCGGCGTGGACCTGACCAACGACTCGGCCCGCGAACTCGTCCGCCGCGGAGCCGCGGAGTACGCGCTCGTGGTGTCCGAGCATCCGAATGTCTTCCGCTTCATGCTGCACAGCCATTTCGCGCAGCAGTCCGACGATTCCGAACGCGCGCTGCAATCGGCCCGGCAGTCGGCCAAGCGGGCCGCCGATCTGTTCGCCGAACTGGCGGCCGACACGGCGGTCGACGTGGACAGTGTGGAGCTGGTGATCTATTCGATCTTCGGCGCGGTCGGCTCGGCCACCGACTGGTGGCTCGGCGCGAACCGATTGAAGACGCAGCCGATGCCGATCGAGAAGTTCGTCGCCTATCTCGCGGAAACCATCGCCGCGCTCACCGCGGCCAACGCCCGGCTCAACGGCATCGTCATCGACACTGATCTGCCACTGCACCTAGCCTTTTCCGGCGAGTAGCGCCTTGCTCGGCCGGCCACGGCAGGGGCGAGGCCGGCGCTGAAACGGTTGTCGCATCCGCTCGAACGACGGTGTTCTGGCGCGGCCGCTTCGTCGAGGCCTACCGCGTTTGCGACACCTTTATTCTCTCAGCACCCACCGACAAGAATCGGCCCCCTAAGGGGCTTTTGAAGTGGGGAATCAACGTATTCGCGGTTCAGTCGCTGTGCAGACGCCAGAGTGGGGAAACCGGGCCGTGGCCCGCGCCGAGATCGTACGAGGCGGCCAGGCAGCGATAGGTCCAGTCCTTGGCGAACTCCACCGCCTCCGGCACCGAATATCCGTTGGCCAGCGCGCACGCGATCGCCGCGGCCAGGGTGTCGCCGCCGCCGTGGTCGTTGGTGGTGCCGATCCGCGGCGCGGTGAACTCCAGGAACTTGTCGCCGTCGAACAGCAGATCGGTGCTGTGCTCCGAGGAGCGCAGGTGCCCGCCCTTCACGATCGCCCACCGCGGGCCGAGCTTGTGCAAGGCCTCCGCGGCCAGCCGGGCCGACGCGTCGTCGGTGACGTCGATGCCGGTGATCAGCCGGACCTCGTCCAGGTTCGGCGTCACCACGGTGGCCAGCGGGATCAGCGTGTGCCGGACCGCGTCCAGGGCCTCCTCGTGCAGCAGCGGGTCGCCGTGCATGGACGCGGCGACCGGGTCGACCACCAGCGGAATCCGTCCGTCGCGGCCGATGCCGACCTCGCCGCACACATCCGCGACCGCCTCGATGATCGCGGTGGAGGCCAGCATGCCGGTCTTGACCGCGCCGACGCCGATATCGGTCGCCACCACGCGCACCTGGCCGGCCACGATGGCCGGCGGGATCTCGTGGAAGTCGCTGACCCCCATCGAGTTCTGCACCGTCACCGCCGCGACCGCCACGCAGGCGTGCACCCCGCACAGGGCCATGGTGCGGCTATCGGCCTGGATTCCGGCGCCGCCGCCCGAGTCGGTTCCGGCAATGGTGAGCACCCGGACGGGGGTCTGCCCGTCGGGGGTCAATGGCAACAGCTTCACGAGACAAACCCTACGACCGTCCGCCCGCGGTGCCACGCCCAACCGCTACCCCGATGCCAAGAGGTAAATGAAAACCATTATCATTAAGGCATGACCTCCGCCGACCTGCTTCCCGTCACCGTCCTGTCCGGCTTCCTGGGGGCGGGCAAGACCACGTTGCTCAACCACATCCTCGCCAACCGGGAGGGCCGCCGGGTGGCGGTCATCGTCAACGACATGAGCGAGGTGAATATCGACGCGGCGCTCGTCGCCGGCCAGGGACACCTGGACCGGACCGAGGAGAAGCTGGTCGAGCTGACCAACGGCTGCATCTGCTGCACGCTGCGCGAGGACCTCATCGAGGCGGTGGGCAGGCTCGCCCGCGCGGGACGCTTCGATCAGCTGGTCATCGAGTCGACCGGCATCTCCGAGCCGATGCCGGTGGCGGCGACCTTCGACTGGGAGTTCGAGGACGGGTTCAAGCTCGGCGATATCGCGCGGCTGGACACCATGGTGACGGTGGTCGACGCGTCCACTTTCCTGCGCGAGGTGGCCAAGGGGCAGGCGCTGGCCGAGCGGAATCTGCAAGCGGGCGAGGGGGATGCGCGCACCATCGCCGACCTGCTGGTGGATCAGGTGGAATTCGCCGATGTGCTGCTGGTGAACAAGACCGATCTGGTCGGTGCTGCGGCGGCCGGTGCGGTGGAAGCGACTGTGCGCACACTCAATCCGCGCGCTCGGGTGCTGCGTACGACCAATGGCGTGGTCGACCTGGCCGAGGTGCTCGGCACCGGTCTGTACGACCCGGTGGTCGCCGCCGAGGCGACGGGCTGGGCGGAAGAACTGGCCGGCGGGCACCCGCCGGAGACCGAGGAGTACGGCATCGGCAGCCTCACCTACACCGCGGACCGGCCGTTTCACCCGCAGCGGCTGTCCGACGCGCTCGGCGAACTGCGCGGGTTGTTGCGCAGCAAGGGTTTCTGCTGGATCGCCAGCCGTGCGTCGCTGGCGGCGATCTGGTCGCAGGCCGGGCCCAACCTTGTCTTCGAGCCCGCCGCGTGGTGGTCGGCGCTGGAAGTGCCTGCCGGACAGGAGATCGTGTTCATCGGGATAAAGCTCGATCGGGACCGGGTGCGCGCGTTGCTCGACGACGCGTTGCTCACCGACGCCGAGTTCGCCGCGGGGCCGGTCGCATGGGCGGGGTACCCGGATCCGTTCCCGGCCTGGGGCGAGCTGCACGAGCACGCCTGAACGGCCGCGACCCACGCTGGACGCGTGGGTCGTGGCAGGTCCGGCTCGCACGCGCGGCACGGTGCGGGGCCTCAGTGGGAGATGCCCGGCGCCTGCCGCACGTAGGTCCGGTCGGTCAGCTGCTCGAGCATGAAGTCGGCGATGTCGGCGCGGGAGATCTTCAGCGACAGGCCGCGCTCGTCGGCCGGGAAGCCGCGCCGGAAACCACGGGTGCGCGGCCCGTCGGTGAACGCGCTCGGCCGCACGATCGTCCAATCCAGCTCGCTGGCCTGGACATACAGCTCCTGCTGCACGTGGTCGGCGTAGGCCTGGCGCAGCAGCATCCCGAACATCAGGTACTTCCACACGAAATTCAGGTTGCCCCGGCTGTCGCCGACGCCGAGGGTGGTCTGCACGATCAAGCGCTTCACCCCGGTCCGTTCCATCGCCGCGAGCACCGCGCGGGTGCCCTCGGCCCGGATCACGCCCTTGCGCCCCGCGCCGAGCGAGACGAGCACCGCGTCCTGACCGGCGACCGCCCGCTCGACCGAATTCGTGTCCAGCACATCGCCTTCCATGATGTGCAGTCGCTCGTGCCGCTGCTCCAGGCCGGCCGCGCTGCGGGTGAACGCGGTGACCTCGTGGCCCTGCTCGATGGCCTGCGCGACGACCAGGCGTCCGACCGTGCTGGTGGCTCCGAAGACTGCGATTTTCATGGTGTTCAGCTCCTCTGGTGAATGCTGTTGTGCTGTTGGTTAATCCAGTACAACAGCGCGAAGTGAGACGAACCATGGCCGTGAGTCTCGATGCCATAAGCGACTGTCTCGAATCAGCCGAGCTGTGCGACGAACTCGCGGATGTCACCGACCAGAATCTCCGGCGCCTCATGCGCGGCGTAGTGCCCCGCCGCGTCGTTCGGGCCGCCCGGCGCCGCACCGGTCGCGTAGGAGTTCCAGCGGACGATGTTCTGGTGGTCGCGCTCGGCGAAGCGGCGGATCGACTGGAAGTCACCCTCGAACATGGCCAGCGCGGT
Source organism: Nocardia sp. NPDC056564 (assembly GCF_042793755.1). Lineage (NCBI taxonomy): Bacteria > Bacillati > Actinomycetota > Actinomycetes > Mycobacteriales > Nocardiaceae > Nocardia > Nocardia sp. NPDC056564. Next base: position 63,103 of record NZ_JBHTUR010000007.1, read on the forward strand.
GGGCACGGTGGTCGGTCCGGCCGGTTGCTCGGTGGCGTGCGCGTCTTCGTAGTAGAACCGGGTGGACGAGCTCGCGGTGCCGGTCAGCCAATAGATCGCCACATTGCCGACGACGAAGTCGAGGTCCAGACTCTCGCCCATCAGCTGCGCGTTCCAGCCGAGCAGGCCGATCGGGGAGTCGGTCAGCGCGTAGGCCAGGGTCTGCGGCTGCTGGCTGAGGAAGGTGTTGAACGCCATCTTGTTGTCGTGGAACCACTGCAGGTGGCCCAGCGTCGCCAGGTCCGCTCCGGACAGGCCCTCGAACTCGGCCGGATCGCCGGACGGAAACGAGAACAGTTGCGTCACATGGACTCCGATCAGCTTGTTCGGCGCGAGCTTGGCCATCTCCGGCGCGATCATGGAGCCGGCGTCGTTGCCGATGCTGAGGTAGCGCTGGTAACCGAGCCGGTCCATCAGCTCGACCCACGCCTTCGCGGTGCGCACCCGGTTCCAGCCGGTGCTGCGAGTCGGGCCGGAGAAGCCGAAGCCCGGCAGCGACGGGATGACCACGTGGAATGCGGGGGCGTCGGCGGATTCCGGCTCGGTCAGCGGCGCGATGACGTCGAGGTATTCCAGGACCGAGCCCGGCCAGCCGTGGGTAAGGATGGCAGGCACGGCGTCCGGCCGTGACGAGGTGATGTGCAGGAAGTGGATCTCCTCGCCATCGATCGCCGCGGTGAACTGCGGGTAGGAATTCAGTTTCGCCTCCAATGCCCGCCAGTCGAAGCTCTCCAGCCAGTGCCGGGCGAGGATCCGGACCCGATCGCCGGGCACGCCGTAGGAGTCGCCGACACCCGGCAATTCGTTCGGCCACAGGGCACGGCGCAGCCGGTCGGCCAGATCGTCGAGCTTGCTCTGGGGGACGTCGATCCGGAAGGGCTTGATGGTGCTCATGGGGTTTCTCCTGAGGAAAGCTTGTGCGGTTGAACGCAGCCCACACCCGCGACGGGTGCGGGCTGCGCGGGAATGCGGATGGTCAGCGGTACTGCGCGAAGAATTCGGTGATCTCGCCGGACATCAGCTCGGGCGCGACGTGGTGCAGGTAGTGGGTGTACACGTCGTGGGTCCGCCACGAGACGATGTTGCTGTGGTCCCGCTCGGCGAAGCGGCGGATGCCGTGGAAGTCGCCGTTCGAGCCGGACAGCGACAGCGGCACCGTGATCGGCCCGGTCGGCTGGTCGGCCTTGGCCTTCTCGAAGTAGTGCCGGATCGCGGAACCCGCTGTGCCGGTGAGCCAATGGATCGCGATATTGGTCAGCACGAAGTCGTCGTCGAGGTCCGGCCCGAGCAGCTGCCCGTTCCAGCCGACCAGCCCGGCCGGTGAATCCATCAGCGCGTGCGCCAGGGTCTGCGGCTGCTGCGACTGCAAGATGTTGAAGCCCATCTTGTTCTTGACGAACCAATCGAGCGTCGCCAGGGACGCCGCCTCGTCCTCGGTGAGGTCGGCCATTTCCGCCGGGTCGCCGGTCGGGAACGAGTAGATCTGCGACACCTGCACGGCGACAACGTGTTCCGGATCGACGCGGCCCAGCTCGGGGGAGATCTGCGCGCCGCCGTCGTTGCCGACCGCGCCGTACTTGTCGTATCCCAGCCTGCGCATCAGCTCGGCCCAGGCCTTGGCGATCCTGGTGTCGTGCCATCCGGCTTCCGTTGTCGGACCGGAGAATCCGTAGCCCGGCACCGAGGGGATCACCAGGTCGTATCCGGCCGCGGTGAGCGGCTCGATGACGCCGAGGAACTCGACGAAGGTGCCCGGCCAGCCGTGCGTCAGGATCAGCGGGAAGGCGTTGTCCTGCGTCGACCGCACGTGCAGGAAGTGGATCCGCTGCCCGTCGATCTCGGTGGTGAACTGCGGGTAGGCGTTCAGCGTCTGCTCGACCTTGCGCCAGTCGAAGCCGTCGCGCCAGTAGTCCACCAGGTGGCGGACCCGGTCGACGCTCACCCCGTAGGTGTCGCCCGAGCCGGGGATCTGATCGGCCCAGCGGGTGCGCTCCAACCGTGCCCGCAGATCGTCGAGGTCGGCCTGGGGGACGTCGATGCGGAAGGGGGTGATGGTGGTCATCTGAACTCCTTGTGAAACGGAATGCTTCGTTCTGTTTGAAACCGTAACAGAACGGATCATTCCGTTTCAAGTGCTATCCTCGAATCATGCCGAAAAAACCCGATACGCCAGCTCAGAAGGCCTTGCCCGGGCGGAAGGCGCAGGCGGCCCGCAACGACGGGCTCATCCTGGACGCCGCGCGCGCCGTGTTCCTGGCCGATGCCAACGCGCCGATCGCCGCCGTCGCCGAACGGGCGGGAGTGGGGATCAGCGCGCTGTATCGCCGCTATCCGAGCAAGGAAGCCCTGTTGCGCACGCTCTGTTACGAGGGGTTGCGCCGCTACAACACCGAAGCCGATGCGGCGCTGGAAGATTCGGACGGCTGGCAGGGGCTGGTCGGCTTCCTGGAGCGGGTCGTCGACGCCGATGTGCACTCCCTGACCGTGCACCTGGCCGGCACCTTCACCCCGGACGAGTCGATCCTGCCCGACGTCCTGCACTCGGCCGAGGTGAACGACGAACTGGTGCGCCGGGCGCGGGCCAGCGGACGGCTGCGCCCCGGGGTCACCGCGGAGGACCTCGGCCTCATCCTGGAATCCTGCGCGGCCATCTCGATGCCCGATCCCGACCGCACCGCACAGCTGCGCCGCCGGGTGCTGGCCATGCTGGTGGACGGCCTGTCCGTGGACGGTGATCTGCCCGGCCCCCCGCCCGGGGCGGGCGAGTTCGCCTGGCGCTGGGAGCGACGGCACGCAGCCGTCGCCGGCGACCGGTGAGTTCGCCCGCCGTGCCCGGTCTGCACTGGTAATGCTGCTGTCGCCAAAGGAGCTCACCATGAACTGGACACTCGAGGTCGTGATCGTTCCGGTGTCGGACATCGACCGGGCAAAGGACTTCTACGCGCGGAAGCTGGGATTCATCGTCGACCACGACACGGTGGTCGGCGAGGGGATGCGCATCGTGCAGCTCACCCCGCCCGGTTCCGGCTGCTCCATCGTGATCGGCGAGGGCGCGGTCCCGAAGATGACGCCGGGCTCGGTGCAGGGCCTGCAACTCGTGGTGTCGGACATTCGGAAAGCGCACGCCGAGTTGGTATCTCGCGGAGTGGAGGTGACCGACGTGCAGATCCTGGGCGAGAACCCGAGCCCGATGCCCGACCCGCTCGACAATGTCGGCTTCGTCTTCTTCACCGACCCCGACGGCAACGGCTGGGGCGTCCAGCAGATCTCCACCCGCGCGTGAGCGCCGCTACCGGGTGGTGAGGAACAGGGTTTGGGTGCTGCGGCCCAGCGGACCCTTCTCGTCGAAGAGGGCCGACTCGGCCAGTCCGATGCCGTGCGGCTGCGGGTAGGTGGCGGCGTCCAGGCAGACCCATTCGCCTGCCGGTTGGCGGTGCAGGGTGACCGTGAGGTCGGTATTGATGAACAGGTAACCGGCCCAGTCGAGTACGGAACTGACCCCGTTGCCGGAGTCGGCGGCGGCCAGAGTGCGTTCCAGCGGGCTCGGATCGGTGCCCGCGACGATCGGGTACTTCAACCGGATCCAGCAGATCGCCGGGCCCGGATCGATGAAAGAGCCGGTGACGAAGCGGTATTCGATGCCGGTATGGAAGCCGACGGCCTGGTCCGACGGGAACGGGGTCGCGCCGGGTGCGTGCTCGGGGCCGGGTCGGGCGCCGGTCGGCAGGATGTGTTCCGGCAGTTCGAGTTCCGGGTCGGCGCGCTTGAACCGCCACGCGTTGGCCCGCATGACCGGGCCGCGGTCGGCGGACAGCGTGGCCTCGATCAGTTCCACGCTGCGTCCGGCCCGCGCGACGCGGGTCCGCACGGTCAGCGGCTCCAGCGGGATCGGGCCGAGGATTTCCACGGCGACGCGTCCCACCTGGAATCCCGCCCGCGGTGCGCAGCGCTCGATCGCGTGGCCGAGCAGCGCCGAGGGCGGGCCGGCATGCTGCGCGTCCGGCGACCACGGGCCCCGGGTCAGCTCGGTGGAGATGAACCGCTGCGGGTCGTTGTCGTCGGGTAGGTAGAAGGCGTCGCTCACGTCGTTGTCCGTCCGTCGGACCGGCAGCGCTGCCGGTCTGCGCAGTGTTCGGTCTACGAATTCTGCACCGGCGGTCGCGCCGGCCGGATTCCGGCCGGTGCGCTCAGACCCGGCCGAAGGCGAGGGCCACGTTGTGACCGCCGAAGCCGAACGAGTTGTTCAGCGCGTAGTCGATGCGCTGCTCGCGCGGTGCGCCGTTGACGATGTCCAGCTCGATCTCCGGATCGCGGTTGTCGAGATTCAGTGTGGGCGGGACGATTTGGTCGCGCAGAGTCAGCATCGTGATCAGCGACTCGAGCGCGCCCACCGCGCCGATCGAGTGCCCCAGTGCGGATTTGGGTGCGTAGATCGAGGAATCCGGCGTCACGGCGGCGATCGCGTTCGCCTCCGAGGCATCGCCGATCGAGGTGCCGGTCGCGTGCGCGTTGACGTGCTGGATATCCGAAACCGCAAGCCCCGCAGTCGCTATCGCTTTGCGCATGGCCCGCGCCGCGCCGATGCCCGCCGGCTCCGAGGCGACGATGTGATAGGCGTCGGAGGTGATCCCCGCGCCGAGCACCCGGCCGTGGATCTCGGCGCCGCGGGCCCGTGCGTGCCGCTCCGATTCCAGCACCAGCAGCGCGCCCGCCTCGCCGAAGACGAATCCGTCCCGGTCCCGGTCGAAGGGCCGCGACGCCCGCTCCGGTTCGTCGTTGCGCGTGCTCATCGCCCGCATCATGGCGAAGCTCGCGATGGGCACCGCGTCGATGTGGCCCTCGACGCCGCCGGCCACCACCACGTCGGCTTCGCCGGTGCTGATCAGCCGCCACGCCTGCGCGATCGCCTCGGAGCCGGACGAGCACGCCGATACCGGCGTGTAAATCCCTGCCTTGGCGCCGATTTCGAGCCCGACGGTGGCGGCGGGACCGTTCGGCATCACCATCGGCACCGACATCGGCGACACCTTCCGGTAGCCGCCGGCGCGCATCGCGTCGACCGCGTTGATCAGTGCGTCGCCGCCGCCGAGCCCGGTGCCGATGGCGACCGCCAGCCGCTCGCCGTCCACGTCCGGGGCGCCGGCGTTGCGCCAGACCGCGCGGCCGAGCACCAGCGCCAGCTGTTCGACGTAGGCCAACCGGCGTTGTTCGATCCTGGTCAGCTGCTCGCCCGGATGTGACTTCAGCTTTCCGCCGATCCGCACCGGCAGGTCGTACTCGGCGACGAAGTCCTCGGTCAGCACGCCGATGCCGGTGTGCCCGAGCAGCAGCTCCGACCAGGTCGTGTCCATGTCCTCGGCCAGGCAGGTGGTGGCCGCGTAGCCGGTGACGACCACGGCATCCCGAGTTTCTGAAGCGATTGTTACAGTCACGATGTCATGAATACCTGTAGCACTCGCTACAGTCAACTCATGGCCCGTCCCCTCGACCACGCGAAACGTGCCGAACTGCTCGCCGCCGTGGTGCGCTATATCGCCGACCACGGCCTCGTCGAGCTATCCCTGCGCCCGCTCGCGGCCGAGCTCGGCACCAGCTCCCGGATGCTGATCTACTACTTCACCACCAAGGAGGAATTGCTGGTCCAGGCCTTGGCGACGCAGCGTCCGGACCTCGCGGCGCTGTTCTCCGGGGTCCGCGAGGTCGCCGAGTTGCGTGCGCGGCTATGGGGGTTCTGGACGGCGAATACCGCGGGCGAGGGCCGGACCAGCGTCCGGGTCATGTTGCAGGTGCTCGGTGCCGCGTGCGCGTCGGACAGTCCGTATGCCGATTACGCCGAGACGGCCATCGCGACGTTCGTCGCATCGCTGGCCGACGGACTGCGCGGATTGCCGTCCATAGCCGATCCGGAACTGGTGGCGACACTGCTCGTTTCGGGGTTGCGCGGGATTCTGCAGGATCGCCTGATCACCGGCGACGTCGAGCGCACCGACCGGGCCGCCCGGCTGCTGATCGACCAAACCCTGCGGTAGTCGTTTCGCGCGGCCGGGTCGATCCGCGAACAGATCGACCGGCGGCGCGGTTACTTGGTGTTTGCTGGAGTCCGGTGGATGCTGGGCTGGGGCGAGCGAGGAGGCGGCATGGCGGCGAGCGGACCGGAGACGAACGGCGACGTATCGACGGTGGGCGGCGTGCGCTGGGTGATGCTCGCGGTGCTGTGCGCCAGCCTGCTGCTGGTGGCGATGGACGCGACGATCCTGAACGTCGCGCTGCCGTCGCTGATCGCCGATCTGCGGGTGGGGCAGCTCGAACAGCTGTGGATCATCGACGTGTACGGGCTGGTGCTCGGCGGTTTGCTGATCACCACGGGTGCGGTGGGCGACCGGGTCGGCCGGAAACTGTTGTTCCTGGCCGGGTTCGTGCTCTTCGGCCTCGCCTCGGTGGTGGCGGCGACGTCGCAGAGCGCCTGGCAGTTGATCGCGGGGCGGGTGCTGCTCGCGATCGGCGGCGCGATGGTGATGCCGTCGACGTTGTCACTGATCCGGAACATCTTCGCCGACGCGCGGGAACGCACGCTCGCCATCGGTATCTGGGCCGCGGTGGCAGGCGCAGGCGCGACCATCGGCCCGATCGTCGGCGGTGTGATGGTGGAGCACTTCGGCTGGGCGTCGGCCTTCTGGTTGAACGTGCCGGTGGTGCTGCTCACCGTGGCGGTGGGCGCCTGGTTGCTGCCGGAATACCGGGCGCCGCAATCCGGTTCGCTCGACTGGCCGGCCGCCGGGTTGTCGATCGTCGGGATCGTCGGATTGGCCTGGGGCATCAAGCATGTCGCCAAGGGCGCACCGGCCCCGGTGGATTGGGCCATCCTGATTCTCGGTGTGCTGCTGCTGATCTGGTTCGCGCGGCGCCAGCTCGCCGCCGCCGATCCGCTGCTCGACGTGCGGCTGTTCCGCAACGGCGCGTTCTGCGCCGCCGCGCTCGCCACGTTGCTCGCCATGCTCGCGATCGGCGCCGCCCTGTTCCTGATCTCGCTGTGGTTGCAGTACGTGCACGGCTACTCGCCGTCCGAGGCCGGCCTGCGCACCTTGCCGTCGGCGTTGACGCTGCTGGTCGCGTCGCTGACGACGCCCTGGCTGATGCAGCACATCGGGGTCAGGGCCGTGCTCGCGATCGGGCTCGGCGCGCTGGCCATCGGGTTCCTCGGGCTGGCGCTGAGTCCGGAGCCGACCACGTATCCCGTGGTCGCGCTGGTGCTCGCGTCGTTCGGGCTCGGCGACGGACTGGCGATCACCGCGGCGGCCGCCGTCCTGGTTTCCGCGGTGCCGCCCGAACGGGCCGGGCAGGCGGGCGCGGTGTCGGAAACCAACTACGAACTCGGCATCGGGCTCGGGGTGGCGCTGCTCGGCAGCATCCACGGGCGGATCTTCACCGAGAACATGATCGATCTGCCGTTGCGGGGCGAAAGACTGGATGAGGCAAGGGAATCCATCGGCGGCGCCGTGGAAGTGGCGAGCCGCCTGGACAATGCGCCGCGCGAGCAGGTGCTGGAGGCGGCGCGGCACGCGTTCGATGTCGCGCTCACCACTACCGCCTATGTGTCGGCGGCCATCGTCGCGGTGGTGGCGGTCGTCGCGGTCTGGCTGGTGCCAAGGGGTTTTCGAGTCACCGGCTCGCACTGAGCGGCAGCGGGGCACTCAAAGCGCGTCGTCTCGGGGGTGCGCGTGGTCGAATACGCGGCGCATCAACTGCGATAGCTGGGCGCGTTCCCGCGCGTTCAGCGGTGCGAGGAGATCGTCGGCGACCCGGCCTGCCTCCTTGTCCAGGGCGGCCAGCGCGGCCCGCCCGGCACGGGTGATCCGCACGGTCACCCGCCGTCGGTCGGCCGCGTCCCGCGCGCGCTCGACCTGCCCCGCCGCGGCAAGCTCATCGACCACCTTGGCGACATCGCTCGGGTGAATGGCGAGCCGCTCGGCGAGATCGCGCTGCGCATGCGCCCCGAAGTCGGCCAGTGCCGCGAGGATCGCCATGTGCCACAGCCGAAGTCCCCGCTCGGCCAGCCGATCCGCGAACCGCCCGCGTGCCACCTTGCCCATCCGCGACAACAGATAGATGTCCAGCCCGAGCAAGCTCGGCGGCAGTGCGTGCCCAGAGTCCATCGACCTATTGTAGGGCTAGACCTATAGTAGGTCTGCACCTACTAATTGGAGACCCGATGGACGCACTGCACCCGAGACTGCTCGTCACCCGCTTCGCCGAATGCTTCACCTTCTACGCCGCCGTCCTCCCCGGACTCATCGGCGCCGACCTGGTCAAGGGCACCCCCGACGGTCCCTACGCCAACTGGGACGTAGCCGATCAAGCGGCCCTGATCCTCTTCGACCGCGCCACCATGGCCCAGGTGGTCGGAACCGCTTCCCTGCCAACTCGATCCACCCCCACCCAAGACACAGTCATGTTCGTCTGCCGAGTCGAGGACGTGGACGCCGCCTGCGCCCTCTGCCTCGACAACGGCGCAACCCCCGTCGCCGCCCCCGTCGACCGACCCGACTGGGCCCCAACCTCCGCACCGCGCACGTCCGCGACCCCGACGGCACCCTGATCGAACTCCAGTCCTACTGAACGGATTTCGACCGAACCACCCGCGTCGGCTCGACGCCGCCGTCGATCGCTGCCTCCGGAAGGCCGAGAGCTATTGGCGCGGCTGGGTTTGCGCGGTCCACCGGTTCGCGCCGAAAGGCCGGTGTGGTGGAAGCGGGCGTCGAACCCCGGATGGGGAACTCGACGCCCGCTTCGATGATCCGAACATCTCAAGACGGCGGGCCGGAGACGCCGTCGGCGAGGACGAGCGCGGACGAGCCGCCGAAGGCGGGTTTCGGCCCTTCGGCCTCGATGTTGATGTCGCTGCGGACCTTGTCGCCGTGTTTGCTTGCGCCCAGGTCGGTCATGATGGTGACGAACGTCGGCTTGCCCGTGCAGGCCAGGTTCTCGGCGGTTCCGCTGCCGGTGGTGTCGGAGACGTCATTGGTCAACTTGACGGTGATCGTCGCGGTGTCGCCTTCGGTGCAGTCATATGCGGCGATGACCGAACCGTCCTTGTGTAGAACCTTGAACACCGCGACGTTCGCGTCGCCTTCGGTGACGGTCGCATCGGCGACCGGCGCGACGAGCACCGTGACGGCACTCGAAAGGGCAAGCATGCCGGCAAATCTCCGCATGGATCTCATCCTTCTCGTCGGGTTTGTGCGTCACGGTGTTCGGTCCTGCGCACCACGACGCCTTACACCTGCGCATTCGTTGCCGACGAGCGCCCAGATGGGCATGGACCCTTTCGATGCTCAGGGCGCCGGTCAGCGGAAATTCAGGATGAAGTCGTACGTCCCCTCCTTGCCTGCGGGCACGGTGCGCACCGTCATCAGCAACCGGCGGTCGAAGATGGAATCGGTGTTGTTGCGTGGTTCGCCGGGGAAATACAGCTGGGTGGTCAGGATGCGCTGGTTCGGAGCCTGCACCTTGACGTGGATGTGCCGGGTGCGGCCCGGGTACAGGCCGGGCACGATGGTCGACAGGTTGAACCGGCCGTTCGCGTCGGTGAACTGGTGCCCCCGCCACTTGTAGCCCGTGTTGTCGTAGGCGCCGTCGTTGTCCGCCTGCCAGAAGTCCAGCAGGGCCTGGGCGACCGGGCGGCAGGACCGGGTGAACACATAGCCGCTGACCGTCAATCGGGTGCCCGGCGCGCCGGGTATCACCAGGTCGCTCGTCAGCGGGGAGTTCGGCTTGAAGTAGGGGCCCTCGGTCTGGGCAATGGTGGGCGCGTCGCCGTCGTGGCAGGCCGGGGTCGGCTCGAGCTCGGCCGGCACGGCTTGCTGGGCTTCGCCGGGGCTGCCGGTGCTGGTCGCGGCGCCGGCGGTCAGCGCCGCGGCGGCGGGCACCGCCAGCAGGCCCAGCTGCAGAAGGCGTTTGCGGGTGATCGCCTGGGGGATCTCGTCATCCAGGGAGTCGTTGTCGGTCATGGTTTTGATCTCCTCGTGGGAACAGAACGGGCTGGAGTTCACATCCGGCATTCGCGATGCGAATAGGTGTCGCGCCACGTCGTCTGAACAGCCGGGCGTGCGTGCTGCGCAGAGATCAAACACCTTGTCGGCGAATGCATTTCAAGTTCGAATGTGAACAACACGATATGTCGCACCGTGGGCACGGGCAACGGTCCGAGTCGGTGGCCGCGCCGGCGCTTCTGTTGAGCGTGCTCGAAATGCCTAGTGCCATAAGATGATTCGTGACACCTCGCGACTCGCGACGCCGAGTCCCCAATGGTTCCCCAGTGGTGACCGCCGGATATCGCCGATGCTGTGGAAATTGTTCGCCAATGGATTCGAGGCCGCGGCGAACGCGTCCGGAAAAAATCTGGAAATTCCCGCCCCGCGGATGTCGAGAATGCTCGGACGGCTCCGTCCTCGGGATACAGGCGGAATGAGCCGCCACCAACCTGAGGAGAAAATCATGACGATCCGCCGGATGGACCATGTCGGCATCGTGGTCGAGGATCTCGCGGCTGCTGTCGCGTTCTTCGTCGAACTGGGCCTGGAACTGGAGGGCGAGGCAACGGTCGGTGGCCAGTGGGCCGACGACCTCCTCGCGCTGGACGGCGTCCTGGCGGACATGGCCGTTGTGCGGACTCCGGACGGCCACGGCCGGATCGAACTCTCGACCTTCCGCTCGCCCACCACCACCGCCACCGCGCCGAAGGCGGCGGTGAACACCCCCGGCATCCCCCGCCTGACCTTCGCCGTCGACGCCGTCGACGATGTCGTCGAGCGCCTGCGCGCCCACGGCGGCGAACTCGTGGGCAAGGTCGCCCGCTACGAAAACCATTGCCGCTACGCCTACGTCCGCGGCCCCGAGGGCGTCATCGTCGGCCTGGTCGAGGAACTCCGCTGACCGATGCGCGCACCGCGAGGCGCCACATCGGCACGGGCGCTAACCGGCCCGCGCAGGCGGCGGTGTCTGCCTGCCATCCAGAAGCAAGACCGCTACGAACAATCTCCGAACTCTCGTTGAGTACCCCTCCGATCTGGAGGCACGGCAATGGCGAAGTCGGGCGGGTTGTTCGCATATCGGCCGATCGGTCGGCGGAAGACTACTGAAGGAGTTCCTTTGCTTCCACAGTGCTGTACCCGCGCGATATCGAAGGGTCTCCTGGTGGGATCGGCGGTGCTGCCCCTGATGGTGACGCCTGTCGTTGCCGGAGCCGACACGCCTGCCGTTATCGCCGGACCGGCGATTACGGTCTTCAATAGTGCTGGGGCCCATACGGTTACGGTCCCCGAAGGCGTAACCGGCTTCACCCTCGTACTCATCGGAGCAGGCGGTGCCGGCGGTGCGGGCCTGCTCAACGGCGGCGAGGCCGGGGCCGCCGGTGGCGCCGGCGGTCTCGTCACCTGCAAGGTCACTCAGGTTGCCCCGGGTACGACGATAACTGTCTCGATCGGTGGCACTGGGATCGGCGGGGACAGCAACAGTACTGATTCGAATGGCGCGGGCGGTTCCGGCGGTTACGGCGGCGGCAAGGATGGGGAAAGCCCCTCGGCCAGGGAGGATGCCAAATTCAGCGGACCAGGCGGCGGTGGCGGCGCGAGCCGGGTCGAGATGGGTGACGAGATCCTCGCCGGCGCTGGTGGCGGCGGTGGCGGCGGTGGCCTCGCCACCAATTGGTACGCCGGACGTGGCGGGGACGGCGGCGGCGATAGCGGTGGGAAGGGCGGCGCGGGTCAGAACGGCTCGACCACGGGTAAGTATGTGGCTGGTGGTGGTGCCGGTGGCGGTGGTTCGTGCGACGGCGGTCATAGCCGTGTCGTGGGCGAACCGGTAACGGGTCAGGCAGGTAAAAACTCCGCCTACGACGCGGGGAAGAAGATCTCCACCGGAGGTGAGCTCGGTGGCGCTCCGGCGGCCGCCGTCGCCGTGCCGGCCGGAATCGGCGTCGGGGGCGATGGCGGCCCGTCCACAACCGGGGCAGGCGGGTATCCCGACGACACCGGAAATGGTCGTAGTGGTGGTGGCGGCTACGCCGCTTTCGTGTGGGAAGCGTGACAAGGGCGGCCCTGCCGGATTCACGTCGTCGCGACCAGTAAGAGATAAACCTTTCGCGCGGGCGAAACTCGCTCCCGGTATAGAACATATGTTCGATAGAATGGAGGTCGATAGGTACCCTACCGGGAGCGAGGGGTCATGCGGGAGTCGTCCTCGGGGTTATTGAAGTTGCTGGTCAACGAGGTTGCGGTGCGGCATGGGTATGGGTGCGAGGAGGCGGGCGGGGAGTTCGTGTTCGCCCGGCGCGGGGGCGGCCGGGTGGTCTTGCCGTGTACCCGATTGGAGCGGCGGGTCGCCCGGGCGCCGCGGCAGCTGTGGTCGACGATCGTCGAGGATCGACTGGATACGCAGATCACGGACCTGGCCGCCGGGCATCTCGACATGTCGCGACTGGAGTCGGTGCGGTCGATGCTGCGGACCCGGCTGTGTTCGGCGCGGACCAGGGGGCTGATCAACGACGTGCGCCGATTGGTGGCGCCGGGACTGTTGCAGCGGGTGCTGATCGACTTCGGCGACATCATGGCGCCGGTGACCTACACCAACGTACAGCGGTGGGGCGCACGGGAATCGGATCTGTTCGCGATCGCCGAGCGCAACACCCAGGCCGAGGGTGGGCTCGACCTGATGACCGCCGATATCGACGGCATGGATGATGTCGATATCCAAATGCTCTACGGGGCATCGGATTTCGTCACCGCGCACGTGCGATGGCTGGACGACTATCCGGTGGTCGGTCCGTGGGGCGCGCTGCTCGTCATTCCGGGCCACACCCACCTGCTGGTCCATCCGATCACCGGACCGACGGTGTTCGCGGGAACCAGCCTGCTCGCCGAACTCCTTGTCGCGGGGGAGCTTCGGTCACGGCCGGTCAGCCGCTCGATCTACTGGTGGCGCAACCGAATCGCCATCGATATCGCCGCCACCATTCAGGGCAGTGGCGAGTCGATGGAGGTGGTACCGGCCGATCACCTCGAGTCGCTGCTCGAGATCATGCGCCGGGACTGAGCCGTCCGGTTCCCGCCCGCAGGGGGTGCGGGAACCGGACGCGTTGCCGGACAGTCGAATCGGGCCCTACGTGACGATCGGCAGATACACCGCGTTGCCGCTGTCTGCGAACTCGGCGGACTTCTCCGCCATCCCGGCCTCGATCGCCTCGACATCGGTCAGCCGGTTGCGTTCCGCGTACTCGCGCACATCCGCGGAGATGCGCATCGAGCAGAACTTCGGCCCGCACATGGAGCAGAAGTGCGCGGTCTTGGCCGGCTCGGCGGGCATGGTCTCGTCGTGGTACTCCCGCGCCGTGTCCGGATCCAGCGACAGCGCGAACTGGTCGCGCCAGCGGAATTCGAACCGGGCCTTGGACAATTCGTTGTCCCGGTCCTGCGCGTGCGGGTGCCCCTTGGCCAGGTCGGCGGCGTGCGCGGCGATCTTGTAGGTGATCACGCCGACCTTGACGTCGTCCCGGTTGGGCAGCCCGAGGTGCTCCTTGGGGGTGACGTAGCAGAGCATGGCGGTGCCCGCCTGCGCGATGATCGCGGCGCCGATGGCCGAGGTGATGTGGTCGTAGGCGGGCGCGATGTCGGTGGCGAGCGGGCCGAGGGTGTAGAACGGCGCCTCCTCGCACAGCTCCTCCTCCAACCGCACGTTCTCCACGATCTTGTGCATCGGCACGTGCCCGGGGCCTTCGATCATCACCTGCACGCCAAAGGATTTCGCGATCTTCGTCAGTTCGCCGAGGGTGCGCAGCTCGGCGAACTGCGCCTCGTCGTTGGCGTCGGCGATCGACCCTGGCCGCAGCCCGTCGCCGAGGGAGAAGGTCACGTCGTACTTCGCCAGGATCTCGCACAGCTCGGCGAAGTGGGTGTACAGGAACGACTCCTGGTGATGCGCCAGACACCAGGCGGCCATGATGGATCCGCCGCGCGAGACGATCCCGGTGACCCGCTTGGCGGTCAGCGGCACGTAGCGCAGCAGCACGCCCGCGTGCACGGTCATGTAGTCCACGCCCTGCTCGCACTGCTCGATCACGGTGTCGCGGTAGATCTCCCAGGTGAGCTTGGTCGGATCGCCGTTCACCTTCTCCAGCGCCTGGTAGATCGGCACGGTGCCGACCGGGACGGGGGAGTTGCGCAGGATCCACTCGCGGGTCTCGTGGATGTTCTTGCCGGTGGACAGGTCCATGATGGTGTCGGCGCCCCAGCGGGTGGCCCACACCATCTTCTCCACCTCCTCGGCGATCGAGGAGGACACGGCCGAGTTACCGATGTTCGCGTTGATCTTCACCAGGAACTTCTTGCCGATGATGGTCGGCTCGAGTTCCGGATGCTTGTGATTGGCCGGAATCACCGCGCGACCGAGGGCGACCTCGTCGCGCACCAGCTCGGGCGACACTCCTTCGCGAGCGGCGATGAAGCGCATTTCGGGTGTGATGATGCCCTGCCGAGCCCAGGCCAGCTGGGTCGGCGGTCCCTCCACCTCGGGCTTTGCCCAGGTATCGCGCAATTTCGGCAGGCCCGACTCCAGATCGATCGTGGCCGTGTCGTCGGTGTACGGGCCGGAGGTGTCGTAGACGTCGAAATGCTCGCCGTTCGTCAGATTGACCCGACGGACCGGAATACGCAGCCCGTCCACCTCGGTGTAGTGCTTGACACTGCCTTCGATGGGTCCGGTGGTGACGGTGTCGATGATCTCGGATCCGTCTGTGGACGTAGCAGTAGCCATGATCGTTCCTCCCTACGCCGGCATTACCCGGTCAGGTTCATACGGTCGACGGCCCTAGCCGTCCTCTCAGCCCGCTGGTGCGAGCCCCCGTTGGCGTGTGAAATTTTCCAGGCCGAGACTACCTGCCTTTCCCGGGGGTTCGCCCCATGATCGGATGAAGACCCACGTCACTTGCCGTGGTAGGCGTCGCGCAGCTGTTGCAGCACGATCTTCTTCATCCCGAACATCGCCCGCATCGCGCGGTTCACCGCCTCCCGGTCATCGCCGGTGACCAGCTCGGTCGCCTCGGCCGGCCAGATCTGCCACGGCACGCCGTATTTGTCGTTCAGCCAACCGCATTCGATCTCTTGCCCGCCATCGGCCAGCAACGCGGTCCACAGCCGGTCCACCTCCTCCTGTCCGTCACAGTTGACCAATAGCGACATGGCATGGGTGTAGTGGTATTCGCCGCCGCCGTTGATCGCGGTGAACTTCTGGCCGTTGAGTTCGAAGTCGACGGTGATGGCCAGATCGGCAGGCCGGTTGGTCGCTTCGGGGTGGTACTGCACGTCGGTGATCTTGGAGTCGGCGAACAGCGAGCAGTAGAACTCGGCGGCTTCCTCCGCCTGGGTGTCGAACCACAGATTGGTGACGATCTTTTGCATGGCGATCCTCCTGGCCGGTGTCGGTATATCCGTGCAGACGAGGCGGGCGCCGGGAAATCATCGCTGTGCCGACAAAAGCACGGCCCCCGACCGTGTTCCGGTCGAGGGCCGGGCCAGTGGTGCGGACTAACGCTCGCGTGGTCCGATCGGGAACCCGAGCGCGCCGAAGGTGGCGTTCAGGTTGATCTCGATCTGGGTCAGCAAGGCGTTGAAGTCGGCCAGCATGGACACCACATTGTCGGTGCGGCAGCCGACCTGATCGGGCGCGTTCGGCGCCAGCCTGGCCTTCAGCCAGTTGAGCGTGCCTGCCATGCCGAGCGATGGCAGGCTCAGATGCTCGCTGAGATGGTCGCGGGTGTAGACGACGGACGCGCCGCCGGCGCACCACTGCTGGTTCAGCCGGTCATTGGTCCACACCGGAACCGCCTCGTCGAAGACGCCCTGGTACAGGAAGATCGGGGCGGTGGGGATATTGCGGCCGAGCACCGTTTGCTCGAAGGTCTCCTTGATCTCCGGAACCTGGAGGAAGTCCGGAATCGGGATGGTCAGCAGCCGGCCGTAGTCGACGAACATCTGGGTGAGCGCGTTGCGCGGCAGGCATTGCCGCTCGGTCCGGTCCATCAGCGCCCGGCCCTCGGGCGTCAGATACCGATCGGCCGCCTCCTTGAACTTCGGATAGGCCTTGCGCAGCGAGGAAATGCCGATGCCGATCAGCGAGGAGAACATCGACCCGTTGACGTGCAGCAGCGACACCACGTCCGAGGTGGGCGAGCCCATGGCGATGCCCTTGACGTTGAGTTCCGGCGCGTAGGTCGGCTGCATTTCCGCCGCCCACCCCGAGCCCATGCCGCCGCCGGAGAAGCCCCACATGGCGACCGGGGTATTCGCGCCGTCCAGCCCGAGCGGCTGGAAACCTTCGGCGGCGCGGATGCCGTCGAGGGTCATGTAGCCGGGTTCCTTCGGCACCGTGAGGTGCCCGTCGAGCCCCTCGTAGTCCGGCACCGAGATCGCCCAGCCCTGGCTGATCAGTCCGGCGATCGCGATCAGCTCGCTTTGCGAGTGGATGCCCTCGAGGCCGGCCAGACCCGAACCCTGTTGCAGCACATACGACGGCGAGCAGTCGTTGCTGGCGCTGTCGTAATAGAACTGGAGTGAGACCAGCGGGCGGGAACGGTTCGGGTCGGCGCCCGCGGGCAGGATGACCGTGGTGACAGCGACGGTGGGCTGGTCGTTGAGATCGGTGGTGCGGTAGAGCAGCTGCCAGGAACGCACATTCAGCGGCAGCACGGTCAGGACCGCCAGGTGCACCTCGCGGGACCGGAGAATCGCGCCCGGCGCCTGGTCGGCGAATCCTTCGGGCGGTCGATAGAACGAGTCGTCCTGCGGGAGCGGCACCGCCGCGGCGGGCGCGGGCACGACCGCGCCGGTCAGCAGCACGGTGGCCATGGCGAACGCCACGGCCACCAGCACTGCCACCGAACGTATTCCGGGCCGCGGGCGGCCGGTCGGATCACCAGTGATCACTGACACGTATGCGTCCTTCCTCATCAAGGTGACAGCGATTACAACACGGGAACCTGTTACTAACAAGAACTCTTTCTAAACGGCATCGAGCTATGGTCGAGGGTATGACCCGCAGCAAATCCGCCGCGCGGCCTGCCGAGGGGCAGGCCCGTCGCCGGATCCGTGGACTCGACGCCGAACAGCGCAGCGCACAGCGGCGCAATCAACTGCTCGACGCGGCCACCGAACTGTTTGCCGAGCACAGCTATTCGGGGACATCGATCGAGCAGATCTGCCAGCGCGCCTATGTCGGAACCAAAGGGTTCTACGACCATTTCGAGAGCAAGGAAGCGTGCTACATCGCGCTGCTCCAGCAACTCACCGCGCAGATCCAGCAACGGGTGATCGCCGGCGCCGTCGCGGCCGCCGAACTGTCCTGGCCGGAGCGGGCCGAGCCGGTGCTCGCCGCGTTCGTGCACGCCATCGCCGACGACCCGCGCCTGGCGAAGGTGACTTTCGGTGAGGCGGGCGGTATTTCGCCGACGGTCGAGCGGATCCGGCGCAGCAACCGGCGCTGGTCGGCGGCGTTCCTGGACCGGGAGTGGTCCGGGGAACCGGCCGCGGAGCCGCGCGTGCAGCGGGCTCGGCTGGCATTGGCGCTGGCCACCATCGGCGGCATGTTCGAGCTGGTCGCGGACTGGCTGCACCATCACGACGACGGTGGCACGCCGGACGGCGTCGACACGCTCATCGAGGATCTCACCGGGTTCATCGCGGTGGTGTACGCCGGCCGGGGAGTCGTTGCGGGACAGTAGGTTCAGCGCGGACGGCGCGAGCGGGCCCGATCGATGCGGCCCGGCTCGCGCCGCTGCGTGGTCCGGTTATCCGCGCGGACGCGCGGGGCGGATCCGGCCCCGGACTTCGCCGAGACCGATGCGTCGCGCGTCCGGGCCGGGCGCGGACGCGGTGATGACCACCTCGTCGCCGTCCTCCAGGAAGGTGCGCTTCTGGCCGTTGACCAGGATGGGTTCGCTTCCGCCCCAGGACAGTTCGATGAACGAGCCGCGCTGATCGGGATCCGGCCCGGAGATGGTGCCGGACGCGTACAGGTCCCCGGTGCGGGTGCTCGCGCCGTTCGCGGTCAGGTGGGCCAGCATCTGCGCGGGTGACCAGTACATCCGGGAGAACGGCGGGTGCGCGACCGGCTCGCCGTTCCAGGCCACCGTCAGGTCGATGTCGAGCCCCCACGGCTCCTTTTCCTGCAGGTAGGGCAGGGGTTGCGGGTTCTGCTCGG
Source organism: Nocardia sp. NPDC056564 (assembly GCF_042793755.1). NCBI lineage: Bacteria > Bacillati > Actinomycetota > Actinomycetes > Mycobacteriales > Nocardiaceae > Nocardia > Nocardia sp. NPDC056564. The sequence goes on from NZ_JBHTUR010000007.1 coordinate 81,388, forward strand.
GGGTGGGCACCCGCGCGGATTCCAGCGCGGCCAGCGGCGTGACCCAGGGTGAGATCGACGTCGCGAAGGACTTGCCCAGGAACGGGCCGAGCGGCTGGTACTCCCAGGCCTGGATGTCGCGGGCGGACCAGTCGTTGACCAGCGTCACCCCGAATACCCGCTCGGCGAACTCGCCGGTCGGCACCGGATCGCCGAGCTCGGAGCCGACCCCGACCAGGAAGCCGAGCTCGGCCTCGATGTCGAGTCGACGCGAGGGACCGAAATCCGGTGTGCCCGAATCGGTTCGGCGCTGTCCGTGGGGTCGGACCACCTCGGTGCCGGACACCACCACGGTACCTGCCCGGCCGTGGTACCCGACCGGCAGGTGCCGCCAGTTCGGCAGCAGCGGCTCGCTGTCCGGGCGGAACAGGCGGCCGAGGTTGGTCGCATGGTCGAGGCTGGCATAGAAGTCGACGTAGTCGCCGATCGGCACCGGCAGGCCGAGTCGCACGTCGGTCAGCTTATGCACTGCGGCACTGTCGATTTCGCTGTCGACCAGCTCGCGGACGCGCTCGCGCAGTTCCCGCCAGCGGCGCGGGCCGCGGGCCATGAGCGCGGCCAGGCTCGGTTCGCCGAACTCCGGATCGTCCAGTGCGGTCGCGAGATCGATGACGGAATCGCCCAATCGGGTTCCGACGCGGTAGTTCTGGCCTTCGGGAGCGAACACGCCGTAGGGCAGGTTGTCCGCACCGAACAGCGAATCGCCGGGTACTTCGACACGAGTCTTCACGCGGGCCCCCGGCCGGACCAGGTCCACGCGTAGGCCGGATCCTCGCAGGCGAGGGCGCCCTCGCCGAGTTCCAGCGGACGGAACGTGTCCACCATGACGGCCAGCTCGTCGAAGTAGTCGAGCCCGATGCTGCGCTCGTAGGCGCCGGGCTGCGGGCCGTGCGCGTAGCCGCCCGGGTGCACCGACACCGAGCCCTGCGCGATCCCGGATCCCTTGCGCGCCTCGTAGTTTCCGCCGCAGTAGAACATGATCTCGTCGGAGTCCACGTTGGAGTGGTAGTACGGCACCGGGATCGACAGCGGGTGATAGTCGACCTTGCGCGGCACGAAATTACAGACCACGAAGTTGGTCCCCTCGAAGGCTTGATGGGCCGGCGGCGGCTGATGGATGCGGCCGGTGATCGGTTCGAAGTCGCTGATGTTGAAGGTGATCGGGTACAGGCAGCCGTCCCAGCCGACCACGTCGAACGGGTGCGTGGCGTAGATCAACCGGGTGCCGACGACCTTGCCGCCGGGCCGGTGCTTGACCAGCACCTCCACGTCGGTGCCGGTCGCGGTCAGCGTCTCGGCCGGGCCGTGCAGGTCGCGTTCGCAGTAGGGGGCGTGCTCGAGCAGCTGGCCGAACTTCGACAGGTACCGCTTCGGCGGGGTGATGTGGCTGGACGCCTCGATCACGTACGCGCGCAACGGTTCCTGCCCGGTGGGCAGCCAGCGGTGGGTGGTCGCGCGCGGGATGAGCACCTGGTCGCCCTGGCGCGCGGGCACCGGGCCGAACACCGTTTCGAGCACGGCCGCACCGGATTCCACGTAGACCAGCTCGTCGCCGATCGCGTTGCGGTACAGCGGGGACACACCCTTGGCCACGACGTAGGAGATGCGCACATCGGCATTGCCGAGGATCAGGCGTCGTCCGGTCACCGCGTCGGTGCGGGCGGGGGTGTCGTCCGGGAACAGCTCGGGCAACCGCAGATGCCGATGCCGCAGTGGATGATTCGGGGTAGTCGTCTGGTCGGGCAGCTCCCACACCGTCGAGTCGACGATCGCGGGCGGCAGCCCGCGGTGGTAGAGCAGCGACGAATCGCCGGAGAAGCCCTCCTCGCCCATCAGCTCCTCGTAGTAGAGCTGTCCCTGCTCATCCCGATGTTGTGTATGCCGTTTCGGCGGCACCGCTCCTACCTGTCGATAGAACGCCATGACCGCACCTCCTGCCTGGCTTGTGGCCTGGTTCAACTGGTCACCATCGTAGTGATGGCCGGTCGGGCGCAGTGGCGGAATCCACCCCCGACGGGGCGAATTCTGCCGGAACATCGCGGCATCGGGAGGCATTTCGACTAGCTGTTCGGCAAGTAGCCGACTATTTGTCAGGACGGCGTCAGGCGTGCCGCAGCGCGCGGTACACCGCCGCGCCGACGAAGGCGCCGAGATCGGCCGCGGTCCAGTCGCCGTCGTCCGCGAGCAGGGTACGCACCGCGCCCTCACCTGCGGAAACCCACAACTCGACGAGCACGGGCAGCTTGCGTTCCGGATCCTCGGTGCCCCAGGCGCGCAGGGTCGGCCGCAGCAGCGTGCTGCACCGTTCGATGGCCAGGGCGCGGCCGCGGCCGAACGAATCCGCAACGGCCGGATCGGGATTGCCGTACAGCAGGCGCCACGCGTCCGGGCGGGCGGCCGCCTTGTCCAGCAGGGCGCGGAAGCCCTCGATGAACACGGTCTCGCCCGCGTCGACGTCGCGGCGGCGCATCACCCCGAGCAGGTCGTCGACCAGGTAGCTCTCCTCGCGCTGGATCAGCGCCTCGATCAGCTCGACCCGATCGGCGAAGCAGGCGTAGACGACCGGCCTGGTCACGTTCATCCGCTCGGCGATGGCGGCCATGGTGACCGCCGCGATGCCGTGCTCGACCGCGATGGCCAGCGCGGTGTCCAGCACCTGGGGGCGGCGGCGCTCCGGGCCGAGGTGCGGCGCCCGTTGTCGCGGCTGTACGGCCGAATCGCTACCCATGGGCACCAACATAGCAGCGTGCGTTGCCGGGTTCTGGCTGGTCCGACGCTTGTAGATCAACTTCCTACGTGTGTGAAGGTTAATGCTACAGTCGTGCATGAAGTCGGCCGGAGACGGTCGGCTGCCCTTGTCGAGCGACCTGTCCGCAGGCGCGAGCGCGAAGCCACGGCCGAGGAGCCAGCGATGACCGAAACCCTGTTCAACCCGAAGACCTGCGAGTTTGCCGAGTTCGACACCGAGACCCGGCGGCTGCTGCGCGCGACCGTCGACTGGTTCGAGGCGCGCGGCAAGGCGGTGCTCAAGCAGGAGGATCGGGATCGGGTCTGGTACACCGAGTTCCTCGATTTCGTGAAGCGCGAGGGCGTCTTCGCGACCTTCCTCACCCCGGCCGCCGAGGCCGGCGGCGATCCGAACAAGCGCTGGGATACCGCCCGGATCGCGATGATGAGCAAGATCCTCGGCTTCTACTCCATGCAGTACTGGTACGTCTGGCAGGTCAGCATCCTCGGCCTCGGGCCGATCTGGCAGAGCGACAACGCCGCGGCCAAGCGGCGGGCGGCCGCGCTGCTGGATTCCGGCGAGATCTTCGCGTTCGGCCTGTCCGAGAAGGAGCACGGCGCCGACGTCTACTCCACCGACATGGTGGTCGAGCCGCAGCCGGGCGGCGGCTATCGGGCCACCGGCGGCAAGCACTACATCGGCAACGGCAACCAGGCCGCGCTGGTCTCGGTGTTCGGGCGGCGCTCGGACAAGCCGATCATCGACAGCGCCAAGGCGCTGGACAGCAAACCGACGCAACAGGATTACGAGGGCTACCTGTTCTTCCTCGCGGACAGCCGGCACGAGAACTACCACCTGCGCGGCAATGTCGTCGACGGCCAGATGTACGTGGCCGCTTTCGATCTCGACGGATATCCGGTGGCCGAGGCGGACATCCTGCATCGCGGCGAGGCGGCCTTCCATGCGGCGATGAACACGGTCAATGTCGGCAAGTTCAACCTCGGGTTCGGTGCCGTCGGCGCGTGTGAACACGCCTACTACGAGGCCATTACGCACGCGGAGAACCGAATCCTGTTCGGGCACAGGGTGACCGAGTTCCCGCAGGTGCAGGCGCTGATGACCGACTCGTACGCGCGGCTGATGGCGATGAAGCTCTACAGCGAGCGGGCCATCGACTACATGCGTTCGGCCTCCCCGGCGGACCGGCGCTACCTGCTGTTCAACGCGATCGAGAAGATGACCGTCACCCGGCAGGGGCAGCGGATCATCGAGGACCTCGCGGACGTGATCGCCGCTCGCGGCTTCGAAAAGGACATGTACTTCCCGATGGCCATGCTCGGGTTGTTCGGGCTGCCGCGGCTCGAGGGCACGGTGCACGTGAACATGGCGCTGTCGCTGAAGTTCATGGCCAACTTCATGTTCCATCCCGCCGACGCCGGGCTGGGCGCGCTGCGATTCCTGCCCGGCGCGGGTTCCGCGCCGAAGGGCACGGTGCGCGCGGTCTCCGGCGCGCTGAGCTGGTCGAGTCGCAGGCTCGCGCCGCGGGCCGGCGCCGCGGTGCCCAAGCTGCGCGCCGAATTCGCCGGTGCCGCATACGCTCCGGTGCCCACCCGGCGCGACGCCGCCGACGACGAGTTCCTGTTCCGGCAGGGACCGAGCAGCGGCCTCGGCCGCATCCGCTTCACCGACTGGCGCGCGGTCTTCGAGAAGTTCGCCCACGTACCGAACGTCGCGGTGTTCCTGGAGCAGGCACTCGCCTTCCAAACCTTGCTCGCCGCAGCGCCGCCCACGGCCGCGCAGCAGCGCGACGTCGACTTCCTCTTCGCCCTCGGCGAGCTGTTCACCGCCCTGCCCTACGCGCAGCTCATCCTCGAACAAGCCGAGATCGAGGGCACCGGCCCCGCCCTGCTCGACCAGATCTTCGACAACTTCGTCCGCGAGTTCGCCAAGCACGCCCTCACGCTGCACACCAAGCCCACCGCCACCAAGCCCCAGCAAACCCGCGCCCTCGACCTGATCCGCCGCCCGGTCGCCGACCGCGCCCGCTTCGAGCAGGTCTTCGCCCAGGCCCGAGCCCTCGCCGGCACCTACGAGATGAACCCGTAAAAGTACCGTTTAACTGCGGTTATAGTAAATGCTACACTGGTGTATGAATGCACCGGTGTAGACCGAGCCGTCCGTCGTGCAAAGGAGCAAGACGATGACAACGCACTCCACGCGTCCGCAATTCGACGCACCGGCGCGGACCATCCGTGAGGTCGACTACGGCTTCTTCGGTCCCGGCTCGCCGACCTGGAAGGTGTGGACCCACGCCACCGCCGTGATCGGCTTCCAGCGCTCCGTCGTGCTCGAGCACTTCGACCCCGCGCTCACCGCCGCGGTCGCCGACGTGCAGGGCATCTACACCGACCCGCGCGGACGGCTCGACCACACCTTCGCCTACTTCCTCATCGCGGCCGTCGCTGACAGTCGCATGGCGATCGAGGCGTCCGAGCACCTGATGAAGGTGCACGCGCAGGCCACCGGCATCGAGCCGATCAGCGGAAAGCGCTACAGCGCAAACAATCCCGACTCGCAACTGTGGATCCACGTCACCGGCTGGCACTCGGTGCTGAAGTGCTACGAGGTCTACGGCCCCGGCCCGCTCACCCCCGCCGAGGAACAGCGCTACTGGGCCGAATGCGTGATCGCCGCCGAACTGCAAACCTGCAAGCCCGCTGACGTTCCGGCCTCGCGCGCCGAGGTCCGCGACTACTTCGCCGCCATGCGCCCCAAGCTCTGCACCTCCGAACGAGCGCACCGGGGCATGCACTACCTCCTGCACACCCCGTTCGACCGCGGCGTCAAACTCTGGTCCGGCAGCCGCCTGGTGGCCCCCGCCGCCATCGCCACCCTCCCTCGATGGATGCGCACCACCGGCGGCTTCGACCAACCCGCCCTGGTCGACCGCGCCTACCGCACCCCCATGCGCCTGGCAATCAAAACCCTCGCCAACGAACAGGCCAAACAAGCCATCCTCGGAAACTTCCTCGGCCCCATGACCGCCCGCCTCTACCGCGAACACCTGGCAGCAGGCACCCCTCAGAACCCGACAACCGTGACACCGCAGGAAGCACGCGCACGCTACGGCCGCACCAACCGCCCGAACGCCTCAGCCAGCTGAGCCCTCGACCGCGAAGGCGGTCGATAAACCAGCGTCGCAACGCAATCGGACGATAAAGCCTGCTCAGTTGTCGGAAGACGTCAGTACCGCTGGGTATTGCCGATCCGGGTGCCACAAATGAGCATCGACAAGTTCGAAGAGCTCGCGCGAGCCGCCGATCGCATCGCCGAGGGGCTGCGATTGGCGGCCCGTGCGGTCGCCGTCTACCGCGATCCTTGCTCTGGTCGCTATCAACAGGTGGTGACGATGCCGTTCGGTATTGATGTGCTGCTTCCGCAGCCGATCGCTCTCGCTCTCGATACCCGGTCACTCGAACGGTGGGCGGCGTGACGAGCCCGCGGGCTCAGACGGTGAAGTCGGCGATTACCGGGGCGTGGTCGCTGGCGCCCTTGCCCTTTCGTTCTTCGCGGTCGACCAGGGCGTCGGTGGCGGTGGTGGCCAGGGCGGGGGAGGCGAGGATGAAGTCGATGCGCATGCCCTCTTTGCGGGGGAAGCGGAGCTGGGTGTAGTCCCAGTAGGTGTAGACGCCGGGGCCGGGGGCGAAGGGGCGCATGACGTCGGCGAAGCCGGTGTCGAGGAAGGACTGGAAGGCGTCGCGCTCGGGTGGGGAAGTGTGGGTTTTGTTTTCGAAGAAGTCGACGGACCAGACGTCGTCGTCGGTCGGCGCGATGTTCCAGTCGCCGACCAGGGCGATCTTCGCCGCCGGGTCCTCGGCGAGCCAGCGGGCGCCGTTGTCGCGCAGGGCGGCAAGCCATTCCAGCTTGTAGGTGTAGTGCGGGTCGTCGAGGGCGCGGCCGTTGGGCACGTACAGGCTCCAGACCCGGACCCCGCCGCAGGTCGCGCCGAGCGCGCGGGACTCCACGACCGGCGCGCTGATCAGCGACTCACCGGCCTCCTTGTCGAAGCCGGGCTGATCGGGGAAGGCGAACTCCACATCCCGCAGGCCGACCCGGGACGCGATGGCGACCCCGTTCCACTGGTTGATGCCCAGATGCGCGACCTCGTAACCGAGTTCGTCGAACCGCTCGAACGGGAACTGGTCGTCCCGGCACTTCGTCTCCTGGATGGCCAGCACATCGATATCCTGGCGATCCAGAAATTCCACGACCCGGTCGAGCCGGGAGCGGATCGAATTGACGTTCCAGGTGGCGAGGCGCACAGGTGCCTTCCTTCGGTGGGCTATGACTCCGTTTTACCGGAGGTCGGCGGACCCGTGGGGGTGTCTGGTCGGAGACGCGTACCGATACATGTGGTGTTCGACGAAACCCAGCTCGCGATACAGCGCCAGCGCGGCGCTGTTCCCGGCCTCGACCTGAAGGTACGCGTGCGTCGCGCCGCGCCCGTGCCCCCACCGGATCAACTCCGCGCACACCAGTGAACCGAGCCCCTTGCGCCGGTGCTCCGCGCCCACCGCCACGCAGGTGAGGCCGATCCACCGCCGCCCGTCCGGCGCGGTGGTGACCGCGCCGCGCCCGATCGCGATCGGCGTCGGCACACCGAGCGAGGCGAACCCCAGCTCGCCGTCGCGCACGGCGGTCAGCACCTCGATATCCGGTTCCCGCGACGAAGGTCGTTGCGGCGTAGGCGGTTCCCCGTCGTAGCGGTTCAACTCCAGCCAGGCGCGGTCCGGCGCGGCGGCGACGCGCACCATCGAAGGCCCCTGCGGGAGGACGAAATTCTCGATGTCGATGGCCAGCACGACGGTCTCGCGCCAGCTGTCCCAGCCCGGCGGAATGGGCGCCAGCCGATCGGGCAGGGCGAGCAGCAGCGGCAGCCCGTGTGTGGTGTACCACTCGCCGATGCGGCGGATAGCGTCCGCTGTCACCGCCGCGGGCCCATCGGAACCGCCCAGCGGCACAGCGGAATTGGCGCGTCCGGTGTATCCGTGCCCGGCACGTACCAGCCACCCGTCGATCCACACGTGCTCGATGCCCGGCCAGGCGTCCGCGGCCGCCGCTTCCAGCGACCGGATCTCTTTGGTCCGAATCGGCCTGGGCCCAACGGCTTTCAGCGCGACCACCCGGTCCGGCGTCACCGAGACGACCTGCCCGTCGGCCCCGCGCACGGTCGGCGGATCCAGCGAGAGCAGCTCGCCGATCACGTCGGTGAGCGGCTGTGGATAACCCGCGGGCAGTCGATAACGCAGGACCACCCGGCGGCCGAGCGGAATGGACGCGCCGGTGTCGGCTCCGTCAGTCGTCATGGCCGAACGGATCCGCGACCGTGCCGGGGATCCAGCTGAGTCCCGGTGTGCCCCAGCCGTTGCGCTTGATCGCCTTCTTGGCCGCGCGGGCGTTGCGCCCGATCAGCACGTCGACGTAGAGGAACCCGTCCAGGTGCCCGACCTCGTGCTGCAGCATCCTGGCGAAGAAATCCTTGCCCTCGATCTCCACCGGCTTGCCGTGTTCGTCGGTGCCGGTGACCTTGGCCCATTCGGCCCGGCCGGTCGGATACTGCTCGCCGGGCACCGACAGGCAACCCTCTTCGTCGTCCTCCGGGTCCGGCATGGTCTCGGGGATGGCCGAGGTCTCCAGCACGGGGTTGATCACCGCGCCGCGCCGCCGGGTGGCGGTGCCGTCGGGCGCGACGTCCGGGCAGTCGTAGACGAACAACCGCAGCGGCACCCCGACCTGGTTGGCCGCGAGACCGACACCGTGGGCGGCGTCGAGCGTGTCGTACATATCCGCGATGAGCTCGGCCAATTCCTCCGGTGACTGGGTGACCCGTTCGGTCGGGTTGTGCAGAACCGGGTCGCCGACGATCACGATCGGGAGGATAGCCATGGCATCAATTATTGCCGCGCCGCCCTGCCGCCGGCCGTGCGGGGGCGGCAACCTTCCCGCGACACGCCTACCGGCAGGTAGGGAACACGCCGCGCCGTAGCCCCGGCGATCCCACGGTCTCGTGGTTGAATGATCCGCGACGTACAAGCACCATTTTTCGTCTGGTGGTAACTCGGCGAGGGAGCAAGATGGACGGCGCAGCGGCACGGAATCTTTCCGCGATCCAGGGCGACCCTTCCGCGAGCGACGATGTCACGGCAGCGGAAACGACCGGCGACGGTGACGGGCTGAGCCGTCGCGAACACGACATCCTGGCCTTCGAGCGCCAGTGGTGGAAGTACGCGGGGGCCAAGGAAGAAGCCATCCGGGAGCTGTTCGGTATGTCGCCCACCCGGTACTACCAGGTGCTCAACACCGTGGTGGATCGGCAGGAGGCGCTCGCCGCCGACCCCATGCTGGTCAAGCGGCTGCGCCGGTTACGGGCGAGCAGGCAAAAAGCCAGGGCCGCGCGACGGCTCGGTTTCCAGGTATGACCGGGCTAGGCTCGACTAGGTGAGCTACCCGAATCCCACCTCCGGTGGGCCGCCATTGCGAGCGTTGGCGATGGTGTTGATCGCACTGGCCATCGTATTCGGTGGCCTCGGCGCGATGTCGCTGTCGAAGTCCGACGCCGATTCGTCGAGTTCCGGACCGTCGGAATCGGCCACCTCGACCACCGCCACCGCCGCACCGCAGGTGCCGGCGAGCACCACCGTCGCGAAGACCTCGGACGCCGTGCCGTCCAGCTCCGCCGCGCCGTCCACGACGACCACCACCCCGCCGGCCACCACCACCGGTTCGGCGGCCGCCGCCAAGGCGGTTCCGGTGCGTGTGCTGAACAACAGCATGATCGCCGGGCTGGCCGGCAAGACCGCGAGTCAGCTCACCGCCGAGGGCTGGAATGTCGTCGAGACGGGCAACTACCCCGGCGTCAATATCCCGAAAACGACGGTGTACTACGGCAATTCGCCGGGCGACAAGGAGGCCGGGCAGGCCATCGCGCAGGAGCTCGGCATCACCGCGGAATCGAAGTCGAGTGGATTGGGCGAGTCCTCGCCCGGTGTAACCGTCATCGTGACGGGTAACTGACAACTGGCGACCGCGGCCGGGTCAACTGGCGACCTGCCGCTGAACGGGCCTGTCACGGCGCGACACGGCGGACGTGGCATCATCTTGTCCGGTAACGAACGTGTCCACCCAGCTTTACTCGTAAACTTCGTAAACTCGGTACTCATAAAGGAGTTCCCCGATGGCCCCGTCCACAACTCGTCGCCCGTCCTGGCGGACTGTGACCCCGGTGCTCGCGGTCGCGGTCCTCGGCCTCGCAGGCTGCACCAACAGCCAGGAGTCGAGTGACGTCAAGGGAACGACCCCGCCCGTGTGGAGCGGCGCGGCCGCCCCGCCGGCCAGCGAATCCGGCAAGGAGACCGGCAGCGCGGAGTCGAACGCGGGTGTGAAGGTCGACCTGAAGGACGCCGCGGGCGCCTCGGTCGCCACCGCCAACATCGTCAAGGACGGCAATCACCTGCAGTTCACCGTCGAGGCGCACGGCCTGCGGCCCGGCTTCCACGGCCTGCACGTGCACTCGATCGGCAAGTGCGAGGCCAACTCGGTCGCGCCGACCGGCGGCCCGTCCGGCGACTTCCTTTCCGCCGGTGGCCATCTGCAGGTCGGCAGCGCCAACACGCACCCGGCCAGCGGCGACCTGACCTCGCTCGAGGTTCGCTCGGACGGCTCGGCCAAGCTGGTCACCACCACCGACGCGGTGACCCTCGACGATCTGAAGAACAAGGCGTTGATGATCCACGCCGATGCCGACAACTTCGGCAACATCCCGAACCGGTACCTCCGAGCCGACGGCGTTGCCGGCCCGGACGATACGACGCTAGCGACAGGCGACGCGGGCGGCCGCGTTGCCTGCGGTGTGATCCAGTAGCGCAGGAGCCGATATGGCCGGGGCAGGCAGAGAACACGTTCCCTTCCATGGATCGCCCCGGCCCACCATAGGTATCGAGTGGGAAATCGCACTCGTTGACAAGGTGAGCCGCGATCTGTCGAATACCGCTGCGGCGGTATTCGATTCACTGGGCGATCTACACGCGCACGACGGCACCCCGCAGGTGACCAAGGAGTTGTTGCGCAATACCGTCGAGCTGGTCACGGGGGTGCACGAGACCGTCGGCGACGCGGTCGAGGACCTGCACGGCACCATGACCGCGGTCCGGCGCGCCGCCGACCCGCTCGGCGTCGACCTGTTCTGCGCGGGCACCCATCCGTTCGCGCAGTGGTCGGCGCAGCAGCTGACCCGCTCCGAGCACTACGACGAGCTGATCGAGCGCACCCAGTGGTGGGGCCGCCAGATGATGATCTGGGGCGTGCACGTGCACGTCGGAGTCTCGCACCGGGACAAGGTCTTTCCGATCCTGAACGCGCTGCTGATCCACTATCCGCACCTGCTGTCGCTATCGGCGTCCTCGCCGATGTGGGCGGGCTCGGACACCGGCTACGCCAGCAACCGGACGCTGATGTTCCAGCAGCTACCCACGGCCGGCCTGCCGTTCCAGTTCGAAAACTGGAGTGCCTTCGAGCATTTCGTGCACGACCAGTTCAAGACGGGGGTGTTCGAGCAGCTCGGCGGGATGCACTGGGACATCCGCCCGGCGCCGAAGTGGGGGACGATCGAAGTCCGGGTGTGCGACGGGGTGTCCACCCGTGCGGAGCTGGCCGCGATGGCCGCGCTGATCCACTGCCTGATCGTCGACCTGGACCGCAGGCTGGAGGAGGGCGAGACGCTGCCCTCGCTGCCGCCGTGGCACGTGCAGGAGAACAAGTGGCGGGCCGCCCGCTACGGCCTGGACGCGATCGTCATCGTGGACGACAAGAGCAACGAGCGGTTGGTCACCGACGACGTGACCGACCTGCTGAACCGGTTGGAGCCGACCGCGAAACGGCTCGGCTGCGCGGACGAATTGGCCTTCGTCGCGGAGATACCGGAGCGAGGTGCGTCATATCAGCGGCAGCGCAAGGTGGCCGCCGCGGCCCAGGGCGACCTGGTCGCGGTGGTAGACGCGCTGGTCAAGGAGCTCGAGCAGTAACTGCCGCGGTGGGTTCGGTCGTCGGCTGTTCAATTGGCCGGTGGGATGGCGTTCACCCCCCGTTTACTATGGTCGAGTGCTTGTCGAGGACCCGGGACCCGGAGTAGGAAGTGCCGCTCCCCGGTTGCGCGTGCCGCCGGCCCGGATCTGGGTCGCGGCGGGCGTGGCCGCGGTGCCGGTGCTGCTGATCGCGCTGCAGATCGTGGCGATGCGCGAGGGGTTCCAGGGTCCGCTGGGCAGCCTGTGGCAGGACTACGTCGGCACGCCCAAGTCGATGTCGGTGCCGTGGGCCGGTCTGGTGCTTGCGCTGGTTGGCATTTCGGCCCGGCGGCGGATCATCGCGCTGAGCGCGGCCGTGGCCATCGACGTGGTGTGGGCGGGCTTCCGGCTGCTGGCCGGTGCGTCGTTCGCGATCGGCAACGGTCCGGTGATCGTGCTCACCGGGCTCGCGGCGTACGCGTGGTTGCGCTGGGACGGGACCGAACGCCGCAACGCCCTGCATGCCGCCGCGCTCGGTGCGCTGCTCATCCTCGCCACCAAGGTCGGTGATGTGTGGCTGCACGTCACCATCCTGAGCAGGCCGACGGTGCTCGACGAATACGTGCTGCTCGCCGATCACGCGCTGGGCGATCCGTCCTGGGTGATGGGGCGGGTGCTCGACGTGCTCGGGCCGGTCGTCTACGGGGTGCTGCACTGGGTCTATATCGAATTGCCGGTCGCGGCCATCGTGGTGGCGGTGTGGCAGCTGCGCCGGGTGGTGTCCAGCGGCCGCTGGCCGACCCACTATCTGGTGCGCACCTTTCTGGTGCTCGGGCTGGTCGGTCCGATCGTCTACGTGATCTTCCCGGTGGTCGGGCCGATGTTCGCGTTCGGCGCGGACGGGCACGGGCTACAGCTGGGCAACTATTGGCCGAGCGTGGTGCCGCCGCTGGACCGCAACCCGATGCCGATGCCGTTCGATTCCGCGACGCCGCGCAACTGCATGCCGTCCATGCACACGGCCTGGGCGTTGTCGGTGTTCCTGCACACCCGCCGCGATACCGACGGCGGTCCCGCGCCGAGCCTGGCGCGCTGGGGCGGCGCGTTCTGGCTGCTCGCCACGGTGACCGCGACCCTCGGCTTCGGCTACCACTACGGCGTCGACCTGGTCGCGGGCGCGGTGCTGTGCCTGACCGTCGAGTCGGCGCTGCGCGACCCGGAACGCGGCTGGGGCTGGTTCCGCGTCCGGCTGGTCGCGGGCGGCGCGCTGGTGCTCGCCGTGCTGCTGCTCGCCTATCGCTTCCTGCCGGTGCCGATGGCCGAATACCCGGTCCTGGCGGGCACGGTCGTGCTCGCGCTGCTGGCCGGCCTGGCCGCGGGCTTCCACGCCACCTGGTTCGCCGGACACCGGCAGACCGCGGCGTCGCAGCGCGAGGTCGAAACCGCTGCGCGCTGAGCGTCAGTCGACGGTGTCGCCGAGTTCGTTCACGGTGAGCAGGCCGTCGCGGTGGCTCTGTTCGCGGTAGGCGGTGCGGCTGATCAGGTGGGCGATCACCGGTGCGGTCAGCAGGGTGAACAGGCCGACCAGGACCAGGGCCCAGACATTGCCGTGGCCGAGGAGTTCGATGCCCGCGCCGTCCAGCACCAGGATCAGGCCGGTCACCTGAGGTTTGGTGGCCGCGTGCATGCGGGTGAGCGTGTCCGGGAAGCGCACGATCGCGATGGACGCGGTGAGCGCGAGGGTGGCGCCGAACAGGATGAGCGCGCCGGAGATCCACTGCCACACGGTCATCGGTTGGCTCCGTCCTGGAATGCCGGTCGGCCCAGCGGATTCGGGGTCATCGCTGTTCGTCCTTCACGCGGAAGCGGGTGACGGCGGCCGAGCCGAGGAAGCCGACCAGGGCCAGCGCGATGATCGCCGGGATGATCGTGGTGTCCTGGCTGTAGGCCGCCCACACGGCCAGCCCGGAGGCGGCGATGGCCATCAGCGAGTCGATGCCGACGATCCGGTCCAGGGTGCTCGGCCCGGCCAGGATGCGGTAGCTGGTGATCACGGCGGCGGCGGTCAGCAGCACGCCCGCGATGACGGCGACGACGGTCACGTCTGCACCTCCGGTGGCCTCGACGGCGTCGAGCGCCATTCGGAGTGGCGTTCGAACGACGAGATGAGCAGCTTTTCCAGCCTGCGGGTCGTCCGGTAGAACTTGTCCACCGCCGCGTCGCTGCTCACGTCCAGCACGTGCACGTAGACGACGCAGCGCCGCCGATCGATCTCCAGCACCATGGTGCCCGGGATCAGGTTCAGCAGGTCGGTGCACAGCACGAGCACCAGGTCGGACTTGGTGCTCAGGTAGACGCGCAGCACCCCGGAGACCGGCGGCGGCGCGGGCCGGATGGCGAACCAGGCCACCTGCAGACTGGACTCGATCGCGTAATACGAGGCCACCAGGATCAATTCGAGCATCGACAGCGGATGCAGCCGCCCGTTCACCGGCACCCGAGGCAGCGGCAACGCCACCATGATCAGCGCGCCCACCGCGAGCCCGGCCAGCAGATTGGCGATGCTGAGGTCGCCCCACAGCGCGATCCAGACGACGGTGAGCCAGCTCAGCACGCCGACCCGGACGACGGTCTCGCGACTCGGCCCGCTCATCGGGGGGCTCCCGGCTCGGCGGGCGAATTACCCAGCACCGCAGTGATATACACGCCGGGATCGCGGAGGTCGGCGGCGGCTCGATCGGCGATGCGCAGGATCGGCCCGGCGAGCACGGTCAGGCTGAGTCCGACCGCCACCAGCGCCGCCGTCGAACCGACCATCAGCAACGGCATCCGGCCCGGGTGGGTGCGCTCGTCGTAGAGCACATCGGTCGAATCCTCGATCAGTGACGGCGTGCGTGCGGCGGTGAGGTGCCCCTCCGGGGCCTCCACCCGCGGCCGCCAGAACGCCTTGCTCCACACCCGCGCGATGGCGTAGAGGGTGAGCAGGCTGGTGAGCACCGAACCCGCCACCAGCGTCCAGGCCAGCACGCTGCCGTCGTCCGCGCCCGCCTGCAGCAGCGCGACCTTGCCGATGAAGCCCGAGAACGGCGGAATGCCACCGAGATTCAGCGCGGGAATCAGGAACAGCACGGCCAGTATCGGGCTCGCGGTGGCCAGCCCGCCGAGCCTGCGCAGCGAGGTCGAGCCCGCCTGCCGCTCGATCAGGCCGACCACCAGGAACAGCGCCGTCTGCACCAGAATGTGGTGTGCCACATAGAAAACCGCTCCGGCCAGCCCGGCCGTGCTGGCCAGCCCGACGCCGAAGATCATGTATCCGATGTGGCTGACCAGGGTGAACGACAGCAGCCGCCGGATGTCGCTCTGCGCGATCGCGCCGAAGATGCCGACCAGCATGGTGAGCAACCCGCAGACCAGCAGGATCGAATCGAACTCGCCACCGGGGAACAGCAGCGAGTGCGTCCGGATGATCGCGTACACACCGACTTTGGTGAGCAGGCCGGCGAACACGGCGGTCACCGGCGCGGGCGCGGTGGGGTAGGAGTCGGGCAGCCAGTTCGACAGCGGGAACACCGCGGCCTTGATGCCGAACGCCACCAGCAGCACCGCGTAGATGGCCGTGCGGGTGCCCTCCGGCACCGCGCCGATCCGCTGGGCCAGCTGCGCCAGGTTCAGCGTGCCGGTGGCCGCGTAGGTCATGCCGATGCCGGTCAGGAAGATCAGCGACGACAGCATCGAGACCATCACGTACGACACCCCCGCGCGGATCCGCTCCTCGGTGCCGCCGACGGTCAGCAGCACGAACGAGGCGGCGAGCAGGATCTCGAACCCGACGAACAGGTTGAACAGGTCACCGGCCAGGAACGCGGCCGCGACGCCGCCGGTGAGCACCAGGTAGGTGGGCCGGTAGATCGAGGTCGGCTGGCGTTCGTCGCCGTCGCGGATGTTCTGCCCGGAACCGTAGAGCGCCACGGCCAGCAGCACGATCGAGGAGACGAGCAGCATCCCCGCGGACAGCCGGTCCACCACCAGGGTGATGCCGATCGGCGTCTCCCAGTTGCCGACCTGCACCGCGGTGGTGCCGTCGCGGTCGGCCAGGAACAGCAGCAGCCCGCAGATCACCACGACCGCGGTGAGCGCGCCGAGCATGAGCGTGCGCTGGGTCCTGGGCCTGCGCCCGAAGACCAGGGTGCCCGCGGCCGCGAGCAGCGGCACCAGCACGGGCAGCGGCATGAGGATCGGCAGCAGGCCGGGGGAGAGGCTCAATCTTCCGGGTCCTCTCCCTCGCGCCTGCGGGCCACGTCGATGTCTTCCTGGTCGTTCTCGACATCGTCGGTGGTGGTGATGGTGAAGGAGCGGTAGGCCAGCGCGAGCACGAAGGCCGCGAGGCCCATGGTGATCACGATCGCGGTGAGCACCATGGCCTGGGCGAGCGGGTCGGCGGTGTCGCGGTGGGTGGTGTCGGTCTGGCCCTGGATCGGCGCGCGGCCGTCCGGGCCGGCCAGGGTGATGATCAGCAGGTTCACCGCGTTGCCGAACAGGATCAGGCCGAGCAGCATCTTCGACACCGCGCGCTCCAGGATCAGGTAGACCCCGCAGGCGACCAGGATGCCGATGACGATCAGCAGCGTCAGGTTGGCGGTCATCGCGCGGAACCTCCTGTCGTCGAGGCGGTTTCGCTCGTGGCCAGCTCGCTGTCCAGGCGTGCGCCGAGGCTGCGCAGGACGTCGAGCACCAGGCCGACGACGATCAGATAGACGCCGAGATCGAAGAACAGTGCGGTCACCAGCTTGACGTGGCCGAGCAGCGGCAGGGTCACCTCGAAGATCGCCGAGGACAGCGGCGGGACGCCGAAAAACAGTGAGCCGACGGCGGTTCCGGCGGCCAGCGCCAGCCCGGCGCCGAGCAGATGGCCCGCGTCGACCGGCAGCGCCTCACCGAGTTCGTACCGGCCGCCGGCGAGATAGCGCAGGGTAAGCGCGAGTCCGGCGGTGAGCCCGCCGGCGAAACCGCCGCCCGGCGCGTTGTGGCCGGAGAAGAAGAAGTACACCGACAGCACCATGATGGTCGGGAACACCAGCCGGGTGGTGATCTGCATGACCATCGAGCGGTCCGCGCGACCGACCAGGCGTCCGGCGGGCAGCCAGCTCACCAGGTCCGGGTCGTAGTTGGGCGAATCCGCCGCGCGCGGCGCGCTGCCGAAGCGGCGGCTGCGGAACACCAGCGAGGCGACGCCGGTCGCGGCGACCACCAGCACCGAGATCTCGCCCAGCGTGTCCCAGGCGCGGATGTCGACCAGCAGCACGTTGACCGCGTTCTTGCCGCCGCCGAATTGGTAAGCGGCATCGGGGATCCGGTGCCAGATCGGTTCGGCGGTGCGGGCGGCGGCGGCGAACGCGCCGAGCACCGTGACGGCCGCGCCGACCAGCGCGGCCAGCATCGCCCGGCGGGCCTTGAACGGGGTCGCCCGGCCTGCCTCGATCTCCGCCGGGAAGGCGCGCAGCACCAGCACGAAGATCACCAGCGTCAGGGTCTCGACCAGGAATTGGGTCAGCGCGAGATCGGGCGCGCCGTGCAGGGCGAAGATCACGCCGCAGCCGTAGCCGGTGACGCCGACCACGAGCACGCTGGCCAGCCGGTTGCGCAGCACCGTCGCGCCGAGCGCCATCGCGATCATGATCGCGCCGATCACCGCCTGCAACGGCGAATCCCACAGGCGCAGTCGCACTCCGGTGCGGGTGCCGAGGGCGAGCAGCACGGTCGGCAGGATGATCAGCGTGCCGAGGATGGTCGCCTGGCTCAGCGGCAGCGACCCGCGCTGCACCGCGCCGGTCATCCGCAGCGAGAGCCGATCCATGCCGCGCAGGGTCGCGTCGTAGGCCCGGTCGGCGTTGCCGAGGCGCGGGCTGGCCGGATCCCGGAGGCGGTCGCGCAGCTGGAACAGCGCGATGCCGCCCGCGATGATCAGGACCGTCAGCCCGAGCGGGACGGTAAAGCCGTGCCACAGCGCGAGATAGGTGAGCAGGTCTGCGGAAAACGTTTCGGCGTAAGGGCTCAGCAGGCGATCGGTCCCCGGCGCCGCCAGTCCCGCGGCCAGGCCGGCCACCGCGAGGATCGCCGGCGCGGCCAGGAACAACGTCCCCGGTGCCTGCCAGCTGCGGTCGTCCGGCGCGTGTTCGTCGCCGAATTCCACGACCGGGCCGGGACTTTCGGCGTAGTCGGAGACGCGGCGAACCCGGTGCGCACCGTGCGCGGTCGGCCGCGCGACGCTCAGCTTGTCCGCGAACGCGCCCCAGACGAAGCGAATGCTGTACCCGACGGTGAGCATCGACCCCAGCACCACGCCGATCGCGAGCGCCACCCGCGCGGGCCCGCTGAGGGTGTCCGCGTCCAGGATCGCGCCGAGCGCGCTCTCCTTGCCGACGAACCCGACCAGCGGCGGAATTCCGGCCATGCTCAACGCCGCCAGGATCGCGATGCCGCACAGCACCGGCGCGCGGCGGCCGAGCCCGGATAGTCGCCGCAGATCCCGGGTGCCCGCGCCGTGATCGATGATTCCGACCACCATGAACAGGCACGCCTTGAACAACGCGTGCGCCACGATCATCGCCACGCCGGCCAGCGCCGCGTCCGGCGTGCCGATGCCGACCAGCACGACCAGGAAGCCGAGCTGGCTCACCGTGCCGAAGGCGAGCACCAGCTTCAGATCGACCACCTCGAGCGCGCGCAACCCGGCCAGCAGCATCGACGCCACGCCGAGGGTCAGCACGAGCGGATGCCAGACCGGATTCTCCGCGAACACCGGCGCCAGCCGGGCGATCAGGTACACGCCGGCCTTGACCATGGCCGCGGCGTGCAGATACGCGCTCACCGGGGTCGGCGCCGCCATCGCGCCGGGCAACCAGAAGTGCAGCGGCACCACGGCGGACTTGCTCAGCGCGCCGATCAGGATCAGCACCACCGCGACGTTCACCGCGAGCCCGTTCGGCGGCTGCGCGCGGGCCAGCAGGTCGGAGAGCAGGTAACTGTGCGTGGTCTCGCCGAGGATGATCAGGCCGACCAGCATCGCCAGCCCGCCGGCGGCGGTCACCAGCAGTGCCTGGATGGCCGCGCGCCTGCTGTTCGCCTGCTCGGCGTTGTGCCCGACGAGCAGGAACGACAGGACCGTCGTCACCTCCCAGAAAACGAAGAGCAACAGCATGTTGTCGCTGGTCACCAGGCCGAACATGGCGCCGGCGAAGCCGACCATCTCGGCCGCGAACAGGCCGAGGCGCGGCTCGTCGTCCTCGAAGTACCTGGCGCAGTAGCAGAGCACCAGCGCGCCGATGCCGAGCACCAGCGCGGACATGATCGCGGCGAGCGAGTCGAAGCGCAGATCGATGTTCATCTCGATGCTCGGCGCCCACTCCAGCCGAACCCGCTGTGTGCTACCCCAATTCGCGACGACCCAGCCGAGGCCGCCGAGCGGCACCAGCGCGAGCACGTAGAAAGCGTTGCGTCCCAGCGCCCTTACCCACAGCGGTGCGACGAGCGCGGCGGCGGCGAGGGCGAGCAGGAGAGCTAGCAAACTACACTCCGTCGGGTAGGGGCGGCGGGGTGGTGCGGGACAATCCTACGTGGAGCCTGGAGATTTCCGCGTCCTCCGTGGTTATGGCGTCGGGTACATGGCGGCGACGGTGCTATATATCCGCTAACGCTTCGTCCGTCGACGGGTCGGTGGCCTGCGGCCTGCCGCGGGGCCGGAAGTGGTGCAGCACGGCGAGACCGACCGCGCTGCCGAGCACGATCGCCAGCGCGGTGCGGCCCGGGGTGGTGTCGTGCGCCGCGTTGTCCGGCAGATGCCAGCTCTTGTTGTCGTCGGGCAGCACGGAGATGGCGGTCGGGAGGTAGAGGGCGGCGATCGCCAGCACGCCGCTCGGCGCGAACTGCGGCCGCGCGGACGAGCAGCAGTAGCCGGCGGTGAGGGCGAGCACCGCGCTGCCGAGCGAGAACAGGAGCCAATTCGCCTCGGGCGGGGTGAGGATGGCGAACAGGGCGATCGCCGCGAGCAACGCGACCGCGAACAGCACCGACGGCCGCCTGGCCCCGGCGATCAGGCCGATGGCGGTCAGCGCGAGCAGCACCCAGACACTCCAGCCGGGCCGGCTGGCATAGCCGAAGGCGTCGGCGACCGCGGTCAGGCTGACCGCGAGATAGACGCCGTACCCGTCGCGGCCGGGCAGCAGCATGGCCGCCGCGGTCGCGGCGAACACGGTGGCCGCGGCGGTGAGCCCGATGTCGACGGCGTGATTGATGGCGGGGGCGTTGGTGTACTGCCGTTGCAGCCACTCGGTGATCGCCAGGATGACCAGCGCGAGCACCATCGCCGCGAGGATCGGCGCGACCGGCAGCTCGATCGACAATCGCGCGGTCTCCGGTTTGCCGGCCTTGCCCCGATTGCGCAGGGTGCTCAGCGCCAGCAGCACCATGGCCAGCGCGATGAGCCAGCTCGGCGGCGTCTCCAGCACGTCGAGCGGATTGTCATCTATGTCCAGGAAGTCCGCGAGGTCGCTGAACACGAAGAAGCCCGCACCGCCGAGCGCGAAGCCCGCGGCAAGCACCGGCTTGCGCAGCGCCGCGACGCCGAGACCGCCGAGCATGATTCCGGCGCATACCGAGTCGACGTAGTTCTGCGTGGTGAGCATGTCGGCGGAGGAGACATGGCGTCCGGCTATGTGATTGATCAGCTGCGCGATGATGCCGAGCAGCGCGACCAGCCACGCGGTCGCCGGGCGGAAGGAGGTGCCGACCAGCACCGCGACCGCGACCGCGACGATCACGCCGATGGCCGCGCCGCGCGGCACGCTGTCCCACAGGTTGGTGATCTGGTACGGCGTGCTCTGCCGGATGGAAGAGAAGGTGACCGGCAGGAACAGCGTCACACCCGCGACCGCGGCCCCGAAAAAGGCCGTGACCGCGTCGAACGCATCACCCATCCGCCGCACGTGCCGAACATACCTGCGCTCGACCAGGGAATCTGTGATTGCCCTCACTTGGCGCGGGCATGTCGAAATGGGCGAAATGCCAGAATGGCGGTTGACGGTGCGTATGCCGCGGACGGCGACGGTCAGAGGTAGCGGCCCTCGTTGCTCGCGGACTGGCCGCGGTTCTCCGCGTAGCGGCGCAGCGACTCGACCTGCAACGCGTCCAGCGAGGGGCGGACCGTGGCCCGGGCCGCCGCCACGTCCGCCGCGGTGACGTCGGCGGCGTCCAGGTCGCGGCGCATGGCGGTCAGTGCGGCCTCGCGCAGCAGCGCCGCGCAGTCCGCGGCGGAGTAGCCGTCGAGCGAGCGGGCCAGCGCGACGAGATCGACATCGGCGGCCAGCGGTACCGAGCGGCCCGCGGTGCGCAGGATCTCCACGCGGGCGGCGCTGTCCGGCGGCGGCACGAAGACCAGTCGCTCCAGCCGTCCCGGGCGCAACAGCGCGGGGTCGATCAGTTCCGGGCGGTTCGTCGCGCCGAGCACCACCACGTCGCGCAGCGGTTCTACCCCGTCGAGTTCGGTGAGCAGCGCGGCGACCACCCGGTCGCCGACGCCGGAATCGCCGGTCTGGCCGCGCCGCGGCGCGAGCGCGTCCACCTCGTCCAGGAAGATCAGCGAGGGCGCGGAATCGCGTGCGCGCTGGAACAATTCGCGCACCGCGCGCTCGGAGGAGCCGACCCACTTGTCCATCAGCTCGGCGCCCTTGACCGTGTGCACGCTGAGCTGGCCGGTGCCGGCCAGCGCCCGCACCAGGAAGGTCTTGCCGCAGCCGGGCGGACCGTAGAGCAGCACGCCGCGCGGCGGATCGACGCCGAGCCGGGCGAACGAATCCGGGTGCCGCAGCGGCCATAACACGGTTTCGGTCAGCGCCTGCTTGGTCTCCACCATGTCGCCGACCTCGTCCAGGGTGAGGCTGCCGATGGCCGGCTCGTCCATGCTCGAACGCGACAGTGGCCGAATCACTTTCAGCGCGCCGAGCAGGTCCGGCTGGGTCAGTTGCGGATCCGAGTGTTCCCTGCTGGCCCGCGAAGCGGCGCGCAGCGCCGCCTCCCGGCAGAGCGAGGCCAGGTCGGACACCACGAAACCCGGTGTGCGCGCGGCGATCTCGTCGAGCTTCAGCTCGGCCGTCGGCACCCGGCGCAGTAACTGCTCCAGCAGCGACTTGCGTACCGGGGCGGTGGGCAGCGCCAGGGCGAGTTCACGGTCGCACAGGTCGGGTGCGCGCAGGCGGGGGTCGACGCCGGCCGGGTGCGCGGTCGTGGCGAGGAAGGCGACGCACGGTTCGGCGACCGCGGCGCGCAGCTGATCCAGGATGAGCGTGGCCACCGGCTCGGCCTGCCCGGGCAGCAGCGCGTCGATGTCGGTGATCAGCAGGATGCCGCCCTGTCCGGAACAGACGTCGGCCACCGCCTCGGCCACCTCGCGCAGCCGGGTCCCGCTCTCCGCGGCGCCGATGGTCGGGCCGTCCAGCTCGACCACGCGGCGCGGCGCGGTGACCGCGCGGGCCAGCGTGGCCTTGCCGACGCCGGCCGGGCCGGTGATCAGCACGCCGAGACGCGGTGTCGCGCCGAGGGTTTTGAGCAGTTCGGGCTCGTCCAAAGCGAGGCTGAGCCACTCGGTGAGCTTCGTCGCCTGGCTGTGCATGCCCGCCAGGTCTTTGACGGTGATCAGCGGATCGGCGTCCCGGACGGCCGCGCCGCGGCCGTTGGCCGCGCCCCGCGCGCCTGCCGTGCCGTCGAACCCGGTGGCCTCGGTCGCGCCGGGCGACGCCGGCGGGACCGGTGCACCGGCCAGCGCTTGGTCGGCGGCGTCTCTGGCCGCGACCGCCCCCGCGCCCCAGACGACCGCGGTGTTCGGCTGCACGCTGACCGGGCCGCGCGGATCGGTGGCGGTGACGGTGAGCAGTTCGGTGGTCCAGGCGATGCCGAAGGTGCGCGAAAGTGCTTGGGAGGCAGCGGCGGAGCTGATCTCCGGGCCGAGATCGCGGGGCAGCAGCGAGACCGTGTCGCCGACCGTCACCACCTTGCCGAGCAGCGCCTGGCGCAGCGTCGCCGCCGGGATGGTGCGGGTGGCGTGCACCGAGCCGCTCACCGAGATCTGCTTGGCGCCGTACACGATCACCGGCGCGACGACCACCGTCGCGTCCTCGCGCAGGCCCGCGTTGGACAGCGTCACGTCATCGAGCAGCGCGACCCCGGCCGGGGTATCCGCCGGGGCAACGCCGACCACCGCCGCGGTGCGGCGCGCGCCGACCAGCGCGATGCCGTCCCACTCGCGCAGCCCGAGCGCGGTCAGCGCCTCCGGATGCAGCCGCACCACCCCCCGCCGGGCGTCGGCCGCGGAAGGATTCAGTCGAGCGGTGAGCGCGAGTTCTGCCACCGTGCCATTCTGCCGCGCCGGAGCGTGCTCGGGGCCGGGGATGGGCGGGGCTACTTGTGCTTGGGGACGATCCCGGCGGCCACCGCGACCGGGGTGTCGGCCACGCTGCCGGACAGGCAGACCAGCTTGGCGGTGCCGAGCGCGACGTTCGGGCTGCCGGTGAACGTGCTGTCCGGGTTGGCCGCGAGGATCTGCTCGATCACCGCCTTCTCCGCGTCGGTGTCCAGCTTCTTGAACTCGCCGCAGGTGGTCTTCGTGGGATCGCCGGACGCGGGCGTGCCCGGCTGCTCGGCGGTCGGCGCCGCGGCCGGGGCGCCGGTACCGGGCGCGGCGGCCGGGGCCGACGGCTTCGCGGCGGGCGTGGTCGCGCTGGTGGTCGCGTCGCCCTTGCGTAATCCGTTCGCGTCGGCGGAATCGTTCGCGGACTGGCCGCAGCCTGCCAGCAGCAAAGCCACCGTCCCGGTGACCAGGACGATGGCGGAAGTTCGCTTCATACCGTGCTTTCCCCGGTGGATATGTCGTCGATCAGCACCGGCACACCCGGCACGTCCGGTGCAGCGTACCGGGTGCGCGGGGGTTTCAGTGGATGTGTGCCTGCCAGTCCGCGGGCACCCGGCCGCGTGGGCCCGGCGCGCCCTGGTCGGCCGGGTGGCTGTTCGGCGGCGCGAGTTCCGGTCCGTCGCCGTACATTTCCTCGGTCTGGAAGTTGTAGTACCAGTCCTCGCCCGGTTCGAAGCTCTGAATGAACGGGTGGCCGGTGTCTTTCGCGTGCAGGCTGGCGTGCTGGGCCGGCGAGGTATCGCAACAGCCGATGTGCCCGCACTGCGCGCACCGACGCAGATGCACCCACCAGCCTTGCGCCGCTTCGCATTCCACGCATCCGGTACCACTGGGCGGCACCGCGGTATCGATGCCATCTGGTTCCTGCGTCATCGTTGACCTCCTGAAGTGGTTTCCGGTTCGGGCTGATTCTGCTCCGCCGGATCGTCCGGCGTGCGATTCAGCGGCAGCCACACGGTGAAGCGCGTGTTGCCCGGTTCGGAATCGACCTGGATGTCGCCGTCGTGCTTGTTCACCACGATCCGGAACGAGATGTCCAGGCCGAGTCCGGTGCCCTCGCCCATCGGCTTGGTGGTGAAGAACGGCTCGAAGATCCGGCTGCGCACCTCCTCCGGGATGCCTGGGCCGGTGTCCCCGATTTCGATGACCGCACAGTCGTTTTCGTGCCTGGTGCGGACGCTCAGGGTGCCCTGCCCGCCCATCGCGTACACCGCGTTGTCGATCAGGTTGGTCCACACCTGGTTCAATTCCGCCGCGTAGCAGGGGACTTGCGGCAGCGAGCGGTCGTACTCCTTGACCACCTCGATGCCGTCGCCGATCTTGCGGCTCAGCATCACCAGCGTGCTGTCCAGCAGGTCGTGGATGTCCACCACCTGGAACGGCGCGCGGTCCATCTGCGAATACTGTTTGGCCGCGTTGACCAGTGACGAGATCCGCGTGGTGGAGTCGGCGATCTCGTTCATCATCAGCTCGGTCTCGATGGTGTAGTTCAACCAGCGGATCGCGCCCTCGAACACCTTTTCCGTGGCGCCCTCCAGGGTGGCGGACACCCGCTCCAGCCAGTCGACATCGAAGCCGGCCTGGACGAAGTTCGGCGCGAGGCTCCAGCCGTCGATGATGTCGTGTTCCTCGAACCACTCGCCGAGCACGTCCTCGCGATCGGCGGCCTCCATCGGGGTCAGCTCCGGCGCCTTGGCCACCTGCGCCGCCGCCTCCTCCTGCAGGCGCACCAGCGCGCCGAGCGAGGCGGTGTCGAACTTGCCATCGGCCATCATGGCCAGCTTGTGCCGCATGCCCGCGACCCGTTCCCGCAGGCCGGAGGTGGCCCGCACCGCCGCGGCCGCCGGGTTGTTCAGCTCGTGGGTCAGGCCCGCGGACAGCGAGCCGAGGGCGAGCAGCCGCTCGCGCTGGCCGACCCGCGCGTTGGCATTGCGGTTGCCGAAGAACACGCCCTCCAGCAGGTGCACCGCCATCGGGAACCATTCCTGCACCATCTGGGCGAAGATCGCGGCGTCGAGCACGAAGAACCGGGACGGCACCGTCACCTTCAGCGACCCGTTGTAGGTCTGGTCGACCTTGTCGCCGATGTAGGCCATCCACGCGCCGGAGTAGGCGCCGTGGTGCGAGGTCCGGACCAGCTCGATCTCGGTGCCGCCGGACAGCTTGGTCAGCACGACCTCGCCCTCCATCAGCACGTAGAAGCAGGTGGCGGGCTCGCCCTCGCGGAAGACCAGGCCCGGCTCGATGGTTTCGATCCGCCCGTCCCGGCACAGCCAGTCCAGCTGCTCGTCGGTCAGCTTCTCGAACAGGAACAGGGTGCGCAATTCCGCTGGGTCGCAGACCAGTCGGCTGCTGCGGCCCGCGTTCTCGGTTGAATTCATTTGCCAGCCTTCCTGTTCAGGCCAGGTACCGGTGGACGAGCATGACCGCCATCGCACCCTCGCCGACGGCCGAGGCGACCCGCTTGGCCGAATCGGCATGCACGTCGCCGGCCACGAACACGCCGGGCACGCTGGTCTCCAGATGATGTGGCGGACGGGGCAATTCCCAGCCCGCCGGGCGCGCGCCGTCGACCAGCAGGTCCGGACCGGCCAGCACGTAGCCTGCCTCGTCGCGCTTGATCACCCCGTCGAGCCAATCGGTTTGCGGCGCGGCGCCGATGAACAGGAACAGGCGCTCGGCCTCCGCCTTTTCCTCGTTGCCGGTTTCGTTGTTGCGCAACACGATCTGTTGCAGGTGCTCGTCGCCGTCGGCGGCGATCACCTCGGTATTGGTGTGCACCTTGATATTCGGCAATTGCGCGATCTGCTGGATCAGGTAGTGCGACATCGAGTTGTCCAGCGAGCCGGACCGCACGACCAGATGAACGGTTTTCGCGTTGCGGGACAAGAACACCGCCGCCTGCCCGGCGGAATTCGCGCCGCCGACGATATAGACGTCGCGATCGGCGCATTCGGACGCCTCAGTCATCGCCGAGCCGTAATACACACCGCGCCCGGTGAAGTCGTCGACGCCGCGGGCGGGATGCCTGCGGTAGTCGACGCCGGTCGCGATGATCACCGTGTGCGCGCAGAGCCGGCCGCCGTCGGCGAAGCGCACCGTGCGCGCGGAACCGTTGACCTCCAGCGAGATCACCTCGCGGGTGGTGATCACCTCGGCGCCGAACTTCGCCGCCTGCCGCCGCGCCCGATCGGCCAGCTGGCCGCCGGACACGCCGTCCGGGAAGCCGAGGTAGTTCTCGATGCGCGAGGACTGCCCGGCCTGCCCGCCGGTCGCGGTGCGCTCGACCAGCACGGTGCGCAGGCCCTCGGAGGCGCCGTACACCGCGGCGCCGAGCCCGGCAGGCCCGCCGCCGACCACGATCAGGTCGTAGAAATCGCCCGTCGCGTTCACGGTGAGCCCGACGTTCTGCGCGAGCTCGTTGTCCGACGGCTGCACCAGGGCGTCACCGGCCGCGGTGATGATCACCGGACATCGCTCGGGATCGGCGCCCGCCGCCTCCAGCAGCCGCGCGCCCTCCGGCTCGTCGGCCAGGTACCAGCGGTAGGGCAGCTGATTGCGGGCCAGGAACTCGCGCACCTGCGAGGATCGCGGCGACCAGCGGTTGCCGACCACCTTGGTTTCGGTGACCGGCCGGTGTTCGCTGCTGCGCCAGGCATCGAGCAGGCCGTCCAGCACCGGGTACAGCTTCTCCTCCGGCGGGTCCCACGGCTTGAGCAGGTAGTGGTCCAGGTCGACCACGTTGATCGCGTTGATCGCGGCGCTGGTGTCGGCATACGCGGTCAGCAGCACGCGCCGGGCGAACGGGTGCAGGTCCATCGCCTGCTCCAGGAATTCGATGCCGTCCATGCCCGGCATCCGGTAGTCGGCGATCAAGACCGCGACCGGCTGGCCGCGCAATTTCATCTCACGCAGCGCCTCGAGCGCCTGGGCGCCCGATTCCGCGCGCAGAATCCGGTATTCGGCGCCGTAGCGGCGCCGCAGGTCGCGCACGACCGCCCGGGAGACCCCGGGGTCGTCGTCGACACTCAGGATGGCCGGTTTCGTGGCAGCGGGTGAAGTCACCTAACGAGTATGAATCGTCGGTGCAAACCGTGTCGTCGGTGTTTCACTCGTAGCGGACACGACCGCGTCACAGCATGTGCTGCCGGATCAGGTCGAGCTCGTCGGTGGTGAGCAGCCGCTCGAGTTTCTCCGGGGATTGGCCGCGCCCCGGCGGGCTGCCGTCGGAGTCGTCGGCGGGCAGCAGCGGAACCCGGTCCGCCTGGCGTCTGTGTAAGAAAGAGCGCAGGTTCACGGCCGATCACCTCACGTTGGCGGGAAAGCTGGAGGCAGTGTCTTTGCTTCTTCTATCCGGCATTGTGCGCTGGCCATTACCAAGATCGGTGGACAACATGCGGAATGTGACCCAACTGTCTTCCCGATTAAAATGTGCCCTGACTATCGAACGTGACCGGCCGGACGACTGCCTGCCGCTCGCATGAATACCGGAGGCAGCGTTGCCGAAGAATCTCGAAGCCACCATTGATATCGCCGCGCCGCCGGACAAAGTGTGGGCGGTGGTCTCGAATCTCAAGCGCATGCCCGAGTTCAGCCCGCAGTGCGTGCGAATGGTTCCGCTCGGTACCCCGAAGCCGGGCACCTGGGTGTTCAACCTGAACACCGACGGCAAGAAGTACTGGCCGACCACCGCGCGCATCGTGCGGTTCGAGCCGAACCAGGTGTTCGCGTTCAAGATCAACGAGAACCGCTCGATCTGGAGCTACACGCTGGAGCCGACCGAAACCGGCACCCGCCTGATCGAGCGCCGCGACATGCCCAACGGCACCACCTGGTTCTCCCGCAAGTCCATCGACGCCGCGCTGGGCGGCGAGCTGCCCTTCGAGGAGTCGCTGGTCCGCGGCATGAACGAGACCCTCGACAAGATCAAGACCGTGGTCGAGTCCCGCGGCTAGGCGACCGGGCCGGTGCCCGGCGGGCCGGGCACCGATCGCGTCTTTCAGTCCACCTGACCGTGATCTCGATATTGGGCGATCAGACTCTGGTGAACGCTGTTCGGTTCGGATCTCGCGGAAATGTCGCGTAGTCCGACGGTGACTTTGCGTCCGGCCGCCGCGGAACGGCCGTCCTCGTCTATGCCGAGATCGGCCACGATCGCCGGCAGCAATTCGTCCAGTTCGTCCTCGGTGACGTAGACGGTGACGGTGCATTCGACCGGGACGGTGGCTGGATCGTAGGCGTCCCCCTGCAGCCGTTCCGCCACGTTGTCGAGTTCGCTGACCTGCCCGAACTCGGTGTAGCACGGTATCCGGTTCACCCCGCGGATCCGGTGCACGCTCTCCTCCAACAGCAGGGCGATCGGGTGGATCCCTTGGCCGGCCAGGGATCCGGGCCCCGTCTGGTCGGGTAACCCGAGCCCCACCGCGACCTGCCAGATGCGCCGATCATCGTCGTCCATGTGCTCCATGCTCTCCTGGCCGCTCTACTTGCCGACGCTCACGGTGCGGCAATGCTTCAGCTTCTTTCCCGCGGGCACGGCCTTCTGGGCATTGTTCTTGGCGTCGTTCACCGCGCCGTCCTTCGTCTTGCCGGTGCCGCTGAACGTGAACGGACCCGTGGCGTCGGTCCGGTCCAGGTTCTCGAAGTAGCAGGACACGGTCGCCTTGTAGGTGGCGGCGAACTCGAACTGCCATTCCGGCTGCGCCGCGTTGATCGGCTGGGCGACCGTCGCCGGCGCCGCCGCCCCCGCGAGCCCCGCCTCGACCGTCGCCGCACCCGCGACGCAGGCCGTGATCAGGGCGATCGAAGCAATGAATCGGCGGCTGGTCGTGTTGGTCTGCATGTTTCCCCCACTGATCGTTGTGTTCCTTCACTGTTCTTCGACGCGCCTGTGGCACAACGGGTTCCATCCGATTCGGTGACCTGGATCACCCGAATCGACCGCGATTCGGCGGGTTCGCCCTCGGTCCGGCGACTTCGGTGCGTAGGTTGGCGAGGTATGCGACGAATGACGCGTGGGGTCTTGCCCGTTGCCGTGCTCGCCGCGGCCAGTGTGCTGGGAAGCGGGTGTGGGACAGGCGATTCGGGGGCCGAACGGGAAGTCACTGTCGTCGGTAGTGGTCAGGTGCGTGGGGCGCCGGACATCGTGAACGCCGATATCGGCATCGAGGTGACCGCCGAGGATGTGTCGGCGGCGATCACCCGCGCCAACGACAAGGCGAAGGCGATGACCGACGCCATCGTCGGGGCGGGCGCGATCCGGGAGGACATCCGGACCACCGATGTCTCGATCCAGCCCAAGTACGCGGGCGGCCCGGACGGCGGCAATACCGTCGTCGGCTACCGTGCCGACAACTCGGTCCGGGTCGTCGTGCGGGATCTGAGCAAGGCCTCCGGCGTGCTGGACAGCGCGATCCGGGCCGGCGGCAACGAAACCCGGCTGCGCTCGGTGTCTTTCGCGATCGACGACAACTCGCAGCTGCTCGCCGACGCCAGGGCGCGCGCGTTCGCCGATGCCAAGGCCAGGGCGGAGCAGTACGCGGTGCTCGCCGGGGTGCGGCTGACGAAGGTCATCACCATCACCGAGGCGAACGGCCACGACGAGGCCAGCGCCAAGCAGTCCGGTCGGGATGCGGCCGCCCAGTCGGTCCCACTGGAGCCGGGCACCCAGACGGTGACCTTCACCGTGAAGGTCACCTGGGGCCTGGGCTAGACCGTGATCGCGAACTTCGGCAGCGTCACGACCTGCGCCGCGTAGGACAGCCCCGCACCGAACGCGATGAGCAGCGCGGTATCGCCCGGCTTCGACTCACCCTTGCGCAGCAGCGATTCCATCGCCAGCGGGATCGACGCGGCCGAGGTGTTGCCGGTCTCCTCGATGTCGTTGGCCAGCGCGCAGTTCTCCGGGAGCTTCAGCACCCGCGCCATGATCTCGATGATCCGGCCGTTGGCCTGGTGCGGAATCATCGCGTTCAGGTCCTCGGTGGACAGTCCGGCCCGGTCGATGGCGTCGCGGCACACCTTCTCCAACGAGTGTGCGGCCCAGCGGAATACCGCCGTGCCCTCCATCGCCAGGTAGGGGCGGACCGCGTCGGTGCCCTTCTCCTCGATCTCGCGGAAGAACTCGACCCAGTCCTTGTCCTGCCGGATCGCGTGATGCTGGGTGCCGTCCGAACCCCACACCGTTGGCCCGATGCCGGGCTCGTCGGACGGGCCGACGACCACCGCGCCCGCGCCGTCGGCGAACAGGAAGGCGGTGGAGCGGTCGGCCGGGTTGATCGTGTCGGTCAGCTTCTCCACGCCGATCACCAGCACGTGGCCCGCGGTGCCGCCGCGAACCAGGTCCGAGGCCAGCGCGAGCGCGTGACAGAAGCCCGCGCATCCGGCGGAGACGTCGAAGGCGGCCGAGCCGTTCATGCCGAGTTCGGTGGCGATCCGCGGGGCGGCGGCGGGGGTGAGCAGCAGGTGTGTCGACGTCGCGACGATCACGCAGTCGACCTGGTCGACCGCGATTCCCGCCGATTCCAGCGCCCCCTTGGCGGCCGCGACGCTCATGCTCTGGACGGTCTCCGACTCGTCGGCGAAGCGCCGGGTCTTGATCCCCGACCTGGTCTGGATCCACTCGTCGCTCGAGTTGATCGGACCCGCCACCTCGTCGTTGGTGACGATCCGGGCTGGGCGGTATACGCCGAGTCCGAGGATCGCCGTGTGCTCTGCCCCGGTGGTCTGGGCGATTCGAGCAGCCATGTGCGTCTCCTATGTACCTGCGGCACCGCCGCCGGGTTGTCCCCGAAGCTTCGAAATGGATCCCTCATCAGCCGCCACCTACGGAGCCGTAGACATGAGGCACCCTCATATTAGCCGGAGAATCGGCGTTTCGCCGTGCGTATTCTCACAAACCCCGGGTATCCGCGGATTAGCATGCTGAATGCTCAGTCCAGCGTGCCCCAACTATGTGTCTGCTTTCTTACCGTTCGACGGACAGCAGGCGCGGATTGCGAGGACACCATGCTCGGTCTCGGGATTATCGGATGGATCATCATCGGCGGTCTTGCCGGGTGGATCGCCAGCAAGATCATGAAGACGGACGCCCAGCAGGGCATCCTGCTCAACATCGTCGTCGGCGTGGTCGGCGGCCTGCTCGGCGGCTTCCTGCTGAAGCTGCTCGGCGTCGACGTCGAAGGCGGCGGCCTCTGGTTCAGCTTCTTCACCTGCATCGCCGGTGCCGTGATTCTGCTGTTCCTGGTCGGTCTGGTGACGGGACGCCGGGTCCGAAGCTGACGACGCCCTGCCACAGGCTCCTTTCCCGTAAGGTGTGAACGCTTGCGCCGGTCCGCTCGTCGACGGCGCGATCCGACTGCATCTAGCACGAAAGAGGAGCCTGTGGCCCGCCGTCCCACGCCGCCCGGCACGCCTGACCGCACCGGAGTCGGCCACGTCGCCGATCTGGTTCGCAACGCGATCCCACCGCTGCACCCCGCCGGGCTTCCGTTCGTCGCCGCACCCCTGGCGGTCGCCGTCCTCGGCGGCAAGCGCAAGTGGGTCCGCCGGACGGGCCTGCTGGCCGCCGCCGCGTGCGCGACCTTCTTCCGGCACCCCAACCGGGTGCCGCCGACCCGGCCCGGCGCCGTGGTCGCCCCCGCCGACGGCGAGGTCGCCCTCGTCGACACCGCCGCGCCGCCCGCGGAATTGGGCCTCGGCGACCAGCCGCTGCCCCGGGTGAGCATCTTCCTGTCCGTGCTGGACGTGCACGTGCAGCGCACGCCGGTCTCCGGCATCGTGCGCTCGGTTCAGCACCAGCCCGGCCAGTTCCGGTCCGCGGATCTGCCCGAGGCCAGCTCGGTGAACGAGCGCAACACCATGGTGCTGGACACCCCGGCCGGCGATCAGCTGATCGTGGTGCAGATCGCGGGCCTGCTCGCCCGCCGCATCGTGTGCGACGCCCAGGTCGGTGACGTGCTGACCATCGGTGACACCTACGGCCTGATCCGCTTCGGCTCCCGGGTGGACACCTACTTCCCGGCGGGCACCGAATTACTCGTCGAACCGGGACAGCGCACCATCGGCGGTGAGACCGTCCTGGCGGTACTCGGGTCCACCCAATCCGTCGTTTCATGATGGAGGCGGCTGCTCCGACCCAGGGACGGCGGCGCCGCTCTATTCGGCTGCTGCCGAGCGTGGTGACCATCCTCGCGCTGTGCTCCGGACTGTCCGCGGTGAAGTTCGGCCTGGACAACCGGCTCGATCTCGCGCTGGCGATGGTCGGCGCCGCGGCCGTGCTGGACACCCTCGACGGCCGGCTGGCCCGAATGCTGGACGCCACCACCAAGATCGGCGCGGAGCTCGACTCGCTCTCCGACGCCATCTCGTTCGGCGTCGCGCCCGCCCTCGTGCTCTACGTGACGCTGCTGCACTCCGAGACCGCGGGCTGGATTATCGCCTTGCTGTTCGCGGTGAGCATCGTGCTGCGGCTGGCCAGGTTCAACACCCTGCTGGACGACGACACCCGGCCGGAATGGTCGCGCGAGTACTTCGTCGGGGTGCCCGCGCCCGCGGCGGCGCTCATCGCGATGGCGCCGGTCGCGTTGTTCGTGCTGTTCGGCGACGGCTGGTGGGTCGGCTTCTACGCGGTCGCCGCGTGGACCGTGCTGGCGGCCGCGCTGGCGGTCAGCACCGTGCCGACGCTGGCCATGAAGTCGGTGTCGGTGGCGCCGCAGGCGGCGGCCGGGCTGCTGGTGCTGGTCGCGCTGGCCGCGGCGCTGCTGGTCACCTATCCGACCGTGCTGCTGCTGATCCTGATCGCGCTGTACCTGGTGCACATCCCGTTCGCCTGGCATTCCCAGCGCTGGGTCGCCGCGCGCCCGGAGACCTGGACGCACAAGCCGGCCGAGCGGCGCGCGCAACGCCGGGCCCAGCGGCGGCCGGTGATCCGCCGCCCGGCCATCCGCGGCTCCACCGCGCGGCTGCGTTTGCGCAGGCCAGGCGGTAAACGACGGGATACCGACGACCTGTCCCGCTGAATCTTGTTTCCTGCTGGGATTTCTTAAGGTCTTGGAAAGCCGGGCCGACAATGCTCTCGGAGCATGGGCACTCTGGCGGCAGTGGGTGGCTTCGACTTCGGTGAGTGGGGGATCGGTGGCTTCGGCGCCACCCGGTTCGGCCTGAAGCGATTGCTCGGTATCGCGGATTCCGCGCGGGGTGAGCACGGTCGGCTGTCCGACCGTGCGAGCGGTACGGTCATATCCGGCGGGCGGGCGCGGAAGAAGGTAGCGGTGGAGCCGGACGGGTTGGGCGTATTCGTGACGCATCGTCCCCGGCTGTTCGCCCTCGCCTACCGGATGCTCGGCGCGGCCGGGGAGGCCGAAGACGCCGTGCAGGAGACCTATCTGCGCTGGGCCGCCGCCGACCGCAGCCGGATCCGTTCCGCCGAGGCCTGGCTGACCACCGTGCTGGTGAATCTGTGCCGCACCTGGCTGGTTTCGGCGCGGGCGCGCCGGGAGACCTACACCGGGCCGTGGCTGCCGGAGCCGGTGTCCACCGAACGCGGCGAGCTCGGTCCGCTGGAGACCGCCGAGGAACGCGAGCTGGTCTCGTTCGCGCTGCTGACCACGCTGGAACGGTTGTCGCCGGTCGAGCGGGCGGTGTTCGTGCTGCGCGAGGCGTTCGGCTACGCGCACCGCGAGATCGCCGACATGCTCACCATCAGCGAGGCCAACTCGCAGCAGATCTACCGGCGGGCCGGGGTGCGGGTCCGCGAGGGCCGGGCGCGCTTCGACATTCCGAGCGAGTACGCGGGCGAACTGATCAAGCGGTTCCTGAAGGCGGCGCGCACCGGGGACCTCGAGTCGCTGGAGCAGCTGCTCACCGCCGACGTGGTCTCGATCGCGGACGGCGGCGGGCAGCTCAACGCGGCCCGGCGGCCGGTGGTCGGGCCGAAGAAGGTGGCCAGGTACCTGTCCGGGCTGTTCCGCTGGGAGGTGCCCGGCATGGAGATCCTGATCGAGCAGGTCAACGGCGCGCCCGCCGCGGTGGCCAGGGTGAACGGCCTGCCGGTGGCGGTGGTCGCGGTGGAGCTGGTCGAGGGCGCGATCGCGACGCTGCGCTTGGTCGTGAACCCGGAGAAGCTGGCCTACTTCGCCAGGTCGACCGCGCCTTCCGCGTAGGTCGCCGCGACCGTGACGTGGTTCACGGCCGATAGTTGTCAGGGACGGCTGGGCTGTCCGGTCTGAAGGGTGTCGACCGAAAAGGAGTCACCTCATGACCGGACAGCATCGGATCGTCGTTCTCGGCGCCGGATACGCGGGCTTGGCGGCAGCGGGTCGCCTCGCGCGCAAGGCGCGCGGGGCCGAGATCACCGTCGTGGACGCGCGCGACCGCTTCGTAGAACGGGTACGGCTGCATCAACAGGCGGCCGGACAACAGATTTCGGCGTGGAATCTGCGGGAACTGTTGGAAAGCAAGAAGATCCGCTTTGTCCGTGCGCGCGCGACCGAGATCGATACCGCGGGTAAGCGGGTATTGCTCGACACCGCAACGGCTCTCGACTACGACACCCTCGTGTACGCGCTGGGCAGCATGGCTGATCCGACCGGCGTGCCGGGCGTGACGGAGCACGCCTACTCGGTGTCGACCCCCGACGACGCGGATCGTTTCCGGGTACCCGGCGGTGCGATCGCCGTGGTCGGCGCCGGCGCGACCGGGATCGAGCTGGCCGCGGAACTGGCTGAATCGCAACCTGATTCGCGGGTGCTGCTGCTCAGTCCGGACGAGCCGGGCGCGTGGCTTTCGGCGCGGGCACAGGCGCATATCCGGCATGTGCTCGAGCAGCTCGGGGTCGAGATCCGCGCGGGCGCCAAGGTGATCGAGGTGCGCGCCGACGGTGTGCGGCTGGCGGACGGGTCGCTGGTCGAGGCCGCCGCGACGGTGTGGACCGCGGGCTTCGCCGTGCCGGATCTCGCTGCGCGAGCGGGTCTTTCGGTCGACGGCACGGGACGGGTGCGGACCGACCCGGCGCTGCGGTCGGTCTCGCACCCGGACGTCTACGCCGCGGGTGACAGCGCCGTGATCGCCGGCCCCGGCGGCCGGGATCTGCGGATGGCCTGCGCGACCGCGCTGCCCACCGGCAAGTTCGCGGCCGATGCCGTCGCCGCCCGCCTGCGCGGCGGTGAACCGGGTGAGCTGCGGTTCCGCTACGCCCTGCAGTGCCTGAGTCTCGGCCGCCGCGATGGCCTGATTCAGGTTCTGCGCGCGGATGATTCGCCGGGCCGCATCGTGTTGACCGGCCGGACCGCGGCCTGGGTGAAGGAGCTGATCGTGCGCGGCGCGGGATTCGCCGCTCGCCCCTGATATTGGCGTCAACTCAGGGTTGACGATGGGTGATCGTCAACCTATCGTTGACGCATGACGATTCCCTACCGCCTCGACGATCTGATCGACGGCATCAAGAAGGCCCGCCCCGACAACGTGCTCGACCAGCTGTCCGACGCAGT
This sequence comes from Nocardia sp. NPDC056564, assembly GCF_042793755.1. NCBI lineage: Bacteria > Bacillati > Actinomycetota > Actinomycetes > Mycobacteriales > Nocardiaceae > Nocardia > Nocardia sp. NPDC056564. The sequence goes on from NZ_JBHTUR010000007.1 coordinate 117,160, forward strand.
GGTCACCGGAAATCACCTCGGCGAACTGGCCGATCACCTGATCGGCCACTTCGTCGACCAAGCCCGCCGGGCCGGTGCCTCGTGGACCGACATCGGCGCCAGCATGGGCGTCACCAAGCAGGCCGCGCAGAAGCGGTTCGTGCCGAAGGGTCCCGGCGACGTGGCGCAGGCCGCGCTGATGGATCCCAACGCGGGCTTCGCCCGGTTCACCGACCGGGCGCGCTCGGTCATCGTGGCCGCGCAGGAATCCGCGCGCACCACGAACCACCAGGAGATCAAGACCCCGCACCTGGTGCTCGGCCTGCTCGCCGAACCCAACGGCATCGGCGCGAAAGAGATCCTGACCAGCGGCATCACCCTGGACGCCGTGCGCGCCGCCGCGACCGCCGCGCTGCCGGCGGGCGAAGGCGATGTGCCCCCGCTCATCCCGTTCGATCCGGAGGCCAAGAAGGTTCTCGAATTGACCTTCCGCGAGGCACTTCGCCTGGGCCACAACTACATCGGCACCGAGCACATCCTGCTCGCGCTGCTCGAGCAGGAGAACGGCAACGGCCTGCTCACCGGCCTCGGGATGGACAAGGCGAAGACCGAGGCGCACATCGTCGAACTGCTCGCCGCGTTCGTCGCCGACAAGCCGTGAGGCGCGGATGGACGTCGAAGTGAGCGGAGGCGCGATGCAGATCGGTGCGGCCGTCCTCGCGGTGTCCATCGTGGCCGGGGTCGCCGGGTCGGCGACCGCGCGCGGACGGATTCGCCGTGCGCGCAACGGAGTTCGAGCGGTCAACGCCGCACGGGTGCGCAGGCGGCGGCTGCTTCGCTCACGCGGCACCGCGTCCCGGCGGCAGGTCGGGCAGCGCTCGCTCGATCTGCCGCTGGCCGCCTGAGCTAGGCGCGTCCGCGCAAGCCGCCGCCCCAACGCGGCCACTGCGCTTGCGGTTTCGGCTCGGAGACCAGCGGCGCGCGTTCGATATCGGTGACGTACAGCGGCAGTTGCGGCGCCAGTTCTGCCAATAACGCCAGCGTCTTTCCGCCCTGCGCCGCCCGGTATTCGAGCATGGTCAGCCCGACCAGTTGCAGGAATCGCATACTCCCGTGCGGAGTTTCGATGGTGCCGAGTTCCGGGTCGGCGATGAAGCCGACGGCCTGGATGGTGCAGTTCGGCCGGTCGGCCGCGATCGGCCCGTTCGACTTGATCGTGTGCCCCGGCTCGAACCACTTGCCGGACTGGAAGACATAGCGGGCGAGATTCTGCAGAAAGTTCGTGGGCCACACCGGCGGCTCGGTCTCGGTGGGCTCGCGGACCAGCCGAAAGGTGAACTCGAAGCCCCAGCCGGACTCGTCGGGGTTGTCCCACTCCTTCTCGTACAGCTCGGTCATGCCGTAACTGATGTAGTGCCAGTGCGGTACCGGTTCGGTGCGTGAGTACGCGCTGATCCCGTCGAGCGGGTCGGGTCCGCCGAGCGACCAGCGGTGATCGGTGGCCCAATGGAAAGGTTCGAGATCGCCGTACAACGGCCGCAGCGCGTCGTCGATGGCGGTCCAGCCGGGTGCTTCACTCACCCGATCACCATAAGCGGAACCTCCGCGTTCGCTCCGGCCGTGCGCGGTCCGCGCCCGGCCGATGCCCCGTGTGGCGCCAGCCGAATCGTCTTGGCGGACAGCCTGGTCAGTCCTGCGGCACGTTGCGGGCGAGTTCGTCCAGCCAGGCCGCGGCCGACGCGTCGCTCGGCGCGCGCCAGTCGCCGCGCGGCGAGAGCGAGCCGCCGGAACCGACCTTCGGCGCGTTGGGCAGCGTCGAGCGTTTGAATTGGCTGGTCTGGACGAATCGGCGCAGGAACTCCGCCAGCCAGTGCTTGATCGCGGCGAGGTCGTAGGCGTTGCGCTGGTCGGCGGGAATGAGTTCCGGCCAGTGCCCTCGGCTCGGGTCCGACCACGCGTGCCTGGCCAGATAGGCGATGCGACTGGGGAGATAGCCGAAACGCAGCAGATAGTAGAGGTGGAAATCCTGGAGTTCGTACGGTCCGACGGTGGCCTCGGAACTCTGGCCCGGCGCGGACGAATCCGCATCGGGCACCAGCTCGGGCGAGATCTCGGTGCGCAGGATCGACGCGAGCACCTCGCCCGCCGCCGGCCCGAACTGCGCGGTCTCCACCGACCAGGCGATCAGGTACTTGATCAGCGTCTTCGGCACCGACGCGTTCACGCTGTAGTGCGCCATGTGATCACCGACGCCGAAAGTGCACCAGCCCAGGGCGAGTTCGCTGAGGTCACCGGTGCCGATGACGAGCGCGCTGTGCTGGTTGGCCAGCCGGAACAGATGCGAGGTGCGCTCACCCGCCTGCACGTTCTCGTAGGTGATGTCGTACTGCGGCGCGCCGTCGGCGGCCGGATGGCCGAGGTCGCGCAGCATCTGGGTGGCCGACGGGCGGATGTCGATCTCCCGCGCGGTCACCCCGAGCGCGTCCATCAGCCGGTGCGCGTCGGTGCGGGTCCTGGTGCTGGTCGCGAACCCGGGCATGGTGTACGCCAGCACGTTCGCGCGCGGCAGCCCGAGCCGGTCCATCGTCTCCGCGGCGACGATCAGCGCCAGCGTGGAGTCGAGGCCGCCGGAAACGCCGATGACCACCCGCTCGATCCCGGTGGCCCGCAGCCGCGTCGTCAGCCCCTCCACCTGGATGTGGCGCACCTCGGCGCACCGCTCGTTGCGCGCCGCGGAATCGGCGGGAACGTATGGGAAGCGCTCGATTTCGCGCCGAAGCTCGACCGCGCCCGGCGGAATCGGCAACTCCACCTCGATCCGGCGCAGCCGGGTCAGCCGATCCCGGTGGTCGTGCACATTGTCAGCAAAGCTGGTGGTGCGCAGCCGATCCGCGGCCAGCCGGCGCAGATCGAGGTCGGCGGTGACCAGCTGCGGGTGGTCGGCGAAGCGTTCCCCCTCGGCGAGCAGGTCGCCGTTCTCGCAGACCAGAGCCTGCCCGTCCCAGGCCAGGTCGGTCGTCGATTCCCCGTGTCCCGCAGCCGAATACAGATAGGCGGCCAGATAGCGCGCCGAATGCGACGTGCACAACGCCCGGCGATAGTCCGCCTTGCCGATGACGATATTGCTCGCCGACAGGTTGACCAGCACCGTTGCCCCGGCCAGCGCCGCATAGCCGCTGGGCGGCAACGGCACCCAGCCGTCCTCGCAGATCTCCAGATGGAACACGAATCCGTCGAGATTGCTCGCCGTGAACAGCAGATCGGCGCCGAACGGCGCCCGCTGCCCGGCGATCGTGACGTGCGTTTCCAGGTTCTCCCTGGCCGCCGCGAACTGGCGCTTCTCGTAGAACTCCCGATAGTTCGGCAGATAGCTCTTCGGCACCGCCCCGAGCACCACGCCGCGGCAGACCGCGACGGCGCAGTTGAACAGCCGTCCCTGGGTCCGCACCGGCGCGCCCACCACCAGCACCGTATCGATGTCGGCGCTCGCCGCGACCACCTGCGCCAGCGCCGCCTGTACCGCGTCGTCCAGCGCGTCCTGGTGGAACAGGTCGTCGGCGGTATAGCAGGAAAGTCCCAGCTCGGGGAACACGGTCAGGACGACCGAGTCGGCCGCCGCCTGCCGGGCCAGCAGCAGCGTCTGCTCGACGTTGTAGGCCGGGTCGGCGACCCGCACCCGGGGCACGGCCACCGCGACCCGCGCGAAGTCGTGCCGGTAGAGCGAGCCGAAGGGCAGTTCATCCACTGCCGTCCCCCTTCGCCGAGGCTGCGGAGTTGATCATGATTTCCCCTCCGCAACCTACCCTCGATGGTTGCCCGCTAAGCTATAGCAATGGCGGATGAAACGGATTCCGACCTAATCGCGGGGGAACGACGCGCCGATCTGCTGCGTGCGCTTTCTTATGTGTCCACGGAGTCACAACCGGACGGCAGCTACGTCGTCAACGGCGACCTTCCCCCCGAGGTGGCGCCCCCATTCATTCGGGCGATCATGCGGGTCGAAGCGGAGTTGTTGTTGCACGATGCCGAGCTGGTGACGGTGGAGGGCGGCGAGCCCCGCTCCCCGGAGGAACGCCGGACCGACGCGTTCGTCGCGTTGGTCCTGCGGGTAGACGATCGGGCCTGATTCCTGACCTTGCACTCGGCACCCCCGAGTGCTAGAAATGGCATTGGCACTCTCTACCTGTGAGTGCCAGGTCGGGACGGTGAGACCGGGTTCCATCGACACCCTCGGTCGTCCGTCGCGGGCACCGAACCTGGCCAGCGTAATGGGGCGATCCAACCTGTGGTCGTCCTGTGTGTCAGCCATACACATGGAGGATCTCAACAACGCCATGGCCAAGACAATTGCGTACGACGAAGAGGCCCGTCGCGGTCTCGAGCGGGGCCTCAATGCCCTTGCTGATGCGGTCAAGGTAACGCTGGGGCCGAAGGGTCGCAACGTTGTCCTGGAGAAGAAGTGGGGCGCCCCCACGATCACCAACGATGGTGTTTCCATCGCCAAGGAGATCGAGCTGGAGGACCCGTACGAGAAGATCGGCGCCGAGCTGGTCAAGGAAGTCGCCAAGAAGACCGACGACGTCGCGGGCGACGGCACCACCACCGCCACCGTGCTCGCCCAGGCGCTCGTGCGCGAGGGCCTGCGTAACGTCGCGGCCGGCGCGAACCCCCTCGGCCTGAAGCGCGGCATCGAGAAGGCCGTCGAGGCCGTCACCGCCAAGCTGCTCGACACCGCCAAGGAGATCGACACCAAGGAGCAGATCGCTGCTACCGCTGGTATCTCCGCCGGCGACTCGTCCATCGGTGAGCTCATCGCCGAGGCCATGGACAAGGTCGGCAAGGAAGGCGTCATCACCGTCGAGGAGAGCAACACCTTCGGGCTCCAGCTGGAGCTGACCGAGGGCATGCGCTTCGACAAGGGCTACATCTCGGGTTACTTCGTCACCGACCCGGAGCGTCAGGAAGCGGTCCTCGAGGACCCGTACATCCTGCTGGTCGGCTCGAAGATCTCGACCGTCAAGGACCTGCTGCCGCTGCTGGAGAAGGTCATCCAGGCCGGCAAGCCGCTGCTGATCATCGCCGAGGATGTCGAGGGCGAAGCCCTGTCGACCCTGGTGGTCAACAAGATCCGCGGCACCTTCAAGTCTGTCGCCGTCAAGGCGCCGGGCTTCGGTGACCGCCGCAAGGCTCAGCTCGCCGACATCGCCATCCTCACCGGTGGCGAGGTCATCAGCGAAGAGGTCGGCCTCTCCCTGGAGACCGCCGGTGTCGAGCTGCTCGGCCAGGCGCGCAAGGTCGTCATCACCAAGGACGAGACCACCATCGTCGAGGGCGCGGGCGACGCGGAGGCCATCAAGGGCCGCGTGCAGCAGATCCGTGCCGAGATCGAGAACTCCGACTCGGACTACGACCGGGAGAAGCTGCAGGAGCGTCTGGCCAAGCTGGCCGGCGGCGTCGCGGTGATCAAGGCCGGCGCTGCGACCGAGGTCGAGCTCAAGGAGCGCAAGCACCGCATCGAAGATGCCGTGCGTAACGCGAAGGCCGCCGTCGAAGAGGGCATCGTCGCCGGTGGTGGCGTTGCGCTGCTGCAGTCGGCGCCCGCGCTGGACGACCTGAAGCTCGAGGGTGACGAGGCGACCGGTGCCAACATCGTGCGCGTCGCGCTGTCGGCTCCGCTGAAGCAGATCGCCTTCAACGCCGGCCTCGAGCCGGGCGTGGTCGCCGAGAAGGTGTCCAACCTGCCCGCAGGCCACGGCCTCAACGCCGATTCCGGCGTGTACGAGGACCTGCTCGCGGCCGGTGTCGCCGACCCGGTGAAGGTCACCCGCTCCGCGCTGCAGAACGCGGCGTCCATCGCGGCGCTGTTCCTCACCACCGAGGCCGTCGTCGCCGACAAGCCGGAGAAGTCCGCCGCACCTGCCGGCGACCCGACCGGTGGCATGGGCGGCATGGACTTCTGAGTCCAGCCACCCGGCAACACTGCTAGAAACCGAAAGCCGGTCCACCCTCGGGTGGACCGGCTTTCGGCTGTCTGCGGAGTCCCTTCCGCGTGCTTCGGATCCGACTGTACAGGTTAGGCTAACCTATCTACAAGTCCGGTTCAGGAATAACGTTCAGATGCCCTCGACGGCGACGATGGTGAAGGGCTTCGGCGTGCCCGGTCCCATCGGCCCGCCCTTGTCGAATTGTGAAGCGACGACCAGGTTCTGGTTGTTGCTGTGCACCGAAGTGGTTGGCAGGCCCAGAGATTCGTCGGAAATGCGCTGATCCATGGTCGCGCCGGCGCCGTCCTCGCCGATGCTCCAGCGAGCGATGGCGTTGTCGGTGTTCTGCACCACCCACAGGGTGTTGTCCCGCAGTTCCAGTCCGTCGCCGTGAATCAGGTTGCCGCCGTTCAGCTTCACCTTGCGGATCGGGTCGGCGGCGTTCGGGGCGATGGCGATGCGGAACAGCTCGCCCGCGTTCATGTCGACGACCAGCAGGTAGCGACCGGCGGCATCGGCCACGATGCCGTTCAGGGTGAAGGCGTCGGCCGCGTGCGGGGCGACCGCCGCGGTCAGGTCGAAAGCCGTTGACAGCTCGGCCCGTCCGCCGTGCGCCGCGGTCTCGGCCACCTGCGCGGCGGTGACGCGGTAGACGACAGCGCGGCTGGAGTCGGTCAGGTAGGCCGTGCCGTCCGGCGTGATGGCGATGTCGTTGACGAACCGCGGCGCCGGGCCGGGCACCTCGAACCGGGCGATCAACGCGCGAGTCGCGATGTCGTACACCGCGACTCCGGCGGTCGAGTCGGTCACCCACAGCCGGCCCGCCGGATCGACCCGCAGGCCGTTGGCGGTCTTGCGGCCGTCGGCGCCGGCCGGCAGGAAGACCTCGGCCTGTTTGGTTCCTGGCGTCGCCCGGTAGACGGCTCCGGTGGCGTACGAGCCGACGTAGGTGTCACCGGTTCGCGGATCCGCGGCGATGCCCTCGGGGTAGACGCCCTCGCCCGGCAGCTCGTACGCCGTGCTGACGCGCACGGACCGGGTGGCCGGGGCGGGTTGTGCGGTGGTCTCGGTGGTGCCGCAGGCCGCGGCTGCGGTGCAGGTCAGCGCGATGGCGATGGTCGCCGTACGGCGACGCGGTGCGTGGAACACGGTTCGTGCCTCTCATCAGGTCTATCGCTTAGACGTATTAACATCTAAGAATGGATACGAAGATAGATTAGAGTTCTAACATCAGTCAATAGTCTTACGTTCGATCGGGCAGATACCATGCGGTAATGACGTCCCTGCACTCCTCCGAGCGCGTCGGCTCGTACGTGAAGCGCGCCGAGCAGGCGCTGCAAACGGCGAAACATGCCGCGCTGAAGCCGGCGGGCGTCACCGTTCCGCAGTACGCCGCCCTGCTGTTCCTCGACGAGAACCCGGGCATCTCGGCCGCCGCGCTGGCTCGCCTGTGCGGCGTGACGCCACCGACGATGAACGCACTGCTGACCAACCTGCAGGAGCGCGGCCTCATCGAGCGCACCCCGCACGCCTGGCACAAGAACATCCTCGAAACCCGCCTCACCGAGGCGGGCACCGCCGTGATGCGGGACGCCGACGCCCGCGCGGTCCGGGTGGAGCAGGCGGTGGCGGAGGGATTCACCGATACGGAACGCGCCACGCTCGAGCGTCTGCTCACCCGCTGCGCGGAGCTCTACGACGCCGTCCGTCCCGAAACCCCCACGGCGCCAAAGAAGTAGGCAAGCGGCGGTCTGTGTCCTTTATTCGGCGACCTATTCGCCGACGGCGCCGCGGTCCGCGAACTCCGTTGGCGGACAGGACGAATCAGACGTAACCGGTGGTCCAGTTCGGTTGAAGATTATTCTATGAATTCCCGTCAAAATCGCGGACCGGCAGTACTGTCGGTCGGTATCGTCTGTTTCGGCAAACTGTCAGTGACAATGGATTCGTCCCGCCTGAACCGTAACTCGCGACGGTTTGTGTCCCTATCGTTCGACCATATGAACCTGCGGTCCGTGCGACGCTGATGACGCCCGGTGAGTGGTTGCCGAACTGGCTACAACCCTGCCAACTTTCGGCAAACGCCTGGTCAGTTGCGGGTTGATACCAACGGCCCGATCCATGTCAGGGGCTTCTCGGGCTTCTGTATTGTCTGGCCCAATGTCACAGGATGCGAATACGGGTCGAATGTATGCCGGGCAACCCGTCGAGGACCGGCAACGTCAGCGGCGTGCGCGTTTTCTGGAATCGGGCCTGACGGTCTTCGCGCGCGACGGTTACGCCAATAGTTCGGTCGGCGCCATCTGTAAGGACGCCGGACTCTCCTCACGACAGTTCTACGAGGAGTTCACCGGCCGCGAGTCCCTACTACTAGAGCTCTACGAGCAGATCGATCGCGAGTCGCGCGAGGCGGTCGCCAAGGCGATGGAGAGCAAGGCCGAGGCGGGCGTGCTCGAGATCATCGACGCGTCCGTGCGCGCCTATGTCGAATCCATCGGATCGGATCCGCGCAAGGCGCGGGTCGCCCTGGTCGAGGTGGTCGGTGCGGGCCCGAAGGTGGAGAAGTTCCGGCTCGAGCTGCGCCGGATCTGGGGTTCGCTGCTCACCGGGGTCGCGGAGGACGCGGCCATGCAGGGCGAGATCCCGACCGGCGACTACGAGATGCGCGTGCTCGCGGTGATCGGCGCGGTGAACTACGTGGTGGACTCCTGGAGCGGATCGGATCCGCGCCCGCCGCTCGACGAGGTGATTCGGGTGCTGAGCAGGGTGATCATGGGAGCGGTCGGGGCGTAACCACCGAGCGGCCGGGGCACGGTTCGCGGGCGAACGGTAGCGTGCCCGGGATGGAGACGGTTCCGATCCAAATGCCGGACGGCAGCATGGTTCCGGTGCGGCTGATCCCGGCCGGTGGGGCACATAAGCACCCGGTCACCCCGGACGCGCCGCGTCCGGTGGTGGTGATGGTGCCTGGGCTCGGCGTACCCGCCGGGTACTACGAGCTGTTCGCCGGAAGATTGGCGGCGCGCGGGTTCGATGTGGCGATCGGTGAGCTGCGCGGCAACGGCGACAGCACGCCGAAACCCAGCGCCGCCAGCACCTTCGGCTACCACGAGCTGGTCTCGGTCGACTTCCCGGCGATCTTCGAGGTGGTGCGCGACCGCTTCCCGGCCAGCACGCCGTATCTGCTCGGGCACAGCATGGGCGGGCAGTTCTCGGTCATGTACGCCGCGCGGATCCGCGGCCGGCTCGGCGGGCTGATCCTGGTCGCCTCCGGAACGCCGTATTACCGTGGCTACCCGGGACTTTCGAGTCCGGGCATCCTGGTCGGCACGGCGGCCGCGTCGCTGACCGCCAGCCTGGCCGGCTTCTGGCCGGGCGACCGGATCCCGGCGGGTGGCTTCGGCCGCCAGTCCAAGGTGCTGATCGCGGACTGGGCGCGGCTGGCCCGCACCGGCCGGTTCCAGCCGGTCGGCGCCGACATCGACTACGAGGAGCGGATCTCCCGGCTCAAGCTGCCCGTCCTGTCCATTACCATGACCGCCGACGACCTGACCCCGCCCGGCTCGGCGGAGCACCTGCTGGAGAAGCTGCCGAAGGCCGATATCACCACCTGGCATCAGCCGGAACCGTTGGGGCACAACGGCTGGATCCGCGAGCCCGGCACCACCCTCGACCGGATCGAGAAGTGGCTGCGCGACCGTTAGCCGGGCCGGCCGAGGTCGAGGTGGCGGCTGAAGCCGTCCAGCATCGCGTCCAGCCCGATGTCGAAATGATCTGTGTCGGTAGGCTGTTCGGGCTGCTCGGTGCGCTGCGCCGCCACCGCGGCGATGGCGTGGCTGAGGATGTGCCCGATCGCGTACTCCCGTAGACAGCGGGTCAGCTGGGTCGCGACCGTCGCCGAAAAGCCCGCGCCCTGAAGGTGTTCCACCATCCAGCTGCCGGTCTCGACGGCCAGTTCGCTGCGCACCTGGCGAGTCGCGAAGACCGGCACCGCATTCGGGTGCTTGCGCAACGTGGACCGTAGCCGGTACGCGTAGGCGCGCATCAGGTCGCGCCAAGGTTCTTGCCACGGTAGGGATTCCATGTCCAGTTCGGCGAACATCGCGGCGGCGATACCGTCGAACAGGTCCTGCTGATCGGTGAAGTGCCGGTAGGCGGCCATCGGGTCGGCGCCGAGCGCACCCCCGAGTTTGCGCATGGAAAATCCGTCGACACCGGTCCGATCGATGAGGCTCAGCGCGACCGCGGCGATATAGTCGCGGTTCAAGGTGGTGCGCGTCGTCGGCGCCGGACTCGCCCGCCGGGGGCGTCGGGCGCGGGTCACCTCGACGGCGTTGCCGGAATCCACGACGGCTCTCCTCCCGGGTCCAGGTCTACGACGTAGACGATATCTACACCGTAGGCCCGGAACCTCGCAACCAGCGGTTATCCGCGCCGTTCGACCAACATCTGGGTGAAGAACTCATAGATCAGGCCCGCCTGGAACGCGGACTGCTTGTTGTCCGCGGCGCCGCCGTGGCCGCCCTCGATGTTCTCGTGGTACCAGAACTCGTGGCCCTGCTCCTCCAGCAGCGCGGCCATCTTGCGGGCATGGCCGGGATGCACGCGGTCGTCGCGGGTGGAGGTGGTGAGCAGGATCGGCGGGTAGGCGACGTCGGCCTTCGCGTTCTGATACGGCGAGTACTTGCTGATGTACTCCCACTCCTGCGGCTTGTCCGGGTCCCCGTACTCGGCGATCCACGAGGCGCCGGCCAGCAGCAGGTGGTAGCGCTTCATGTCCAGCAGCGGCACCTGGCAGACGATGGCGCCGAACAGTTCCGGGTAGCGGGTCAGCATCACTCCCATGAGCAGGCCGCCGTTGCTGCCGCCCACCGCACCGAGCTGATCGGCGGTGGTGATGCCGCGCGCGACAAGGTCTTTCGCGATCGCGGCGAAGTCCTCGTAGACCTTGTGCCGGTTCGCCTTCTGCACCGCGGTGTGCCACTGCGGGCCGTATTCGCCGCCGCCGCGGATGTTGGTCATCACCCAGGTGCCGCCGCGTTCCAACCAGCCCATCCCGGACGCGCCGCTGTAGGCGGGCGTGCGCGAGACCTCGAAGCCGCCGTAGCCGGACATCACCGTCGGGCCGGGCGTGCCCTTGCGGTCGCGATGCCGAATCACGAAGTACGGCACCTGCGTTCCGTCGTCGGAGGTCGCGAAGAACTGCTCGGTCTCGATGCCGTCGGCGTCGAAGAAGCCGGGCTCCTGCTTGAGCTGCCGGGTCTCGCCGCCGACCGAGCTGGCCAGCAGCGTGGCCGGCGTGGTGAATCCGCTTGTGGTGAGCATGAATTCGTCGCCGCCCTCGAGCGGGTCGAGGTTCATCACGCTGGTGGTGGCCATCGGCGGGGTGTCGGCCAGCGATTCGCGGCGCCAGCCGTCCGCGCCGGGCGTCACCACGTAGAGCTTGGTCTGCACGTCCTCCAGCGTGATCAGCAGCAGGTGGTTCTCGGTCCAGCCGTAGCCGTGCAGCGAGGTGTGCGCGTCCGGGGTGAAGATCACCTCGAATTCCCGTGCGCCGGCGAGGAATTTCTCGAAGTCGATGGCCAGCAGCGCGCCCGCCGGGTAGGCGTTGCCGCCGACCTCCCACGGCGACTTCAGCCGGATCAGCAGCCAATTCTTGTACCAGGACTCGCTGGCGTCGGTGGGCACGTCCACATGCCGCAGAGTGCCGTCGGCTTCGAGCAGATAGACCTCTTCGTTGAAGAAGTCGGTGGCCCGGCCGATGTAGTGGCGCTCGTAGCCGGGGGTCCGGTCGTAGCCCGCCGAGACCGCGACGTCGCCGGTCTCGCCCTCGAAGACGGTGACCGCGTCGGCCAACGCGGTGCCGCGCTGCCAGCGCTTGGCGATGCGCGGGTACCCCGAGTCGGTCAGCGAGCCGTGGCCGAAGTCCGTGCCGACGTACACCGCATCGATGTCGATCCAGTGCAGGTCGGACTTCGCCTCGGGCAGGAAGAACCCGCCGTCCGCCGGATCGATGAATTCCCTTGTCGTCAGGTCGAACTCGCGCACCACCTTGGCGTCCGCGCCGCCGCGGGACAGGCTGATCAGCGCGCGCGACTGGTCCGGGCGCAGCACCGCGGCGCCGCCCCACACCCAGTTCTCGTCCTCCGCGGCGCCCAGCGCGTCCAGATCGATCAGCACGTCCCAGTCGGGGGACTCCTTGGCGTACTCGGCGAACGTAGTGCGCCGCCACAGCCCGCGCGGGTGTTCGGCATCACGCCAGAAGTTGTAGAGCCAGCTGCCGCGCCGGCCGGGGTAGGCGATCTTGGTGTCGGTGTCGAGCATGTCCAGAATGCGCTGTTCGAGCTCGCGGAACCGGTCGGAGGTGGCGAATCGCTCGACCACCACGCTGTTATGCGCGCGGGCCCAGTCGAGCGCCCGCTCGTCGGTCACTTCTTCGAGCCAGAGATAAGGGTCGGTCACATTCAGCTCAACGCCACTCATGCCCTCATTGTTGCCGACCAGCGCAAATCGGGGCGTGGGGGTTACCAGTGGTGTGCGACGTCGACCACCACGCGCGATCCGTGGCCCGGTCCGTCGAGGGTGAACACGCGCATCGGCAGCCGGCCGCGCACGCCGAGGCCGACCGTGGTCTGCCCCTCGAACGATCCGGCCCAGGCGACCTGGCGGAAGGTCCGGTATCCGGCGACGTCGACCAGTTCGTTCCGGTTCCCCGGCCGGTAGGTGGCCTGGCCGGCGTCGTCGTATGCGGGCGCGGAGACCACGACCCGCAAGAACGCGCCCCCGCGCAGCGGAACCGGTGCACCCGACGCGTCCATCGTGACCGCGTCGACGTACCCGACGCGATACCCGGCCGCCGGACCGGCGATATCGAAGACCAGCCGATCGAAACATTCGTGCTCGCCGGAGCGGATGCCGGTGATCGGCGCAATGGTCCCTGGCCGGCTCGTCTGCTCGAGCGAACCCCACACCAACCCGCAGTAGGAGGGCGTCGCGGCGGCGGGCCCGGGAACGATCCAGAGGGCGGCCACTGCGATGACGGTGGCCAGGAGAACAAGTACGCGACGCATGTCGCACCGCCTTCAGGCAGTAAGGATGGAGCACTTGGTGAATCGGGCGAATGGGACATGTCGTTACGGCGGAGCGGATCTCGGCTCAGTAGGATCGCGGGTTCGAGCCCGATCGGACCAGGAGGTTTTCTTGCCGTTTCTGTGGGAGCAGCACTGCTGTCTGCCGTTGGTGCCGTCGGCGCGGATCGCGGACCTCGCGCGTTATCCACTCGGGTCCTATCTCTCGGTGAATGCCGGGTATTCGCCGCATTCGACCGAGGATTCGCTGAAGCTGATCCGGCAGTATCGCGCGGACGCGCTCGCCGACGGGCGATTTCGCCTGGTGCACAGCCATTCCGAGATCGGCGATCCGGAAACCATCGCGCTGGCCTTCGATCTGGAGGACTCGGGTCCGCTCGGCGGCGATCTGGACAACGTGGAGTTGTTCTACGAGTTGGGCGTTCGTTCGATGCTGCCGACCTACAACAGCGCGAACCTGGCGGGTTGCGGCTGCCTCGACGCGAACGACACCGGGCTCACCGCCTTCGGCCGGGACCTGGTGCGCAGGCTCAACGAGGTCGGCATGTTCGCGGACGGATCGCACTGTTCCCGGCGCACCGGGCTCGACCTGGCCACGCACACGCAGGTCCCGATGATCTACAGCCACTCGAATTTCGCCGCGCTGTGGGAGCACCCGCGCAACATCACCGACGAGCAGGCGAAGGCCTGTGCCGCCACCGGCGGTGTGGTCGGACTGAACGGAGTGGGTATCTTCCTGGGCCACAACGGCATCGATGACGCCGCCGCGCGGATCGAGGCGATGGCGGATCACGTCGAATACGGCGCGGAGCTGCTCGGCATCGAGCACATCGGGATCGGCTCGGACTACTCGTTCGATGCCGACGATTTCAACGACATGCTCGCCGACCACCCGGAGTTGTTCCCCGAGTCGTACACCAAATGGGGACCGCTGCAATGGGTGCCGCCGGAGGACCTGCTCGGGACGAGCGGGGTGCCCGGTCTCGACGCGGTGCTGGCGCGGCGCGGATTCAGCGCCGAGGAGCGCGCGGCGGTGTTCGGCGGTAACTTCTCCCGCGTCGCGCGGCAGGTCTGGCGCGACTAGCCGAGGTGCTCGGCGGCCACCCGCTTGGGCACGCACATCCGCCACGCCTCGACGACCAGCTCGGTCAGCTCTGCCTCATCGATGGCCGCCAGCCGCACCCGGACCCAGTTGTACCGCTCGTCCGCCGGCCGCGGCATCATGAACTTGTCCGGCTCGGCCTCGACCAGCGCCACCCGCTCGGCCTTGGGAAACGCGAAACCCATCCGGGTCTCGTCCGCGGACAGCGCCAGATAGACGATCCGGCCGATCCGGTATTTCACCCGGTCCCGGACCAGCGCCTCGGTCGTTCGCGGCAGGCTCATCGCGATCCGCCGCACGTCATCAGCAGTCACCACCCGCCCAGTATCGCGCCGGGGTACGACACCCGGCCCAGGCCCGCCGAATTGTCTGATTCGCCACTCTCGCCGCCGCGTGAGCACCGAAGTTGCGCCCAGGTGTGGCCCACGGCCCAGTGTTGTGGGGGACCGGTGGGCCAACTCGTAGCGACAGAGTTAGGCTCGGTGTCGTGACTTCCCATTACGACGTTGTCGTTCTCGGTGCCGGTCCTGGCGGTTACGTCGCCGCCATCCGTGCGGCACAGTTAGGCCTCCGTACCGCGATCGTCGAGCAAAAGTACTGGGGCGGTGTGTGCCTGAATGTCGGCTGCATCCCTTCCAAGGCGTTGCTGCGTAACGCTGAGCTGGCGCACATCTTCACCAAGGAGGCCAAGACCTTCGGGATCTCGGGCGAGGTGAACTTCGACTTCGGCGTGGCGTTCGATCGCAGCCGCAAGGTGGCGGACGGCCGGGTCAAGGGCGTCCACTTCCTGATGAAGAAGAACAAGATCGACGAGTTCGACGGCAAGGGCACCTTCACCGACGCGAACACGCTGTCGGTCGAGCTGTCCAAGGGCGGCACCGAGACCGTCACCTTCGACAACGTGATCATCGCGACCGGCACCGTGACCAAGCTGCTGCCGGGCACCCAGCTCAGCGACAACGTGGTGACCTACGAGGAGCAGATCCTCACCCGCGACCTGCCCGGCTCGATCCTGATCGTCGGCGCGGGCGCCATCGGCATGGAGTTCGGCTACGTCCTGAAGAACTACGGTGTCGACGTGCGCATCGTGGAGTTCCTGGACCGCGCGCTGCCGAACGAGGACGCGGACGTCTCGAAAGAGATCACCAAGCAGTACAAGAAGCTCGGCATCACCATCTCCACCGGTGCCGCGGTGCAGTCCATCGACGACGACGGCTCGAAGGTCACCGTCGCGATCAAGGACAACAAGTCCGGCAACGTGGAGACGGTCACCGTCGACAAGGTGCTGCAGGCCGTCGGCTTCGCGCCTCGCGTCGAGGGCTACGGCCTGGAGGCGGCCGGCGTCGAGCTCACCGACCGCGGCGCCATCGCGATCGACGACTACATGCGCACCAACGTGCCGCACATCTACGCCATCGGTGACGTCACCGCGAAGCTGCAGCTCGCGCACGTCGCGGAGGCGCAGGGCGTGGTCGCCGCCGAGACCATCGCGGGCGCGGACACGGTCACCCTGGGCGACTACCGGATGATGCCGCGCGCCACCTTCTGCCAGCCGCAGGTCGCCAGCTTCGGCCTGACCGAGCAGCAGGCCCGCGACGAAGGCTACGACGTGAAGGTGGCGACCTTCCCGTTCATGGCCAACGGCAAGGCGCACGGCCTCGGCGATCCGACCGGCTTCGTCAAGCTGGTCGCCGACGCCAAGTACGGCGAACTGATCGGCGGTCACCTGATCGGCCCGGACGTCTCGGAGCTGCTGCCCGAGCTGACCCTGGCGCAGAAGTGGGACCTCACCATCAACGAGCTGACCCGCAACGTGCACACCCACCCCACGCTCAGCGAAGCCCTGCAGGAGGCCTTCCACGGCCTCGCCGGGCACATGATCAACTTCTGAGCCCAGTCGCACAGCCCGACGGTGGCGCCCGGCCCGAAAGGTCCGGGCGCCACCGTTTTTCGTGGGCGAGGTCTGGTGGTCCCGCCGCCGGTTTGGTAGACAGCGATGATGCGGAAGTGGCTGATCGGCGGCGCGCTGGTGGTTGTCGTCTTGCTGCTGGTGGCGGTCGGCGGGTACTACCTGACGAACTCGCGCACGTTCCAGCTGGCCGGACGGCTGGTGAACCGGGTCGACACCGGCGACAAAGTGGTGGCGCTGACCCTGGACGACGGGCCGACCGATCGTGCGCCCGGCGTCCTGAAAGTGCTTGCCGAGCAACAGATCAAGGCGACCTTCTACCTGGTCGGCGGTGATCTCGCGGCACATCCCGAGTACGGCAGGGCGATCGCCGAGGCCGGGCACGAGATCGGCAACCACAGCTACCACCACCGCCGGATGGTCTTCAGCTCCGCGCGCACCGTCCGGGACGAGATCGAACGCACCGACGCCGAGATCGCGAAAACCGGTTATCCGGGCCCGATTACGTTCCGGCCGCCCTACGGCAAGAAGCTCTGGTCGCTGCCCAAGTACCTGTCCGACCACGATCGCACCTCGGTGACCTGGGATGTCGAACCCGACTCCGGCGAAATCGCGACCGCCGACGAGATCGCCGCGCAGGCCGTGCGCGAGACGCGGCCGGGTTCGATCATCCTGCTGCATGTCATGCACCGGTGGGCGGAACCCGCGCTGGCCGCCGTCCCGCGCATTGTCGCCGAACTACGGGCTCAGGGTTACCAGTTCGTCACCGTCTCGGAGTTGATGCGGCACTGATCAGAGCATCCCGTAGGCGTGCGACGGGGTGAGGATGGCCAGGGCCCGGCGATCGGCGACCATGGCGCGGCGATAGTCGTCCCAGTCCGGGTGCTCGCCGTTCGCCGCGCGGTAGTAGTCGACGAGGGCTTCGACGGTGTCGTCGTGCGGGTCCTCGGCCACCGGCGTGACCGAGGCGATGGCCTCGATCACCGCGTAGGCGAAGAAGTCCTCGCGGGTGACGTGGATGGCGGCCCACGGTTCGCGCACCAGGTTGTGGTACTTCGCGCGGTCCGCGGTGATGGAAATGCGGATGGTGCCGTCGCCGCCGATCACGTGCAGCACGTTGGACAGCTGCGGGCGGCCGTTGCGGCGGATGGTGGTCAGCACGGACCTGCGGTGGTCGCGGGCGAAGTCGACTGCTCGGGCGAGTTCCATGCCGGTATTCAACCGGTGGTGATCCGGGTCTCTTCCCCCGGGCGGCTCAGTCGCGGTGGTAGGCCGCTTGGGCGTCACGGACTTTCGGCATGTTCGTCTCGACCACCAGGACCAGCGCGTGCAGCTGATCGGCGACCTGGGCGCCCAGCTCGGTCAGCGTGTATTCGACCCGCGGCGGGATGGTCTCCTGCACCTCGCGATGCACCATGCCGTCGCGTTCCAGGGCCTGCAGGGTCTGCGACAACATCCGCTCGCTGACCCCGTCGACCCGCCTGCGCAGCGCGCTGAACCGGTAGGACCCCTCGCGCAGCGCGACCAGGGCGAGGATGCCCCAGCGGCTGGCTATGTTCTGTAAAACCGGCCTTGACGTGCAGTTTCTGGCGAATACGTCGGGTTCCAGCGACGGGTCGTCCAGGTCTGGCGACGAGGTGCGCTGCGTACTCATACATCCGATAGTACCCAACTTGACCAAAGTGGTGTATGAATGCATAGTACTTACTAATAGTTAGTGCTTAACGAACCGTACAGGCCCATGGAGGTAGTGATGACCGTTGCAGTGACCGGTGCCAGTGGACAGCTGGGCCGTCTTGTCGTACAGGCGCTGCTGCGCGAGGGCGCCACGCCGGTGGTCGCGATCGTGCGCGATCCGCAGAAGGTCGCCGATCTGGCCGAGCAGGGCGCGGACGCGCGTCAGGCGAGTTACGACGACGCCGAATCGCTGGATCGCGCGCTGGCCGGGGTCGACCGGGTGCTGCTGATCTCCGGCAACGAATTCGGCGCCAGGGTCGCGCAGCACACCAACGTCATTCGCGCCGCCGAGCGCGCGGGCGTCGAGCTGCTGGTCTACACCAGCATCCCGCAGGGACCGCGGAACCCGATGATTCTGGCGCAGGAGCACATCGGCAGCGAGGCGGCTCTCGCCGAGTCGACTGTGCCGCACGCGATTCTGCGCAACGGCTGGTACTGGGAGAACTATCTCGGCGGCCTCGCGCACGCCGTCGAGTCCGGCGTCCTCAACGGCGCCGCGGGCGAGGGCCGGGTGGCCGGCGCGGCGCGCGCCGACTACGCCGAGGCGGCCGCGAAGGTGCTTACCACCGACGGGCGTGCCGGGCAGGTCTACGAGCTGGGCGGCGACGAGCGGCTCACGTACGCCGAACTGGCAGAGGTGATTTCGTCGGTGGCCGGCCGCCCCGTCCGCTACCAGAACCTCCCGCAGGCCGACTACGCCGCAGCCCTCCAGCAGGCCGGCCTGCCCGCGGACTACGCCCATGCCCTCGCCGACGCGGACGCGGGCATCCAGCAGGCCCTCCTCGACGTCACCAGCGGCGACCTGCAAAAGCTGCTCGGCCGTCCGTCCACCCCCGCCGCCGAGGTGTTCCGCACGGCCCTGAGCTGAGCCGCACACCCGCTGATTTCCCGCACAGCGAATCGCCGACGATTCGGTGTGCGGGAAATCGGGCGCTGTGCGGCTACACCCACTGCACCAGCTGCACGATGATGCCGTTCGGATCGCGCATCTGGAAGTAGCGCTCGCCCCACTCCTCGGTCTCGATCGGGGTGACGATCGGTA
This sequence comes from Nocardia sp. NPDC056564, assembly GCF_042793755.1. Classification (NCBI taxonomy): domain Bacteria; kingdom Bacillati; phylum Actinomycetota; class Actinomycetes; order Mycobacteriales; family Nocardiaceae; genus Nocardia; species Nocardia sp. NPDC056564. The sequence goes on from NZ_JBHTUR010000007.1 coordinate 136,001, forward strand.
TTCCCTCGCCCTGGAGGCGGGCGTACTGGTCGTCGATGTCCTCCACTACGAACACGACCAGCAGGCCCTCGCCGGCGCTGCCCGCCGCGCTTTCCGGTTTGAACGACTTCAGTCCGGTCCGCAGATAGATCACGTTGAGCCCGGCGTCCGGGCGGTCCAGCGAGATGAACCCGTCGGCCGACATCTTCTCGACGAAGCCCAGGTGATCGATCAGGAACTTCGCCGAGGCCAGCGGATCGGGGACGTTGAGCGAGATGGCAGAAGCGGTGATGTTCATGGGTCCTCCTCGGAGCTGTGCTACTAATTTTATACTTAGTACGCTGTACTTTGTAGAAGAATTTCTGGGCGGCCGCACTATGACCTGGGTCACGCCGATACGATCGGGGCGACCAGGCGAGGAGGCAGGGTGGACGACGATTCGGGGCGGCGGCGCGGAAAGCAGGATCGCAGCGGGGCCGGCGATCCGGTGCGCACGCTGGAGTTGCTGTGGCGGATGCCCGGCAGTCCGGCCCCCGTGCGCGGACCGAAGCAACGCAGCAGCGTGGACGCCGTGGTCGCGGCGGCCGTCGAGATCGCGGACGCGGACGGCATCGCCGCGCTCACCATGCGCGCCGTCGCCACCCGGCTCGGCCTGACGCCCATGGCCACCTACACCTACGTCCCGGGCAAAGCCGAGCTGATCGACCTGATGGTGGATCAGGTCTACGGCGAAATGGACCGCGCCGACCTGTCCGGCCTGCCCTGGCGCGAACGGGTCGCGCGCATCGCGGCCGAGAACCGCACCATGCTCACCCGCCACCCGTGGGTCGCCTACCTGCCGACCACCCGCCCGCCGCTCGGGCCGGGCATGGCCGCCAAATACGACCACGAATTGCAGGCCTTCGAAGGCCTCGGCCTGGACGACGTCACGATGGACGCGTCGCTCACCTACGTCCTCGGCTTCGTCACCTCGGTCGCCCGCATCGCGATCGACACCGCGCGGGCCGCCGCGGACAGCGCGATGTCCGATCATCAATGGTGGGAACGCGCGGCGCCCTTGCTGGAGCAGGTCTTCGACGCGGAACGATTCCCGGTGGCGGTCCGTGTCGGATCAACCGCGGGCCGAACCCACGACTCCGCCTACAGCGCCGACCACGCCTACGATTTCGGCCTCGCCCGAGTACTCGACGGCTTGGCCACCCTCATCGAAAACCATTGAGCACCTGCGACTGCACGCACGCTTCTCGATCTCCCGCACCGGAAACGCGCAGGCGAATACCGGGCAGATGCAACAAGCGCGCTAGACCCCGTCGCGCTGGATCCGCAGGGCGGTGATCGTTGACGCCAGCCCTTCGTACTGATTGACCAGCAGCACGATCTCGATCAAGCTGCGCTCGTCGTAATGCTCGGCCAGCGCCGCCCAGTGCGCGTCATCCAGATCGCGGGTCCGCACCAGCTGATCGACGGCCGCGATCAGCGCCCGGTGCTTGTCCGTCCAACCCGGCGCTTCCGGCCCGGTGCGCAGCCGTTCGAGGATCTCCGAGGTCACCCCGGCCCGCTTGCCGAGCCGAATGTGATGGTCCATCTCGTACTCGCACCCGGTCAGGTGCGCGACGCGAATGATGACCAGCTCCGACTCGTGCCGCGGCAGCCTGCCGCCGGGCATGAGCTTGCCGGAGTAGTGCAGCCAGCCGCGGAACAATCCCCTGGTGCGGCCGAGCGTGCTGAACAGGTGCGCGTCATCGGTGCCCGCGGCCTTGGACAACACCTGCCAGACAACCCAGTTGATCGGGCCCAGCTCCCGCAGGCGTCCGGGCGAGATGCGTGGTCGCAGCGCTGAAACCATGCTTGGTCGGCTCCTCCGCGTGAGGGGGTGGGCGGCCAGGTGGTACCGGGCCGAGCCGTCAGCCTACCGGCGAGTACGGCCCGGATCGATGGCTGTCGCCAATTGCCCGCGCACCCTGGGGATTACCCCGTTACCATCAATCTGCCCGTCCTGACGACGCGGAGAGGCGGACGAGCTCGACATGCTGGTGAGGGTCAAGCCCGGGGCACAACTCTCGGGTGCTGAACAAGAGTTCGTCGAATGTCTGCGTTCCTATCCGTCGGCGGCCCTCGCCATGATCGACGTGCCGGTCGGCGATCGGCGCATCGATGCGGTGATCTGGACGCCGCGCGGGCTGACCGTGCTCGAGGTCAAAGGCTTCCGGCGCAGGCAGAGCGGCATTCTCAGCATCGCCGCGGACGGTCCATGGAAGATCAGCGATGCCGACGCGGACCTGGACGAGCCGTCCGGCAGCCCGTCGGATCGGCTGGAACACGGCATCTCGGCGGTGAAGACCACGCTGGAGCGGGCGCTGATCGACCCCGGTCACGTCTGCGGCGCCGTCGCGCTGATCCCGTTCCGCGGGGCGGTGGTGCGGCCGTCGCGTACCAACCTGCGACCGGGCCTGGACGTCGTCGTCGGCAATGTCGCCGACGCCACCGAGCTGCGCATCTACCTCGAGAGCTTCTCCGCCGGACCGCGGAAGTGGACGGCCGACCGGGTGATCGGCGACTGCACCGCGCTCGGTCTCGCCGACCGCACGCCGTCGCGCGCCGACCTGGTCGACGCCGGGTTCGAGCAGGTGGCGCAGGAGTCGCCGAGCGTCATCCCGCGCCCGCCCAAGCCGCGGGTCGAGCCCACCCCCGGTGTCGCGACCAAAACGCACTCGTACGCGGGGTGGACCGTGGTCGCGCTCGCGGTCGTCGGGATGCTCGCGGTGGTCGGGGTGATCGCCAACTCGCTGGTGCACGACTCCTCGCATCCGACGCCGCAGGAAACCAGCACGACGAGCCCCACTCCGTCGCCGCCCGCCTATCGTCCGAAGCAGTGCTGGCCGTTCCAGCAGGACTGCTGAGCGTCAATCCCGCACGGCCCGAGCCAGTTTGGTGAGTTCCAGCGCGCGCTGCGCACGGGCGAGGACGTGTGCGCGGGAGATATCGATGTGCGTGATGAGGGTGTGCAGCGCGCCCTTCACATTGCCGGACAGCAGCTGTTCGGCGATCGCGATGTGCTCGGCGGTCATGGTGGCGATGCGATCCGGGGTCGGCACGTCCAGGGTGCGGACCGGGCGCACCCGGCTATGCACCGCGGTAAGCGCTTCCGCCAGTGCGGTATTGCCCGCCGCGGTCAGCAGGGTCGTGTGGAACCGCTCGTCGGCGACCAGCGCCGGACCGGGCTCCGGCGGGTGGTCGCGCAGCGTGCGCCAGGTGTCCAGCTCGGCCCGGATCAGGTCGAGATCGTGTGCGGGACGACCGGTTTCGGGCGAATCCGGGCTGACCCGCTGAATGCCCCTGGCCTCCAGCACGATGCGCAGCTCATAGAGGTGATCGAGCTCATCGAGTCGCGGCCGGTAGGGGTAGAGGCCGTCGGCGCGCCGCTCGATCAGCCCATCGGCCTGCAACCGAGCGAGCGCCTCGCGGACCGGGGTGCGCGACACCCCGTAGATCTCCGCGAGCCGTTCCTCGCCGAGTCGTTCGGTCGGCACGAAGATGCCGGCGGCCAGATCCCGGCGCAGCGAGTGATACACGCGCTCGCTCAACGGGATCCGCCCCCGGCGCGGCATGGTGGTCAGCTCAGATCGCCATCGCCGAGCGGACCGCGGTCTCCGCACCCGCACCGCCCGCACCGGTGGAGGTGACCCGGCCGGACGCCAGGATGTAATAGCGTTGCGCCGCCTGGAGCGCGAAGCCGATGTGCTGCTCGACCAGCAGCACGCTCAACCCGCCGCGCCGGGTCAAATCGATGATGGTGCGCTCGATTTCGGCGACCACCGAGGGCTGGATGCCCTCGGTCGGTTCGTCCAGGATGAGCAGCTTCGGCTCGGTGATCAGCGCCCGCGCGATCGCCAATTGCTGCCGCTGCCCGCCGGAGAGCAGGCCCGCCTTGCGGCCGAGCAGTTCGCGCAGCGCGGGAAACAGATCCAGGGATTCGTCGATCAGCGCCTTGCCGCGCTTTCGCCCATCCGCGACCACCTGGAGATTCTCCGCGGTGGTCAGCTGCGGGAAACTCTGTTGTCCCTGCGGCACATACGCCAGACCGCGCCGCACCCGCCGCGACGGCGACAGCTTGGTGATCGGCTCCCCGTCGAATCTGATCTGTCCCGACTTGGTGCCGATCAACCCGACCGCGGTGCGCAGCAGCGTGGTCTTGCCCGCGCCGTTGTGCCCCATGATGGCGACCACGCTGTCGTCCGGAACCGTCACCGACACACCGTGAATCACCTCGCTGCGGCCGTAACCGGAGTGGATATCGATGAGCTCGAGCATCAGACGGACTCCTTCACGGTGGCATCTCCGGTCGTTCCTGCGTCTTCGAGGGCGGTGCCGATGGCCGCGGCCGTGCCGAGATAGACCTCCTGCACCTTCGGATCCGCCTGTACCTGTTCGACGGTGCCCTCGCTCAGCACCTTGCCGCCGGCCAGCACGGTCACCGAGCTGGCGAACGAACGCATGAAGTCCATATCGTGCTCGACCACGACGACGATGCGTTCACCGCCGATGCGGCGCAACAGGTTTCCGGTCTCCTCGCGTTCCTCGGCGCTCATGCCCGCCACCGGCTCGTCGAGCAGCAGCACCGACGCGTTCTGCACCAGCAGCATGCCGATCTCCAGCCACTGCTTCTGGCCGTGCGCGAGCACCCCGGCGGGCTTGTCCCGCAGATCACCGAGGCCGGTGATCTCCAGTGCCTCCTCGATGCCGGGCAGCACCGCAGTGCGCCGGCGCAGCATGGCGCGCGCCGAGCGGCCCGCACCGGCCGCGATGTCGAGATTCTGCAGCACGCTGAGCTGTTCGAACACGCTCGCCGTCTGGAACGTGCGCCCGACGCCCAGCCGGGCGATCTGGTGCACCTTCTTGCCGAGCAGTTCGACGCCGGTCTTCTGCGCCGATCCGGTGGCCGGGACCAGGCCGGTGATCGCGTCGATGAGCGTCGTCTTGCCCGCGCCGTTCGGGCCGATCAAGAAGCGCAGATCGCCTTGCAGCACAGTGATATCGACATCGGTCACCGCTTTGAAGCCGTCGAAACTGACGGAGAGGCCGCGGATCTCGAGGTACTCGCTCGACATGCCGGCATTGCCGCCGAGCTTCGGCTCGGGTGTGGTCGTGCTCATCGGGACTCCACCTTCTCCGGCTCGATCGCCGGCTGGGGTTCGACCACGACCGACGCGGGGGTGGTCGGCGTGCCACGACGGAATCTGCTGTCCAGCAAGCTCTTCAGCATCGGCCACACGCCCGCCAGCCCGGCCGGGATGAAGCCGATCACCACGATGAACAGCACACCTTGCAGATAGGTCCAGCCGGACGGGAACTCCTCGGAGAACGCGGTCTGCGCCCAGGCCACGCCGATCGCGCCGAGCACCGGGCCGAGCAGGGTGGTCCGGCCGCCGATCGCGACGCCGATGAGGAACGCGATGGACGGCACCACGCCGATGTCGGCGGGGGAGATGATGCCGACGATCGGGGTGAACAACGCACCGGCGATGCCGGCGAAGAACGCGGCGACCACGTACGCGATGATCTTCACGTTGGCCGGGTCGTACCCGAGGAAGCGCACCCGCTCCTCCTGATCCCGCACTGCCACAAGCAGTTCGCCGTACCGGCTGCGCATCAGCTGGCGCACCAGGGCGACCACCACCAGCAGCGTGCCCGCCGCGATGAAGAACAGCATCTTGCGGTTCGCCGGATCGGACAGCTTGAACCCGAAGAAGGCGCGGAAGTCCGACAGCCCGGTGAACCCGCCGATGGCCTGCTGCCCGGTCAGCAGGATGGCCAGCGCCGCCGCCAGCGCCTGACTGAGGATGGCGAAATAGGCGCCCTTGACCCGGCGCTTGAACACGCCGTACCCGAGCACCGCCGCGACCAGCGCGGGCAGCACCAGAATCCCGATCAACGCCACCGGCCCGGACGCGAAAGGCCGCCAGAACGAGGGCAATTCACGGATCCCGGAGATCTCCATGAACTCCGGTACGTCATTACCGAGCCGCGCCGCGTCGGCCATCTGCAAATGCATCGCCATGATGTACGCGCCGATGCCGAAGAACACCCCCTGGCCCAGCGTCAGCATTCCGCCCCGCCCCCAGGCCAATCCGATACCCACCGCGACGATCGCGAAGCAGAGGAACTTGGCCAGCAGGTTCAGCCGGAAGTCGCTGAGCACCGCAGGCGCGACCGCGAACAACAGGATCGCGGCGATGCCGAAGCCGCCGAGCGCGGTCAGGGTCGAGTGCGCGCGCCACCGTTCTACCAGCGTGGTCATGCCAAACTCCTTGTGCGAACGGTGAACAGGCCCTGCGGGCGCACCTGCAGGAAGATGACGATCACGACGAACACGATGACCTTCGCGATCGACGCGGTCGTCGAGTATTCGATGTAGGAGTTGAGCAGGCCGAGCGCGAACGCCGCGATCACCGTGCCCTTGATCTGGCCGAGTCCGCCGATCACCACCACCAGGAAGGCATCGATCAGATAGCTCTGCCCGATGGTCGGGCTGGTCGAGCCGATCAGCGTGAGCGCCACCCCGGCGACCCCGGCCAGGCCGGAGCCGATGAAGAACGTGCTGATATCGGTGAAACGACTTGATACGCCGCTGGTTTCGGCCAGGCCGCGGTTCTGCACGACGGCCCGGATGCGCCGTCCCATCGGCGTCGTCTTCAGCACCGTGGCCAGCGTGATCACCGCGGCGACCGCGAGCACCAGGATGAAGATCCGGCTCTTCGGCACCACCGCGCCCAGGATGGTGACGCCGCCGCTGAGCCATTCCGGCGCGACGACATTCTTGGCCGGCGCGCCGAAGACGTCCCTGGCCAGCTGTTGCAGCACCAACCCGACACCGAAGGTGACCAGCAGGGTGTCCAGCGGCCGGTCGTACATCCAGCGGATCAGCCCCATCTCCAGTGCCGCGCCGAGCAGGCCGCCCACCAGGAAACCGACCAGCAACGACACCACCAGCGAGACGCCTGCCGACGAAATGACCTTCTGCACCACATAAGTCGTGTAGCACCCGGCCATGATGAACTCGCCGTGCGCCATATTGATCACGCCCATCTGACCGAAGGTCAACGACAGGCCGAGCGCGGCGAGCAACAGAATTGATCCCAGACTCAACCCGGTGAAGAGCTGGCCGATCACGACGTCCATGCGGACTCCTCGGATATCGGGCCGGTGCGGGGCGACCGTGAGATCACGGCCACCCCACACCGATCGGGCGAATTACTTGAGGCCCTTGGCCCACTCGTAGGACTTGAGGTACGGGTCCGGCGTAACCGCCTTGCCCGAGTCCCACACCGTGTAGATGAGCCCGTCCGGCCGGATCTCACCGATCCGCGCGGTCTTGGTGATGTGATGGTTGGACCCGTCGACGGTCACCAGTCCCTCGGGCGCCTCGAACGTCACGCCGTCGGCCGCGGCCTGAATGTCGGCCACCGCGAACGACTTCGCCTTCTCCACCGTGTTCTTCCACAGGTAGACCGAGGCGTAGGCGGCCTCCATCGGATCCGAGGTCGGCTTGTCCGCGCCGAACGCGGCCTTGTAGTCGGTGACGAACTTCTTGTTCACCGGGGTGTCCACGGTCTGGTAGTAGTTCCACGCGGTCAGCTGCCCGGCGATGTTCTGCGCGCCGATGCCCGCGACCTCCTCCTCCGCGATGGACACCGAAACCACCGGCATCTCAGCGGCTTTGAGGCCGGCGTTGGTGTACTCACGGAAGAACGCCACGTTCGAGTCGCCGTTGAGCGTGTTGAAGACCGCGCCCGCCTTGGCGGTCCGCACCTTGTTCACGATGGTGGAGAAGTCGGTCGAGCCGAGCGGGGTGTAGTCCTCGCCCTTGATCTCGATGCCGTTGGCCTTCGCGTACGCCTTGATCTCGCGGTTGGCGGTCTGTGGGAAGACGTAGTCGGAGCCGACCAGGTAGAGGGAGGTGATGCCCTTCTGCTTCAGGTAGTCCAGTGCCGGAATGATCTGCTGATTGGTGGTCGCGCCGGTGTAGAAGATGTTCTTGCTGTCCTCCAGGCCCTCGTACTGCACCGGGTAGTAGAGCAGCGAGTTCAGGCTCTCGAACTTCGGCTTCATCGCCTTGCGGCTCGACGAGGTCCAGCCGCCGAACACCGCCGCGACGCAGTCGGAGCTGATCAGCTTCTCGGCCTTCTCCGCGAAGGTCTTCGGGTCCGACGCGCCGTCCTCGAGCACCAGCTCGATCTTCTTGCCGAGCACCCCGCCCGCGGCGTTGATCTGGTCGACCGCCAGCTTGGTCGAGTTGGCCACGGTGACCTCGGAAATGGCCATCGTGCCGGACAGCGAGTGCAGCGATCCGACCTTGATCGAGTCCTTCGACGTGTCCACGCAGGAGGCGGCGTTCGAGCCGGTGGTCGTTGCGTCGTCCTTGGCGCCGCAGGCGGTCAGCAACAAACCGGCGAGCGCTACCGCGGTGGGTACCGCCATCGCCTTGGCCATGCGCCGGGAGCGGGATCGATGGATGGCACGGGAATCTGACATGGGGCGGGACCCTTCTCACTTCATCAGGTAATTCGGCGGCACGACGTGCACCGCGGCGAACACCTCCGCCTTTGCCCCGGTCAGAGCTGTCGACCGGGATGTATACAGGCGGTGTATTCGTGGTGCGAACGTTAGACAGAAGTTGTTGCGCCGGAATATCTCTCGGTGACGAGTCCGTTGCCTGTGTTTCGGCCGTGTGAACCTTTGCGGTTACCGTCTGGTGAACCTCGGTGAGGTGGCGGCGAGCCTACGGTTGCGTAGCGTCGCCGCGGTACGGCAGGCTGCGTTTGTACATCGTCAAAACGGCCGAAACCTGGGAGGACCGTCGTGGGTCACTACAAGGCGAACGTGCGTGACATCGAATTCAACCTCTTCGAGGTGTTCGGGCTGGACAAGCTGCTCGACACGGGCGCCTACGGTGATCTCGACTCCGATACCGTGCGCGAGATCCTGGCCGAGGTGAAGCGGCTGGCCGAGGGGCCGATCGCCGAGTCCTTCGTCGCGGCCGACCGCGATCCGGTGGCGTTCGTGCCGGACACCCACTCGGTCACGGTGCCGGACGCGCTGCGCAAGACCATCACGGCGGTGCACGACGCCGACTGGAGCAGGCTCGGGCTGCCGGAGGGCATGGGCGGCACGCCCGCGCCCGCCGCGGTGGTGTGGGCGGTCCAGGAGATGATCATGTGCGCCAACCCGGCGGCGAGCTTCTTCAACATGGGCCCGGTAATGGCCGCGGTGCTCTACAACGTCGGCAACGACCAGCAGAAGCACTGGGCCACCGAGGGGTACGAGCGCGGCTGGCAGGGCACCATGGTGCTGACCGAGCCGGACGCGGGCTCCGATGTCGGGGCGGGCCGCACCAAGGCGATCGAGCAGCCCGACGGCACCTGGCACATCGAGGGCATCAAGCGCTTCATCTCCGGCGGCGACGTCGGCGACACCGCGGAGAACATGTTCCACCTGGTGCTCGCCCGCCCCGAGGGCGCGGGCCCCGGCACCAAGGGCCTGTCGCTGTTCTATGTGCCGAAGTTCCTCTTCGATGCCCAGACGCTGGAGCTCGGCGCCCGCAACGGCGTATTCGCGACCAACCTCGAGCACAAGATGGGCCTGAAGTCCTCGCCCACCTGTGAGCTGACCTTCGGCGGCGACGTGCCCGCGGTCGGCTGGCTGGTCGGTGACGTGCACAACGGCATCGCGCAGATGTTCCAGGTGATCGAGAACGCGCGCATGGTGGTCGGCATCAAGTCCACCGGCACGCTGTCCACCGGGTACCTCAACGCGCTCGAGTACGCCAAGGAACGCGTGCAGGGCGCCGATCTGACCCAGATGACCGACAAGGCCGCCCCGCGGGTACCGATCACCCGGCACCCGGATGTGCGGCGCAGCCTGGCCTTGCAGAAGGCGTACGCCGAGGGGCTGCGGGCGGTGTACCTCTACACCGCGGCGCACCAGAATCCCGATGTGGCACAGCTGGTTTCGGGCGCGGACGCCGAATTGGCGCACCGCGTCGACGATCTGCTGCTGCCGATCGTCAAGGGCGTCGGTTCCGAGCGGGCCTACGAGTATCTGACCGAATCGCTGCAGACCCTGGGCGGTTCGGGTTACCTGCAGGACTACCCGATCGAGCAGTACATCCGGGACGCGAAGATCGACTCGCTGTACGAGGGCACCACCGCGATCCAGGCGCAGGACTTCTTCTTCCGCAAGATCATTCGGGACAAGGGGGTGGCGATCGGGCACGTCACCGGGCAGATCGCCGCGTTCCTGGAGACCAAGAGCGGGCGCTTCGAGTCCGAACGCGAGCTGCTGCGTACGGCTCTGGGCGAGGTGCAGGCCATGGCCGCGACCCTGACCGGCTATCTGATGGCGGGCCAGCAGGATTCGGCCGAGCTGTACAAGGTCGGCCTCGGCTCGGTGCGCTTCCTGCTCTCCGTCGGCGACCTGCTCATCGGCTGGCGGTTGCTGGTGCAAGCGGAGATCGCGGCCGCCGCACTGGCCGGGGACGCACCGGCGAAGGACCGCGACTTCTACGCCGGAAAGGTGGCCGCCGCAAGCTTCTTCGCGAAGAACGTGCTGCCGCAGTTGACCGCCAACGCGGCGATCATCGCCGCCATCGACACCGACATCATGAAGCTGGACGAAGCGGCCTTCTGAGCCGGACTTCCGCTTGATCGAAGGCGCCCTTCACACGGCTGGCAGGGCGCCTTCGATCGTTATGCGGAGGCAGGGAGTTACTCGGCCAGCAGTTTCAGGACGACCGGCCGGGACAGGGTGCCGGAGACGTCGCGGGCGAGTTGGTTGGCGGTGGTCCCCTGCGCGTGGGCCTCGCGCAGGGCGGCGGCGAGCTCGTCGCGGGCGGTCTCGGCGGCCGCCTGGGCCTCGCGCAGGCGTTGGGCCGCTCGGTCGACCCTGGTGGGCTGGTCTGCCTGGGTAGTCAAGGCATTGACCGGCGCGGCTTCCGGTGCTGACGACGCCACGTCCGCCTTCATCGCGGGCGGCAGGTTCGCCATCGCCGCCTTGGCGAACTCCTGCATGAACTCGCGGGTCGCGGCCTTGTCCTCGGCGGCGTTGCCGAGCAGCAGGCGGGTGGTCTGCGGCACGGCCAGGCTCCAGTTCGACATGCCGCACAGCGCGAGCAGCAATCGCCCGGCGTACTGCGCGTCGATGCCGAATTGTTCGATGGCGCGGTCGAATTTCTGCTCGTAGTGCTGGGCGCGCCAGCCGTCGATGTCGTGCGCGTCGACGCCGCGGTGCAGGCCCTCCCACAGCAGCAGGCGCAGCAGTTGCGGGTTGTTGTTGTGGTAGTCGAACAGCTTGCCGATGTAGCGGCCGGGGTCGGTCTCGGTCAACGGCTGGACCACGTCCATGAACTCGCGCATGGTGTCGATCAAGATGACGTCGAACAGCTTGTCCTTGCTGCCGAACAAGCCGTAGATGCGTTCCTTGTTCACCCCGGCGGCCTCGGCGATGCGGTCTACCCGCGCGCCGGCCAGGCCGTATTCGGCGAATTCGTCCCGCGCGGCACGCAATAGCGCCTGTTTGGTCGCGTCGCTGCGTTTGATCGTGGCCGTCATGGTCCATGATTTTACCATCCGTTTAAACCAACTATTTGGTTGACAACCGATCACTCGCGGTCCTACTGTCATCGTCATGGCTACGCCGACTCTTCCGCTCACGACCGGTACCCCGGCCGCCGCGCCCGCCCTGGGCGCCCCCTCGCGCGCCCACACCGCGCGCACCGTGCCCGTTTTCGTGCTGGCCGCGCTGCTCGCGACCGGCCAGATGTACGTGCCGATTCCCCTGTTCGCGGCCATGAAATCGGACTGGAATGTGGGCTCCGGCGTGATGACCTGGATCATCAGCGCGTTCGCCTTCGGCTACGCGGGCGGTTTCGTGCTGTTCGGCCCGCTCTCGGACCGCTACGGGCACCGCCGGGTCCTGATGACCGGCATGCTCGTCGCCGCGGTGGTCACCCTATTGACCGGCCTGGCGTTCAGCGCACCGGTCGCGGTCGCCCTGCGCATCGTGCAGGGCCTGGTGGTCGGGTCCATTCCGCCCGCGATCATGGCCTATGTCGCCACCCGGGTCACGCCCGCGCACCGAGCCGTGGCGACCATGTCGGTGGCCACCTCGTTCCTGGCCGCGACGGTGATCGCGCAGATCGTCTCGCAGGCCGTGGTCGCCTCGTTCCCGTGGCGCACCATGTTCATCGGGTCCGCCGTGGTCTTCGCGGTGCTCGCGGTCGTGCTGCGCCGGGTGATGCTCGAGGACGTCCCGGCCGGGCGTGAGCTGCCGCTGCGGCACAGCTACGCCGCCATTCCCGCGGTGCTGCGCATCCGCCCGCTGCTGCCGATGCTGGTCGCCGGTTCGATGAGCATGGCGGTGATGGTCGGCGTCTACACCGGCCTCGAGCTCACCGGTGTGGTCAAGGGTTCCGGCGAACTGCTGGCCCTGCGGGCGGGCGCGCTCCCGGTGATGGTGGCGCTGCCGCTGCTGGCCATCCCGCTGGCCCGGTTGACCAAGCACTACCAGATCATGCTCGGTGTCCTGGTCGCGGCGGCCGCGATGGTGGCGGCCACTTTCGAGGGGTCGCACCTGGCGGTGCTGACCATCCTGCTCGCGGTTCTGGTCGGCGGCCTCGGCGTGATCGGTCCCGCCGTGCTGCAGAGCGCGGGCGAGCTCGGCGGCGAATCCAGGGCCGCCGCGATGTCGGTCGCGATGTTCAGCTTCTACGTGGGCGCCACGGTGGGCCCGCTGGTCGCGGCGGCCGCTGCGCCGCACGGCTTCTCGGCTCTGGCCTGGACCCTGGCCGCGCTGCTTGTGCTCGCGCTGGCCATGACCCTGGTCGGGCTGCGGATTCAACGGCGGGCACTGGCCGTGGCCTAGCCAGCCGCATCCGCCCAACGGCGAAGGCCGACATCGCGATCCGGCGATGTCGGCCTTGTGCCCGTTGTCCCGCAACGGCTTCGGGGCTACTTCAGTACGTAGGGCGAGACCGAGCTGCGGTGCTCGCTGATGTCGAGGACCTTGCCGAGCGGCGGGAACGCACGCTGCGGGCAATTCAGGCGCTCGCAGACGCGGCAGCCTGCCCCGATCGGCGTGGCCTGGACCTCGTCGAGATCGATGCCGTCGGCGTAGATCACCCGGCCCGCATGCCGGAGCTCGCAGCCGAGGCCGATGGCGAAGGTCTTGCTCGGCTGGCCGTAGCGGGTGGCGCGGCGCTCCACCGTGCGGGCGACCCACAGGTATTTGCGGCCGTCGGGCATCTGGGCGATCTGCGTCATGATCTTGCCGGGGTAGGCGAAGGTTTCGTACACGTTCCACAGCGGGCAGGTGCCGCCGCTGGCGGAGAAGTGGAAACCGGTGGCGGACTGGCGTTTCGACATGTTCCCGGCCCGGTCCACCCGGACGAAGGAGAACGGGACGCCGCGCAGCTTGGGTCGCTGCAAGGTCGAAAGCCGGTGGCAGATGGTCTCGTAACTCTGGGTGAAGAACGCCGAGAGCCGCTCGATGTCGTAGCGGAAGTCCTCGGCCACCTCGTGAAAGTGCGTGTAGGGCAGCACGGTCGCCGCCGCGAAGTAGTTCGCCAGCCCCAGCATGGCCAGCTTGCGGGTGTCCTCGGAGGCGAAATTGCCCTCTTCGACCAGCTTTTCGAGCAGCTCGCCGCATTCGAAATAGGCGAGCTCGGCGGCGAGTTTGAAGGTGCGCTGGCCACCGGACAGGTGCGGCGCGATCTCCAGCCGCTGGGTGGTCTCGTCGTAGCGGTGCAGCACGCCCTCGCCGAGGTCGATGCGCTCCACGATCCGCACGTCGTGCGCGCGCAGGATCCGCGCCACCTCGCTGTTCACGTCGCCGCCGTGGAATCGGATGCGCGCGGTGAGTTCCTCTGCGGCGGTGTCCAATTCGTGGATGTAGTTCTGCCGCTGATAGAAGAAGTCGCGAACCTCCTCGTGCGGCTTGCTGATCGCCGCGCTGCCCGAACCGTCGGCGAAGCGGTCCTCGGTGGCGGCGGCCAGCTGGGCGGAGGTGTTGCGATAGCGGTTGTGCATGTTGACCAGCGCGCGCGCCATGCTCGGGTGCGCGGAGACCATGTCCGCGATCTCCTGGGTGTCGGCCTCGATGCCCAGCTCCTGGTCCATCACGACCTCCTGGAGTTCGGCGATGAGCCGGGTGTCGTCCTGGGAGGAGAAGAAGGTCGCGTCGACCCCGAACACCTCGCTGATCCGCAGCAGTACCGCAACGGTGAGCGGGCGCACGTCGTGTTCGATCTGATTGAGGTAGCTCGCCGAGATCTCCAGCTTCTGGGCGAGTGAGACCTGGCTCAGCCCCCGTTCGGTCCGCAGCTGACGAAGCCGCGCCCCGACGTAAGTCTTGGCCATGCGTCCAGTTTATGGGCGTTTTCGCAACCGTGCCAATGGGTAATTAGCAGTTCTGCTGAGCTTTGTGTCACAGGTAGGCGTTACCGTCGACGAGTGTTGTTCTCCCATGTCGTCCAGGCTTCGGCGACGGTGCGCGCGACCAGGTCACGCAAGACGAAGATCGCCGCCTTCGCCCAGTTGCTGACCGCCGCCGAACCGGACGAACTCGCGCCGGTCGTCGCGTGGGCGTCCGGCGAGCTACAGCAGGGCCGGATCGGCACCGGTTGGCGCACCCTCGCTGCCGTGGACACTACCCCGGCACCCGTTGCGACGCTGGCGGTTTCGGCGGTCGACTCCGCGCTGACCGAGCTGGCCGAGACCTCCGGCCCCGGATCGACGGCCCGGCGCAAGGCGTTGCTCGCCGAGCTGTGGAGCGCCGCGACCGCGGATGAGCAGTCGTTCCTGCTGCGCCTGCTGACCGGTGAACTGCGGCAAGGCGCACTCACCGCGATCGTGCTGGAGGCGGTCGCGGTGGCCGCCGACGTGCCCGCCGACCTGGTGCGCCGCGCGTACATGCTGTCCGGCCGGCTGCCGGTGACCGCGATCGCCGCGCTGACCGGCGGCGTCGCGGCGCTCGGCGAATTCCGGCTGGAGGTGGGCCGGCCGATCCAGCCGATGCTCGCCTCGCCCGGCGCGACGCTGGACGGCGCGCTCACCGAGTTCGGCGGTGACGTGAGCGTCGAGATCAAGATGGACGGCGCCCGGATCCAGGTGCATCGCGACGGTGCGCGGGTCTGGGTGTTCACCAGGACGCTGCGCGACATCACCGCCGGCGTGCCGGAACTGGTCGAGCTGGTGGCCGGGCTCGACTGCACCAGCGTGGTGCTCGACGGGGAAACCCTGGCGCTCACCGATGCCGGGCGCCCGCGCCCGTTCCAGGAGACGATGAGCCGCTTCGCCGAGGTGAGTTCCACCCGGGAACTGCTGCTGCATCCGTACTTCTTCGACTGCCTGCACCTGGACGGCGTGGACCTGCTCGACGCCCCGCTGGCCGAACGCCGCGCCGCGCTCACCGAAGTGGCCTCCGCACACAGCATTCCGGCCCTGATCCGTCCTGACGAGGAGGCCGCAGCCGAATACTTCGACGGCGCGCTCGCCGCGGGCCACGAGGGCGTGATGATCAAGTCGCTGTCCGCGCCCTACGCGGCGGGCCGGCGCGGCCGGGCCTGGCAGAAGATCAAACCGACGCACACCCTCGACCTGCTGGTCCTCGGTGCCGAATGGGGCTACGGCCGCCGCACCGGCTACCTGTCCAACCTGCACCTCGGCGCCCGCGATCCGGAAACCGGCGAACCGGTCATGGTCGGTAAGACCTTCAAGGGCCTCACCGACGCGCTACTGCAGTGGCAGACCGCCGAATTCCCGCGCCACGAACGCGCCCGCGACGAGCAGACCGTCTACCTGTGGCCGGAACTCGTCGTCGAGATCGCCCTCGACGGAGTGCAGGTCAGTCCGCGCTACCCCGGCGGCGTCGCGCTGCGCTTCGCCCGCGTGGTCCGCTACCGCCCCGACAAGGAACCGGGCGAGGCCGACACCATCGACACGGTGCGAGCGCTGCTTTCGTAGCCGACTCGCGGCAGTCTCGGCGATGTCCAGCGGTAGCGGGCGCGCGGTGCGAGGATTGCTCTGCCACTGCAAGTACGGGCTCCTCAGGGGACCGGGGGCGGGTCAGACTGCAGTGGGTTCGGCAGAGCGCTGCTTCGGGATCGGGGAAGACGGTTGGGTGCAATGGTGTGGCGGCTGCGCGCGATGGCGCTGGTCGCGGTCGTGGCGGTGAGCGCGGTGCTGGGCACCTTGGCGCACGCGAATCCGATCGATGACCTGCTGTTTCCGTCCCGCGAGATCGCCGACGCCATGCCGACCCCGCTGGGCGATCCGTTCTACACGCCGCCGGTCGGCTTCGAATCTCTGGCGCCGGGAACGGTTCTCGCGTCCCGTCCCGGTGGCACCGGCGTCACCGGGGTGCCGCTGATCTCGACCGAGCTGCTGATCCGGTCGAACGACGCCAAGGGCAGGCCGGTCCCGGTGGTCGCCACCCTGCTCATGCCGGCCACGCCGTGGACCGGGCCGGGACCGCGTCCGTTGGTGACCTTGAATCCGGCGATCGATTCGCTCGGCAACAACTGCGCGCCGTCCTACGAGCTGCGCATGGTGTCGAGCAAGTTGTGGATGGCGCAGATCCCACTGAACAAGGGCTTCGCCGTGCTGGTGCCGGACCATCAGGGACCGCGTCAGGCGTACGCGGCCGGGCTGATGGCCGGGCACGCGGTGCTCGATTCGATCCGGGCCACGGTGCGGACCCCGGAACTCGGCCTGGTGCCCGAAGCGCCGACCGCGATCACCGGCTATTCCGGCGGCGCCATCGCGTCGGCGTGGGCCGCGCAGCTGGCGCCGCGGTACGCACCGGAATTGAATCTCGTCGGGGTCGCGTTCGGCGGCGTGCCCGCCGATTTCGAGATGCTGCTGCACACCATGAACGGCAAGCCCCTCGCCTCCGGAATCTTCCTCGCCGCGACCCTGGGCATGGCGCGGGAGTATCCGGAGATGCTCGGCCTGATGAACGACAACGGCTGGCGGCTCGCGCGCATCGGCAAGGATTTCTGCATGGCGCACGAGGAGGCGGTCGGGGTCGTCGCGCCGATTCCGGTGCAGGCGCTCACCGATGTGCCCGCGCCGACCGAGCTGCCGCTCATCCGGGACATTCTGGCCGAGAACCGGCTCGGTGCGCTGCCGCCGACCATTCCGGTGTTCCTGTACCACGGACTGAACGAATGGTGGGTGCCGCTGGCCGGCGCCGAGAACCTGTATCGGGACTGGTGCCGAGGCGGTACCCAGGTGGATTTTCAGGTATATCTCGGTGAACATTTCATCGTCAGCACCAGCGGAATTCCGGGCGCCTACGCCTGGATCGAGGATCGATTCGCCGGTAAACCGGTGCCGCAGGGCTGCACGCGATTCGGCTGATAGCTGCCGCATCCGGGCCGATAGAGGACAGGGTCCAACTTAACCCATCGGCGACGCGCGGTGAACCGCAACCACCTGGCAATCCTATTGACCTGTGCCGCACACTGGACATGTGACCGTCGAATTATTGGTTCTCCTGATCGTCATCGTCACGGCACTCGCATTCGATTTCACCAACGGCTTCCATGACACCGCGAACGCCATGGCGACCTCGATCGCCACCGGTGCGCTGCGGCCACGGGTCGCGGTGGCGTTGTCGGCGGTGCTGAATCTGGTCGGCGCGTTTCTCTCCGTCGCAGTGGCCGCCACCGTGGCCAAGGGCATCGTCCGGCTCGACGCGGTGCAGGGGCACGACCTGTTGATCATCGTGTTCGCCGGTCTGGTCGGCGGCATTCTGTGGAACCTGCTCACCTGGCTGTTCGGCCTGCCGTCGAGCTCCTCGCACGCCCTGTTCGGCGGCCTGATCGGCGCCACCCTCGCCGCGCTCGGCTTCAGCGGCGTGATCTGGGCGGCCGGCTCGGACGGCGTGCTGACCAAGATCATTCTGCCGGCCGTGCTCGCCCCGATCGTGGCGGCGCTGGTGTCGGCCCTTGGCACCTGGCTGGTCTACCGGATCACCAAGAAGTCCGACCCGGACAAGGTGGAGGCCGGTTTCCGCTGGGGTCAGATCGGTTCGGCCTCGCTGGTCTCGCTGGCGCACGGCACCAACGACGCGCAGAAGACGATGGGCGTCATCTTCCTGGCCCTGGTCGCGCACGGCACGCTCACCAAGAACGCGGAGATGCCGATCTGGGTGATGGCCGCGTGTGCGATCGCCATCGCCGCGGGCACCTACCTCGGCGGCTGGCGGATCATCCGCACCCTCGGCAAGGGCCTGGTCGAGATCGAGTCGCCGCAGGGTCTCGCGGCCGAAACCGCGTCGGCGGCCATCATTCTCAGCTCCGCGCACTTCGGGCTGCCGCTGTCCACCACGCAGACCGCGACCGGTTCCATCCTCGGCACCGGGCTCGGCAAGGGCGCCGAGGTGCGCTGGGGCGTGATGGGTCGCATGGTCGTCGCGTGGATGCTCACCCTGCCGCTCGCCGGTCTGGCCGGCGCGGCCTGCTGGGCGATCGCGCACTTCATCGGCGGCCTGCCGGGTGTGCTCGTGGTGTTCGCGATCCTGCTCGGCCTGTCCGGGCTGATGTATGTTCGCTCGCGCCGGGATCCGGTCGACACCAGCAACGTCAACGAATGGCCGGAGGACACGCCGGGCGGCCCTGGTGAGGTTGTTAAGCCGGAGAGCGCGCCGCGCGTCGATGGTGCAGAATCCGGCACACCGGACAGCACGGACGTGCCCGCGCCGCAGGGGCAGTCCACCCGGTCGGCGCAGGTGTAGGAGGAGTAGACGTGCATACGCTCATCACGAATCTGAACGCGCTGTGGAAGGTGATGCTCGCCGGGCTGATCCTCGGCGCCGGGCTGCCGCTGGTGTTCGCGGTCGGCGTCCGCTTCTGGTCGGCCGGGGACGCCGTGAGCGCGGACGGCCGGGTCGCCCAGCGCAACTACCCCGCGCTCGCCGTCGCGGTATTGTGCTTCGGGCTGATCATCGCGGCGATCGTGACCGGAATCCTCTACACGGCAAAGGCTTTCATCGCCGCCAGGTTCGGCATTCACCTGTTCGGACAGTCCTGAAGGGCGCAATGTGACCGATCAAGCGAAATCCGCAGAGCTCAGGCCGAACGTCCTCGGCCGGATCATCGGCTGGCTGCGCGCCGGCTATCCGCAGGGCATCCCGCATTCGGATTATGTGGCGCTGTTCGCGGTGCTGCACCGGCACCTCACCGATTTCGAGGTGGTCGCGATCGCCGAGGAACTGGCGGCGGAGAATCCGGACAGCGCGATCACCCGCACCGAGATCGAGGACGCCATCGCGCGAGTCGCGAAGGAGCAGCCGGCCGAGACCGACGTCGCGCGGGTGGCCTCCCACCTCGCGGCCGGCGGTTGGCCGCTGGCCGCCCCACCGGCCGACGCCGACTAGCCCGAGACGCGTTCACCGATGCCTCCCTTCTTGAACGCCATCATCGACTGGCTGCGGGCCGGATATCCGGACGGTGTCCCGGAATCCGACTACATCCCGCTGCTCGCCCTCCTGCGCCGCCGCCTCTCCGACGACGAGGTCCGCCAAATAGCCGCCGAACTGGCCGGCTCCGGCGACCTCCCCGCCGACAAGACCGACATCCAGGTGATGATCACCAAGATCACCAACGAAATGCCCTCGGAGACAGACGTTCTCCGCGTGCAAACCCGCTTGGAAGCACACGCCTGGCCGCAAGACGGCGCCACCCCGCAAGACGGCGCCACCCCGCAAGACGGCGCCACCCCGCAAGACGGCGCCACCCCGCAAGACCCGACACCCCTCTGACCGCCCGATTGTTCGCCGAGCCGGACCCGGCCGCGCTGACCAACGAGGCACGGCTGCGACGAACACCGAGCAACCCCGCGATGTCCCGTTCGATCTGGTGGCCTTGTGGACGGGACATGGCTGCGCCGAAGTGCGAGTAGGCCTGCTGTGGTGTCCCGTTCGCCGATGGTTGGTCTCGCCGACGGGACCTGGTTGTGGTGAACGTCGTGTGGTGGCGCTGTCATATCGTGAGCCGTGAGCCGTGAGCCGTGAGCCGTGAGCCGTGAGCCGTGAGCCGTGAGCCGTGAGCCGTGAGCCGTGAGCCGTGAGCCGTGAGCCGTGAGCTGCGAACCGCGAACTGTCGAGCGTCGAGCGTCGAGCGCCTGAAGGCGGCCTGATCGGTGAAGTGCCGCTGGGCCTTTCCGTCGAGTTCTGCACGGCGCACGCCTGCTCCCGGCGGGCAGGATGTGCGCCTGCGGGACATGGCTGCGGTGAAGGCCGAGTGGTGGCTCCGTGGTGTCCCGTCCGGCTGGTGATGGGTGACTGAGTGGGACATGGTTGTGGCGAAGTGTGAGTAGAGGCGCGGTGATGTCCCGTTCGGCCAGTGGCGAGTGATTGGGTGAGACATGGGTGGGGTGAAGTATGGGTGGGGTTCTGTGGTGTCTTGGTCGGGGTTGTTGGCCTGGGGCGGCGGGGCCTGGTGTAGCGAGAGTTGTGGGGTGCCTGGATAGGGCGTTTCGGTGAAGGTGGTGGGGTTGGTCAGGTGAGTGGGTTGTGGGTTCGGGGGTGGGTGAGGGAGGGGAGGCGGCGGAAGCCGGCGGAGACTTCGAAGGCCAGGTCGTGGTAGCCGGTGGCTAGTTCGGCGAGGCGTGCCCTGGCGTCGTGTACGGCCCATTCCGGTGTGCTGGACGGGGATTCGTTGGCGCTGACGGAGAACTGGGCTAGTCGGTCGATCACCATGCCGACGGTTTCGGTGTGCAAGTGCGCACCGTCGTGGGGTGGCGGGAGTTCGGTGGCGACCCAGCGGTCGATGGCGAGGACCAGGCGGGCGCGGTGGGCGTCGATGTCGGCGGCAGTGCCTGGCCCGGTGCGGGCTCGGCGCTCGTGCAATCCGGCCAGTAGATGGGCGGATTCGAGCAGCGGGTGGCCGGTGTGTGGCGCGGTTCGGCAGGCTTCGAGAACCATGGCCTTGGGCGGAAGCGGTTCCAACGTGATAGTCCCCTGACGTGAATATTGTTACTGGACAACAGGTATGGATCTATTGGCCTTTGGTGGGTTGACTTCGCGGTCGCGTCGGCGATCGGATCAGCCCGGATTCCGTTGTCTTCCAAGGTTTTCAGAGAGCGACCCGTCTGATCGGCGCGAAGGCCGTCAGTCCCATCCGCTATTCGACTCTGGCATGGGCGAAACCGCTTCTACCACTAAGCCGGTCGCCGTCGCTTGTCTCGCCGGCATCCGATCACACAGATACGACACCGTCCCTGCATCGCCACCGACTCGTCGGTTCCGATGCGTCGTCTGGTCATTCAGGCCCTACTGATAACCGGCATCGACATACGAAACCCCCTCGCGCCCACCGTGTGGGCCCGATCCAGGTCGGGTATGTGATGCGTGACACAACGAGGTTAAAGTTATATCTATCGATAAGTCAAGTTGACCTATCGCTCGACACTGCCGTGGCGTACTCTGACGGAAGTTCGGTCGACTCCACGCATCACCAGAGCTGGAAGGACACCATCGAGCCATGGCTCCACTCTCGCCCACGGTCGCTCGCTGGGAGCTCATGCTCCGAATTCGCCGCCGCCGCAACGAGTTCAACGTCAGCGCTTCGGTCATCGCCAAGGAACTCGGCTTCACCCTCTCCTACTGGTCGAAGGTGGAGAAGGAACGAGTCCTGGCCGAGGACAAGCTGAAGCGGCTGATGTCCCTACTCGAGTTCGATCCGGCCGAGCGCGAGGAGATGTTGCGGTTGCGCGAGATCGCCAAGCAGCGCGGATGGTGGTCGAATTATGCTGACCTGCTACCGGATAGCCACGTGCGGTTGTATGGGCTCGAGCTCGGTGCACAGTCGGTCCGTACTTACGAAAGCGTGCTGGTTCCGAGCCTGTTGCAGACCGCCGACTATGCGCGTGCGTTGCTGGTCAGTGATGCCGCGCGAATCCGGCAGGTGGATATCGACCGCCTGGTGCAGGTGCGACTGCGCCGACAGGAGCGGTTGACCATCGGGGATCCGTTGCACCTCACGGTGATTGTCAACGAGGCGGCGCTGACCCAGCAGATCGGTGGTCCCGAAGTCCGGCAAGGGCAATTGCGCCATCTCGCCGCCCTGGCCGAGCAGCATCCGGACACGATCGATATCCGGGTCATCCCCTTCGAGGCGGTCGGCGGCGGGTTACTCGGCGGCGCGGCGTTCCATCTCCTGGGCTTCGACAACCCGCTGCTACCGGATATCGCCTGGACCGAAACCCTGATCGAGCTGGATCTGATCGAAGACCCCGAACCGGTGCGGCATATCGACACCTTGTTCGCCAACGCCATAGCCGATTGCGCACTGCCGCAAGCGGAGTCACTCGCGCTGATCGAGCGGAAGATAGCCACTGGGTGATCGCCGCCGGGCGCAACGGGAACCGTGCTCGACCAGCCGGTTCGCATCGTGGCATCCCAGCGGCGATGCGGCAGGAACCGAGATCGAAGTTCCCAGCCGACTCCCAGCAGAAAAGGGGCCACCATTCAGCCGCATCACCCAAGCTGAATGCTGTCGGATTCCTCCCGAACACCCCGACCACCCACCTGGTGGGCCACTGCCCGGCCCACCACCCCACCGGCCGGCGGCGCCGGGCCCGCGCCCGCGCCGCCGGCCGCCCACCTCCGCGTCGAGCGGGACATAGTCGAGCCGAAGTGCGAGTAGTTCAGCTGCCGTGTCCCGTTCGTTGGCTGGTCCAGCGTCGAGTGGGCATGACGGAGCGGAAGTTCGGGTAGCTCCGCCGATCACATCGACCGGCTGGCTTGCATCATGATCACCTACCGGTTACGCACCGCGTGTATGAACGTGAGGTTGCCGCGCTGTCCGCGCTGATGCGCGACGCGGGTGGCCCGGTGTACGTCGACAGCGTGAACCCTGACGCACTTGTCCGCCATGTCCCGCTTGACGTGCGGCTTTGCATCGAGTGGGACACGGTAGAGCGGAAGTGCGAGTAGCTCCACTGTCATGTCCCGTTCAGTGTCTGGCCCAGCGTCGAGTGGGACGTGGCCGAGTGGAAGTGCGAGTGGCTTCGTTGTCATGTCCTGCTTGATGTTCGGCTTTGCGTCGAGTGGGACATGGCGGAGGGAAAGTGCGAGTGATGTGCCAGCGTGTCTGGTGCGTCGTCCACCTTTGCGTCTGATGGGCCGGGGTGGAGGGAAGTTGGAGTAGCTCGTCGACTACGTGCCGTTCGTTGGTCGGCCCGGGGTGGGGCGGGGTACGGCGGAGCGGGGCTCGAGTGATTTCGCCGCAGTCTCGGAAGCCGGGGGCCGCTTCGAGCGGGATGTGGCAGGGGACTGGCTGCTTGGTTTTGTTGGGCGGGGTTCAGAGGGGTGCGCCGTGGGCGAGGAGGGCTTGGCGGGTTCGGGTCAGGACTTTCTGTGGGTGGTCGGTGAGGAGGGTGGCGCTGACTCGGATGAGGATCCAGCCGAAGGATTCCAGGGTGGCGGTGCGGTCGATGTCCTTTGTGCGTTGGGCGGGGTCTGTCCAATGTTGTTCTCCGTCGTATTCGACACCGACTTGCCAGCGGCGCCAACCCATGTCGAGCCGAGCGAGGCATTTACCGCGGCGGTCACGGACTTGGATCTGCGTCTCGGGTGCGGGCAGACCCGCTCGGTGCAGGAGCAGGCGGGTGCGGCTTTCCTGGATTGATTCGGCTCCGCCGTCGATGTAGGGCAAGGCCTTTCGGAGATTCGGCAGCCGCGGACGCCCGGATGACGGTCGGCGAGTTGCTCGATGGCTCCCACCTCCAGGCCGGTCGCATTGCAGAGCGCGTCGACTACTTCGACGGCCTCGGCGGGGGCGAGACGGCGACCGAGATCGAATGCGGTGCGAGCCGTTGTGGTGCAACGGAAGCCGTCGATCGAGCACACCTCGTCGTCGGGGATCGTGTCGCGGTAGACCCGGAGGTTACGAGGTGCTCGAGCGTGTCCAGGTAGCGTGATCTCGGCCGGCTTGCCGTCGAGCCACCGCGTGCCGTGCATCGCCGCCGCCGAGAATCCGGTCAGAATTCCCGCGCCTTTCGCCCAGTACCCGGCCGCCTGCGCGCGCCCCTTCGCGTCCAACCGAATGCCTTTGCGCTGATACACATCCGGATGCACGCGTTCGAACTCCGTGCGCAACTGCCACGGGCGCACCAGCCCGGCGCGCAACGCCCAACTGCCCGGAAACGGTTCATCGAGTTCCGCCATGCGTGCGATCCTGCCCGCCCACCGTCGCTGCGATCCCGCACCGAACGTGAGTTATCCCCAGTTCTCCCCAGAAAACGAGTTATCCACACCCCCAGCCGAATCACCGCCCTCCAGCACCCACTCGCGCAGCTGAACACCCAGATTGCATACGGCTCGACCAGACCCGGTCAAAGCAATCTCAACCGCCCGCTCAGCCATGTCCCGATCGCGTGCTCGGATGCCCGGCCTATGTCAGGGAGTGGGACGTGACCGCGGGGAAAGTCGAGTGTTGCCTCTGTCATGTCCCGTTCACGCAGCCAGAAGCCGGGTCTCTTCGGCGAGTGGGACCTGAATGCGGCGAAGTCCGAGTGCCTGCACAGTCATGCCCCGTCTGCATTACTGGTGGCCGGTTTCCCTCGGCGAGTGGGACCTCGTTGTGCAATGGCCAAGCGCTGCCCGGTGACTTCCGGCCGCGCCTGGGTGTCGGTGAGTTGATCGTGAGTGGGATCAGGCTGAGGCAATGGTCGAGTGCACGCCCTGTCGTGTCCCGTTCGCGCGTTCGTTCGCCGCTGAGTGGGGCCTTGCTGTGGCAAAAGGCGAGCATTGGCTTGGTGGTGTCCCGTTCACGCGTTCGGATATCGGGGTTGGTGCCGAGCGGGGCATGGTCGTGGCGAATCCCGAGAGGCTGTTCTGTGGTGTCCCGTTCGCGCATTCGGGTGTCGGGGTTGGTGGCGAGCGGGGCATGGTCGTGGCGAATCCCGAGTGGCTGCTCTGTGGTGTCCCGTTGGCGCGGTGGGTGGCCGGGCTTGTCGGTGATTGGGTCCTGGCTGTGGCAAAAGGTGGGTGCTGGCTTGGTGGTGTTCCCGTTCGTGTGTCCGGGTGCCGGGGTTGGTGGCGAGCGGGGCATGGTCGTGGCGAATCCCGAGTGACTGTTCTGTGGTGTCCCGTTCGCGCGGTGGGTAGCTGGGTTTGTTGGTGAGTGGGTCCTGGCTGTGGCAAATGGCGGGTGTTGGCTTGGTGGTGGCCCGTTCGTGTGTCCGGATGTCGGGGTTGGTGGCGAGCGGGGCATGGTCGTGGCGAATCCCGAGTGACTGCTCTGTGGTGTCCCGTTCACGCGTTCGGATGTCGGGGTTGATGGCGAGCGGGACATGGTCGTGGCGAATCCCGAGTGGCTGCTCTGTGGTGTCCCGTTCACGCGTTCGGATGTCGGGGTTGGTGGCGAGCGGGACATGGTCGTGGCGAGCCCTGAGTGGCTGTTCTGTGGTGGCTCGTTCGTGCGGTGGGTAGCCAGGTTTGGTGGCGGGTGGGGCTGGGCGTGGCAAAAGGTGCGTGGCTGGGCTGGGCGTGTTTCGTTCGCGCAGCTGGACGGGGCGGGTTTTGCTCGGTGTGTGTGGGCTGTGGCTGGAGCGATGGGGTGGTGCGACGGTGTTTCGAAGGGGACTCTCAGGTGTCGCAGGGGGAAGTGCTCAGGTGGGGTGGGCAAGGTTGGGGGTGAGCTTTGGTGGATCGGCTGCCCCGGTTCACCCATCCCCGCGGTCGGCGGCGTTACTCCTGGCGTCGCCGACCGCATACTTCTGCCGGGTGTGGTCAGCGCGCGAGTAGCTGGAGGAAGCGTTCGACCTCGGTGTGGATGGCCGCGCGGGCGGGGGTGAGGTATTTGCGCGGGTCGGAGAGGGTGGGGGTGGCGGCGAGGGTGGTGCGGACGGCCTCGGTCATGAGGACGTTGAGGCGGGTGGCGATGTTGACCTTGGTGATGCCGTGTTCGACCGCGGCGCGGAGGCCGTCGTCGGGAACGCCGGAGGAGCCGTGCAGGACCAGCGGGACGGGGACCTTGGCGGCCAGGTGCGCGATGAGGTCGTTGTCGAGGGTCGCGGTGCGGGTGTGCATGGCGTGCGAGGAGCCGACGGCCACGGCCAAGGCGTCTACGCCGGTGCCGGCCACGAATTCGACGGCCTCGTCCGGGTCGGTGCGCACACCGGGGGCATGCGCGCCGTCCTTGCCGCCGACCTCGCCGAGCTCGGCTTCGACGTGCACGTCCCGTTCGTGACACCAGCGGGTGATCTCGGCGGTGGTGGCGACGTTGGCGGCATATTCGAGGGTGGATCCGTCGTACATGACCGAACGGACACCGAGTTCGACTGCGGCACGGACCAATTCGGGCGAGGTCGCGTGATCGAGGTGAACGGCGATGTCGGCGGTGCTGTCCGCCGCGATCCGCAGGCAGGCCAGGGCGAGCGGGGCGAGACTACCGTGATACGCCGCCGTGTTCTCCGAAAGTTGCAGCACAACAGGCCGTTTCGCCGATTCCGCGGCCGCCGCGATGGCCTCGGCATGCTCCAAGGTGATCACATTGAACGCGCCGAGCCCACCCGGTCGCGCGGCGGTGATCAAGTCGGCTACGGGCGTCAACGGCATAGGTACATCTCCTGAGAACTCAACACAGCCGCCGACGGTGGTTCACGGGGCGGTTTCGTGACGGGTGGGTAGGTCCAGCGGGGTGACACGGACGGTGGGGGCGATCCGGGTGCGCAGGCAGCGGTCGATCTCGCCGGCGACGGGGACTACCACCGCGGCGGCGGAGGTGGCCACGGCGTCGGTGAGGATGGCGGGCCAGTCCGGGACTTCGTCCGCGGTGAGCGCGGCGATAACCGCTGCGGTGGCGGAATCGCCTGCACCGGTGGGATTTCCGGACAACGGCTCGGGGAGCGTGGCGTACCACGCGCCGTCGGCGGTGACGGCGACCATGCCGTCGGCCCCGCGCGTGGCGATGACGGCGCGGACACCGCTCTCGACGAGGGGATAGGCGGCGGTGACGACCTCGTCGGCGGTGGCCGACTTGATGCCGGTGAGGCGGTGCAGTTCGTCGCCGTTGGGCATGAGGATGATGCCGGGGATCTGGGCCGCCAGCCGCAGCGCCTCGCCGTCGACATCGCAGATGGTGGGCACGTCGGCGGCGACGGCGGTGCGGGCGATCTCGGCGGGCAGGGACGGCGCGATGCCGCCGGGCAGCGACCCGGAGATGACCAGGCCGTCGACGTCGGGCAGCATGCCCGCGACCCGGACCGCGAGTTGCTCGGCGGCGTGCGGGTTGGAGACGCGGGCGCCGGGCTCCCACAGGGCGGTCGCGGTGCCGTCCTCGGATTCGCTGATCACCACGGTGCGGCGGACCCAGGGGAGCGCGTGCACGAAGTCGACCGGCATCTCCAGCTCGGCGGCGGCCGCGAAGGCGTGATCGGAGAAACCCGTTGCCCTGGCGTACTTTCCGAGTTGATTCAGCACCCGCGTGACGTTGATGCCCTTACCGCCGATGCGTTGTTCGACCGAGCGGACCCGATGTGCCTGGCCTCGTTCGAAGTGCTCGACGCGATAGGTCATGTCGTAGGCGGGATTCATCGTCACGGTGAGGATCACGACAACCACTCTCCTCGCCTGAGCACCCGGCGCAACCGCAGGCTCTCCCCAACGATCAATAGGTCGGCGAAGTATCCCCTCCGCAGGTCACCGACGTCGGGTAGGCGCAGCGCCGCCGCGGGGGTGGACGTCGCCGCGAGCACGGCGTCGGTCAGCGACACGCCGGACTCGCGCACCGCGCGCGCCACCGTGTCGAGCAGCGTGCTGACGCCGCCCGCGATCGATCCGTTCGCGATCCGGGCCACGCCCTGCCGCACGGTCACGGACTGCGGGCCGAGTTGATACTCGCCATCCGACAACCCGGCCGCCTGCATCGCGTCGGTGATCAGCGCGACCCGGCCCGGCGCGGCCGCGAAGACCAGCGCGGCGAAGCCGGGATCGACATGCACACCGTCCCCGATCAACTCGACCGTCGCCTGCCCGGCCGACGCGGCGACCAGGCTGGCTCCGACCGGGCCGGGATCGCGGTGGTGCAGCGGCGGCATCCCATTCGCCAGATGCGTCACCAGCGCGCCGAATCCCGTGGGCCGCAGCGCCTTCAGGAACGACGCGTAGTCGGAATTGCTGTGCCCCAGTGAAACCACGACACCGTTCTCGGTAAGCCGTTGCGCGACCGCGTCGTAACCGGTTCGCTCCGGCGCCAGCGTCATCACCCGCAGGTGTCCGCCGCCGGCCGCGAGCAGCCGATCGGTTAGCTCGAGGTCCGGATCGCACAGGTATCGCGGGTCCTGCGCACCGCACCGCGCCTCCGACAGGAACGGCCCCTCGGCGTGAATCCCGCCGATCACCCCATCCGCGGCCAACTCTCGCAGCACGCTGGTCTGCGCGATCATGTCCGACGCGGCCGCGGTGACAATGCTCGCGACCACCGTCGTGGACCCGCTCGCATGATGAAACTCCGCCGCCGCCCGCGCCTCCGCCACATCGACGGTGTCGAACCGATGCCCGAACCCGCCATGATTGTGGATGTCCACGAGCCCGGGCAGCAGCGTTCCGGCAAACGGCGGCTCCGGCGAATCCGGATGCGCCGCAACCCACTCCGCGAACGGCAGCACGGAATCGATCCGGTCGCCCGCGATCGTGACCACACCGTCGTCCCACTGCGCGGACGCGGCGACGACTCGCCCGCGGATCGCCTCCGTCAGCATCCGGACGCCTCCCGCCCGCGAATCCGGCCTGGCTCGTGTCGTTCTGGCGCTGCCTCCACGGGGTCGCGCCGCAGCCGCAGCCGCATGACCAGCGTGGCCGGCGGCAACTTCAGCCGACTGCGCCGACCGGCCGGCGAACCAACCCGCCGGTGCGGACTGCGCTGTAGACACCACGCGGCCGTCGCGTAACCGGCACCTGACCCCAGCGCTGTATCTGCCTCGTCAGCAATAGTTTTCAACCGCACGGTGTCGGTATGGCACGAGGCGAAGGCGGGCCCGATCATTCGAGCGCTCCCTGCCGGGCGAAGAGCGCCGCACCGGTCAACCCGGCGCGCGCACCATATGCACCGAGCACGACGCGCGGCGCCGGCACCAGTCGAAGCCGGTCGGCGATCGCTTGATGCAGCGGATCGGTCAGCGCGGCACCGGCACCGGCCAGCCCGCCACCGAGAATGATCAGCTCGGGACACGCGGCGTGCACGATCCCGATGAGTCCGTCGGCCAGCGCATCGACCGCGTCCGCGAGCACCGCCTTGGCGTCGACATCGGTATCCACCAGCGCGAATACTTCGGCAGCACCACTGATTTCACGGCCGGTGCGCCGGGTGTACGCGCGGGCGATCGACGCACCGGACGCAACGGTCTCGACGCACCCGGTGTTGCCACACGGACACGGCAGCCCATCCGCCCGAACCGGGATGTGCCCGTATTCGCCGACCTGACCGTACGTACTCCGCAGCAACCGTCCGCCGACCGACAGGGTCCCGGAGATCCCGGTCCCCAGAATGACCACGCAGACGTTGTCGTACCCACGCCCGGCCCCGAACCGCCACTCGGCCCAACCCGCAACGGCCACATCATGTTCGATCAACACCGGAACGCCCCAGCGATCGAGGAATCGATCGCCGACCGCGAAGTCCCGCCATCCGACATTGCTACTGAACACCGCGATCGAGCGAACGGTGTCCACAATGCCCGGCAGCACGACCGCCGCCCGGCCGACCCGACCCCGCTGCTCCTCGGTCAACTCGCCGAGCAACTGATCGCCGAGCGCCCCCATCACCTCGAACGCCGCCTCACCCTGTGGTGTCGCGACGGTGCCGACCGCGAGCACGGTGCCCGCGACGTCGGTGATCTCGCCCTTGATCGTGGTGCCGCCGACATCGAGGCCGAGCACCAGCGCGTCCGCGGCCAACGCGTCCGGCTGCGGCGATACCGCAGCCGAACGCGTCGCAGTGCCGCCGCAGTGAGCCGCGGCCGACCCGGCAGTCCCGGCCGTGGGCCGGACGGCACTCGTCGAGGACGTCTCGTTCGCCACTCCCATGCTTGGCACAGTAGTTCCCGGCGCGTCGTGCGGGGTGGCGCCAGCTTGGTCGAGTTTCACCGGGCCGGTCCGATCACTGGTCGAGGACGACCGAGCGATTGAGCCCACGCGGGTGGTCGGGGTCGAGGCCGAGGTCGGCCGCGCGCAGCACGCAGAGCTGGTGCACGCGGAGCAGGTCGGCCATCGGGTCGATGTCGCGGTGCTCGAAGTGCGCACCGGTGCTGGCGATGTCTCTGGCGAAGTTCGGCACCAGCGGGCCGAAGGCCCAGACCGCGCGACCGGGCGCGGAGATGGCGACCGGGCCGTGGCGGTATTCGGTGGCCAGGTAGGACTCGGTCCAGGACTGGCAGGATTCGCGCAGCTTGAGCCCGGACTCCTCGGCGATGGCGGCGGCGAAGCCCATGCCGACGAAGCTGATCTCCTCGGCGTGGCGGACGTCGGCGAGCGAGACCGCCGGGTCCTCGGCGAGCACCTTGCGTCCCTGCTCGATCACCGGGGCGAGGTCTTCGCCGAGGTGCCAGCGCAGGATCGCCAGCGCGGTGGTGGCGAAGCGGGTCTGCACCACCGATTTCTCGTCGACCTCGTCGATCAGGATCGGGTCGCCCAGCTCGAGCACCGGGGTGCCCGGACTGGAGCAGATGACGGTGCGCGGAATGTGTGCTGGGATGTCCCGCATGGCATTGACCACCTCGGTGGTCGTGCCTGACCGGCATATCACCAGGTAGCGGTCGTAATCGCGGCCGTAGCGGACCTCGCTGGCGGGCCAGGCGTCGGTCAGGCCGTGGCCTGCGCCCTCGCGCAGCGCCGCGATCGCTTTGGACATGAACAGGGAAGTGCCGCAACCGATCACGGCGACTCGCTCGCCCTTGTGGGGGAGGATGTCGCGATGTTCGGCAGCGATCGTTTCGGCGCGCGCCCAGTCGTCAGGCTGGGTGGCGACCTCGTTGGCCAGATGGGTGACGGGGGTGGGTTCGGCGGAGATCGGCACCACAACAGAATCCGCCCGGTGATCGTTCATGTCAAATTTACGAGCGAATCGGTCACATATGATCAAGCTTGGGTCTATGTTGATAGTCGGTCGATCAGTTCGATCCCATCATCGGCTGTCCAGTGGCGCCCGGTGTGCAAATTTGAAAGGTTCTACTCGTGAAAAGACCACTCCACGGCGTGCTTGCGGGGGTCGCGATGTTCACCGGCCTCGCGCTGGCGATCTCGTCCTGTGGGTTCGGCTCGAAAGATAACGCCGATTCCGACAACACGATCAACTTTTTAGCCCCGGCCTACAGCGACGGGGCCAACGGTACGAAGGCGCTGTGGGACGGGATCATCGCGGACTTCCAGAAGTCGAACCCGGACATCAAGGTGAACCTGCAGATCGAGTCCTGGAACTCGATCAACGACGTGGTGCGCACCAAGTTGCAGTCGAAGTCGACCACCCCGGACATCCTCAACATCGACGCCTACGCCAGCTTCGCCAGTGACGGCCAGCTGTACCCGGCCGCGGAAGTCGTGTCGCCGCAGGTGCTTTCGGACATCCAGCCCGGCTTCGCGAAGAACGCATCGCTGAACGGCACGCAGTACGCGCTGCCGCTGTTCGCCTCCACCCGCACCCTGTTCTACAACACCGACCTGTTCACCAAGGCCGGCGTCACCGCGCCGCCGAAGACGTGGGCCGAGCTCACCGACACGGCGAAGAAGATCCAGGCCCTCGGCGGCGGGGTCTCCGGCTACGGCCTGCCGCTCGGCAGCGAGGAAGCCCAGGGCGAGACCTCCATCTGGACCTTCGGCGCGGGCGGCAAATGGGCCGACGGGGACAAGGTCACCGTCGACACCCCGGCCAACCTGGAGGGCGTGCGCGCGATGCGCGAGATCGCCGATGCCGGTGTCACCCAGCCGAATCCGGGTGCGACCGACCGCAAGGACGTGATCAACGCGTTCATCCAGGGCAAGATCGGCATGATCGAGGGCCTGCCCCCGACCATCAGCCAGATCGCCTCGAAGAACCCGGCGCTGAAGTACGCGACCGCGCCGACGCCGACCAAGTCCGGCACCCCGGTGACCCTCGGCGTGGCCGATCACCTGATGGCGTTCAAGAAGGACGGCAAGAAGACCGAGTCGATCAAGAAGTTCCTCGACTTCTTCTACGGCGCCGATGTCTACTCGAAGTTCGTCTCGACCGAGGGCTTCATCCCGATCACCAACACCGCGGCCGCCAAGCTGGCCGCCGACCCGGTGACCAAGGCGTTCGGCTCCACCCTCGCGGTGGCGCAGTTCTACCCGAGCAACAACCCGAAATGGGCTGCGGCGCAGGGCGCTATCCGGCAGCAGATGGGCACCATCGCACAGGGCACCGACCCGGCCCAGGTGCTGCAGCGCATACAGGAAGCCGCGAAATAGCGTGCGACGGAAAGGAACTCTGGCGGCGATACCGTGGATCGGACCCTCGCTGGTCTTGATCGCGGCTATCGTCGCCTTTCCCGCCTGCTACATGCTGTGGACCAGTACCCGGGATCTCAGCGCCTACGGTCAGGACCGGGGCGCGGCGGGCCTGGAGAACTTCCGCACGCTGTTCGGGATTTCGGAGCTGGGATCCGTCCTCGCGCACACGGTGATCTGGGTTGTCGCCGTCGTGCTGATCACCCTGGTGATCTCGGCGGGGCTCGCCCAGTTCCTGAACAAGGATTTCCCCGGCCGCACCGCGGTGCGGATGGCGATCCTGGTGCCGTGGGCCGCCTCCGTCGTGATGACGACGACGATCTTCTACTACATGCTCGATCCCGACGTCGGCATCGCCAACCGGTTCCTGGTCGATATCGGCCTGCTTGACCGGGGTTACGGCTTCACCAAGCAGCCGACGCCGGCCTTCCTGGTCGCGATCGGGGTCGCGGTGTTCGTCTCCATCCCGTTCACCACCTATACGATTCTGGCCGGGCTGCAGGCGATTCCGGCCGAGGTCAACGAGGCGGGCCGGGTCGACGGAGCCAGCGCGTGGCAGCGCTACCGCTTCCTCACGCTGCCGCAACTGCGTCCGGCGATCGCGGTGGCGACGATCATCAACATCATCAACTCGTTCAACTCGCTGCCGATCCTGCAGGTGATCACCGGCAGCATCGCGGGTTTTCAGGCCGACACCACAACCACGTTGATGTTCAAGCTGATTCGGCAGAATCAGCAGGTCGACACGGCGGCGGCGATGAGCGTGCTGAACTTCGTGCTGATCATCGTCATCATCGCGATCTATGTGAAGGTGGTCCGACCGACTCAGGAGGTCGACGGGTGACCGCCGCGGATTTGACGCACATCGAGAAGGTCACGGGCGCAGTGGCGGTGGCCGATTCGGACGCGCGGCCCGGCGTCCGGACGAAGCGACGGCGCTGGGAACTGACTGCGGTCGGTGTCGTGCTGGCCGCGCTGTTCCTGCTGCCGTTCATCGTGATGGTGCTCGGCTCGCTGAAGAGCCGGGCCGAAATCCTGCGTATCCCACCGACTTACCTCCCGGAGACGTGGCATCCGGACAACTACTCCACCATGTGGGACACCCCGGAAACGCCGCTGCCGTTCAATCTGGCCAGCACGGTGATCATTTCGGTGTTCGCCACGGTGCTCGTGCTGCTGGTCGCCATCCCGGCGGCGTATTACACGGCGCGGCACAAGTTCCCGGGCCGCGCGGTGTTCCTCGGCCTGGTGCTGGTCACCCAGATGTTGCAGCCGACGGTGCTGGTCACCGGTCTGATCCGGGAGTTCTTCGCGGTGGGAATCAACGACACCTGGCTGGCGATGATCCTGGTGAACGCGGCGTTCAACCTGTCGTTCGCGGTGTGGATCCTGCACAGCTTCTTCGCCTCCATTCCGGTGGAGATCGAGGAGGCCGCGATGCTGGACGGGCTGAGCCGCTGGCAGATCCTGGTCCGGGTGAGCCTGCCGCTGGTCTGGCCGGGCATCGTGACGGCGACGATCTTCGTCATCGTCTCCTGCTGGAACGAATTCGCCGCCAGCCTGGTGGTGCTGACCACCCCGGAGAATCAGCCGCTGTCGGTCGCGCTGACCAAGTTCGTCGGCCAGTACGACACCTCATGGCAATACGTGTTCGCTATCTCCACGGTCGGCATCATCCCGGTCGTGATCCTGTTCGCTTTCATCGAGAAGCGCCTGGTAGCAGGGCTTACGGCGGGCAGCGTCAAGTAGTTCTGCCGAAGCGGGTGGTGCGTCGCACCACCCGCTTCCGGCGGGCTATGCGCCGGATCACTGTCTGAGTCTGGACTTCTTGCGCCGTATCTGAAAACATGCCTTACCGGTATTGGCAACGGGAAGGCACTTCGATGAACGTGCGCAATGGTGGGCGCGTGGTAACCCTCGGCGTCATCGCGTTGATGGCGGCGTGGACGGCGCTCGGTGCGGCGCAGGCGGCACCAGGGGAGCGGCAGGAGGGGGTCCGGATCGAACCGGCGCCCGCGCTCACCCTGCCGCCCGAGCTCGACGACTTCTACCGGCCGGCGGCGGGGGTGGTCGCCGCGGCGCAGCCCGGCGAGATCCTGCGGGCGCGGGCGATCTATCCGGCGTTCATGGGCATCGTGCAGCTGAATGTCGATGCGTGGCAGTTGCTTTACCGCACCACCGACAGTCACGGTGAGCCGATCTCGACGGTGACCACGATCCTGAAGCCGCGCGGTCCGGCCCCGGCCGGTGGGTCGAAGTTGCTGTCGTATCAGATCGCCGAGGACAGCGTCGCGCAGTATTGCGCGCCGTCGTATGTGGCCCAATCCGGCGCCATTCCGGTCGATTACGTGAACGCGGCGGAGACGCTGATTCCGATCGCCGCAGGTCTCGGGCAGGGCTGGACGATCGCGATGCCCGACTATCAGGGGCCGAATTCGGCATACGGCGCGTCCAGGATGAATGCCCAGGCGACCCTGGACGGCATCCGGGCCGCGGAGAATTTCGCGCCCGCGCAGTTGAGCGGGCCGGAAACGCCGGCGGCACTGTGGGGTTACTCGGGTGGCACGATTCCCTCCGCCTTCGTCCCGGAGATCAAAGAGAGTTACGCGCCCGAACTGAATATCGTCGGAATCGCCGCGGGCGGTGTCGCGGCGGGCGACTACGCGGGGGTGGTGCGGCACAATAACGGCGGCGTGTACGCGGGACTCATCTCGGCCGCGATCGTCGGCATTTCGACCGAATACCCGGAAATGCAGCGGGTGATGCGCGAAAGAATCGATCCGCTGGGGCAATTCGTCATGGCCTCGAAGAAGGTGCTGTGCCATCCGCAGGGTGCCATCCTGTTCCCCGGATTCAACTATTTCGGCACCTTCCAAGGCGGTGATCCGCTCACCCTGCCCGAGATCCGGGAAGCGATCGCGGATAACTCGCTCGGACAACAGAAGCCGACCGTGCCGATCTACTTCTATCACGCACAGAACGACGAGCTGATTCCGATTGCCGGCACCGATTCGACCGTGCGGAAATACTGTGCCGAGGGTGCGCCGAGCGTGACCTACGTCCGGGAATTCGCCGCCGAACATCTCTCCGGTGTGCTCTCCCATCTGCCCGGCGCGTTCTATTGGCTCAAAGACCGGCTCAACGGCGTCGCGGCACCGCCGGGCTGCTCGATTACCAGCCCGGTCAGCACGGTCGGCGAACCGCAGTTCGGCCAGGCCCTGGCGGAGATTCTGCCGCCCATGGCGCAGGCCCTCGTCGGATATGCCATCGGCC
Source organism: Nocardia sp. NPDC056564 (assembly GCF_042793755.1). Lineage (NCBI taxonomy): Bacteria > Bacillati > Actinomycetota > Actinomycetes > Mycobacteriales > Nocardiaceae > Nocardia > Nocardia sp. NPDC056564. The sequence continues at coordinate 171,779 of NZ_JBHTUR010000007.1, forward strand.
AGCACAACTAGTCGTCGCCCCGGCTCGAGCCGATGTCCGGGCCGGGGTCGGGGCGGGTCGGCGGGTAGCATCGAACGGTGGCACGGCGGGAAGAGGAATCGAAGGACGGTCGCAGCTACGGCGGGCTGTCGCGGGAACAACGGGTGGCGCAGCGGCAGACTCGTTTGATCGATGCCGCCCTCGAGTTATTCGGAACCCAGGGTTACGCGGCCACGTCCATCGAGCGTCTGTGCGCGGTCGCGAATGTGTCCACGCGCAGTTTCTACGAAGATATGGGCAGCCGTGAGGCTTTGCTCATCGCGCTGGTCAACCGGACGACCTCGCACGCGGTCGAACGGGCTTTGGAAGCGCTGGCGAAAACCGAGAACGACCCGCTGTCGACCCGGGTGGTCGAGAGCTTCCGCGCCTATCTCTCGGTGACCTGTGCCGATCATCGGTCGGCCCGGGTCTGCTATGTCGAAGTGGTCGGCGTGAGCCAAAAGGTCGAGGAGTGGCGGAGGGAGCAACGGCGCCTGCTTTCCGCTTTGATCATCAGCGAGGCGGAACGCGGAGTCGAGCGCGGCGAGGCCAAGCCGCGCCGGTTCGACCTTTTCGCGCTCGCGGTCATCGGCGCGGTGAACTCGCTCGCCCAGGAATTGGTGCAGAGCACGCTGCCCGATTCGGTGCTCAGCGTGGACGAAATCTGCGAGGAGATCGCGTATTTCGTAAACTCCGGACTCGCCCTCACCTGAGGTGAAATTGGCGCAACCAAATGGCAGGCGCACTTACGCGACACATCTGAAAAGACGTATTGCCGAATATCTGGAAATCTCCTACAGTCGAGTCGGCTCCCTTATTCGGGGGAGTCGACGATTCTCTGGACGGAGCGTTCATGTCCTCCATCGGAAGTGCCGTCCGCGTGGTGGTAGTGGCCGGCGTTCTCGCCGTTTGCGCGGCGCTGCCGACGGCCGCACCGTGCGCGCTCGCGGATTCGGCGCCGACCGCCGAGTTGCCGAAGGCCGATGCGCGCACCGGATTGCCCGCGGGGTGGAATCCGGGGCCCGAGCGCTACGGCGTCGGTGAGCGGAAGAATGTCGAACTGCCGATGGCGGACGGCGTGGTGCTGCGGGCGGACGTGCGGTATCCGACCGACGCGTCCGGCGGGCCCGCACCCGGCCCGTTCCCGATCATGTTGACTCAGACGGCATATGGCAAGGACAGTGCGGGCTTTGTGCGGCTGCTGTCCTACGAGGGGCTCGGGCCGCTGTTGCACGACGCGCTGCCCAGCGTCATCGACGTGGCAAGGCAGATCGGCGACGCGGCGGGTTACGGCGACTACTTCGTCAAGCGCGGCTATATCAGCGTGATCGTGGATATTCGCGGCACCGGCTCGTCGGGTGGGCAGTGGAGCATTCTGCAACCGCAGGAGCGGGAGGACTCCAAGCGGGTAATCCATTGGGCCGCAGGGCTACCCGACTCGACCGGGGAGATCGGCCTGTGGGGGCTGTCGTATCTCGGGATGAGCGAGCTCTTCACCGCCGGTGTGCTGGAACCGGATTCGCCGGTGAAGGCGCTGTTTCCGCTGATGCCCGGTAACCACGCGTTCCAGGACCTGCTGGATCACGACGGGTTCTACAACACCGCGTTCCTGGCCTCCATGCTGCAATTCCCGATCACCCTGCTGCCGCAGATCGACCCGATCCTCGGGTTGTACCGGGAGCCGGACAAGCTGGCGAGTGTCTTCGTCGACCACCTGATCTCGCACTTCCGGTCGGACGGCACCTGGCACTCGGTGTTCAACGCGCTGCTCGACGGCGACAAGGCGTACAACGGCCCGTACTGGGAGTCGCGGGCGATCGACAATGTGGTGGAACGGATTGCCGCGAACGACATTCCGACCTACCTGGTGAGTGGTCAATACGACCTGCTCCAGGACGGGACGCCGCGCACGTTCGCCGGATTGCAGAACGCCTACGCCGGGCGCGCGCACAACGGACCGATGCCGTCGGACGCGTCATCCAGCGGTCGCTTCCAAATGCTCACCGGCCCTTGGTTCCACGTACAGCCGGGCGAGCAGCGCAACACCGATATCGATATGCACTCCATCCAGCTCGCCTGGTTCGACCGGTGGTTGAAGAACGATCGCAACGGGATCGACGAGACGAAGACGCCGCTGCACGCCATCGACGTCGACGGCAACGTGCTCGAGAGTGCTACCTACCCGATGCGAGAAACACCCACGCAGAACATGTATCTGGCGGCGGAGGGCAGGTTGACGCCGGATCGTCCAGTGGCGCAAACAGGTTCGGACCGGGTGACCTTCGGCCCGGTCAACGGCGGCACCGTCTGCAATGCGTCGTTCTCCCGGAACTTCTCCGGTGTCTACGAACTGCTCACCACGATGGCGGGTATCGATGATCCCTGTGCGCAGTTTCCCGCGCACCCGGATGTGCCTGGGCTACTGGACAATCCGCAGTACACGACCGAACCGTTCACCGAACCGACGGTGCTCGGCGGTCCGATCGGCGCCACCCTGTTCGCCGTCTCGAACACGCCCGCCTCGGCGTTCAGCGTGACCGTGCAGGACATCGCGCCCGACGGCACGGCGCTCGCGCTGACCGACGGCCAGCTGGCGGGCAACTTCCGCGCGCTGGACGAGGATCGGACGTGGCGCGCCCCGGACGGCAGCGTGCTCGGTGCGTTCCATCCCGGTACGCGAGAGTCGATGCTGCCGGTGGTTCCCGGCCGGGTGACCGAGTACAACGTCAAGATCCGCCCCGCCTTCCACGTCTTCCGGCCTGGGCACCGTTTGCAGATCACCATCGGCTCCGGCGACGCGCCCACCCACATCCTCAACCCGAAGGACTATCCGGCGCTGCTCGGCGGCGTCTACGACATTCAGCGCACCGAGGGCGCGGCCTCGTTCCTCACCGTGCCGCTGGCCGGCGCCGCCGCGATGCACCGCTGAGCCGGCGGCGCTTGGCATTGCCGCACCGGAATCTCTACGGTCGGCAGCGTGCCTATGGTCAGATTGTGCGCGTGCCTAGAAAAACAGCAGGTCGGGTTCGGGGCGGTGTGAGATGACCGGACCGACCGACCGCCCGCAGCGGTGGAACCGGCTGCTCGAACTGCTCGCCGAATCCGGACGGCTGTCCGTGGAGGAGGCCGCCGAGCGACTCGGCGTGTCCTCGGCCACGGTTCGCCGCGACTTCACCGCGCTGGCCGAACAGCAGCTGGCGACCAGGACCCACGGCGGTGTCGTGGCGACCTCCGTCGCCTACGACCTGCCCGCGCGGTACCGGCAGACCGGCGGCGAGGCGAAGCAGCGGATCGCGGAACACGCTGCGTCCCTGGTGGATCCGCACAAGGTCATCGCGATGAACGGCGGCACGACCACCACCGCCGTGGCGCGCGCCCTGGCCGGCCGCACCGACCTCGGCATGACCGGCGACGAGCAGCTGACCCTCGTCACCAACGCGCTCAATATCGCGGGCGAAATGGTCCTGCGCCCGCACATGCGCACCGTCGTGCTGGGCGGCGTGGCCCGGCGCGAATCCTACGAACTGCACGGCCCGCTGGCCGAGCGCGCGCTCGCCGAACTCCGCCTCGACGAGCTGATCCTCGGCGTCAACGCCATCTCCGCCGAGGGCGGCGCCCAATGCCGCCACATCGACGAGGCCGGCGTCACCACCGAAATGGTCCGCCGCTCCCGTCACGTCATGGTCGTCGCCACCGCCGACAAACTCGAACGCACCGCACTGGCCCGAATCTGCACCATCGAACAGGTCCAGGTCCTGGTCACCGACGCCGACGCCGACCCATCCGCAGTAGCCGCCATCCGCGCCACCGGCGTCCGAGTCGACGTCGTGTGAACGTTGCCCCGTCCTGTTTGAAGGTGGCTGGGGTGGGCATGTTCGAGTGCATGACGACTGAACCCCGTACAGAGCGGTCCGATGACACCGAGGTGGATCGGGAGGGCGTTGATCAGCCGGATGCGACGGAGGATGCTGCGGCGACGACGGAGGATCAGGCGGCGGACATGGATTATGAGGGGGATACGCCCAACTAGGGATTCTGTTCGCTCGGCACCGATTGATCGATGAGACTTGCTCTTTCGCGCCGCCACGCGTAGTTCCGCTCGATCGCGGGGCCGTCGATGATGCAGCCCGGTAGGCCTTGGCCGGCCTACCGGGCTGTGCTGTGTCCGGGGCAGGGGGGTGGGTGATGGTCACCCATTGACCGGGTCATCGTGTCTCACTACTCTGAGTGGGACAGCACGTCCCATGTGAGTGTGTAAGGCAAGGTGAGCCTGCTATGGCCGAGGTCGAGCCCGTTGCTTCCGTCGTCGATTCGACACTGCATCCACCGCGGTGGGCACCGACGTTCATCCGCTGGCACGGCACGCCGGTGACCTGGTGGGAGTCGGTGAAACTGTCGATCGGGATCCTGCCGCGGGTGCGCGATCACACGGCGCTGGACTATGTGACGAACTTTCCGGGGCAGGATGACGTGATCGTCGCCAGGGTGCCGTTCGCGAAGTTCGTCATCGTGCGGAGTCCGGAGTTGGCCCGGCATGTGCTGGTGACCAATCAGAACAACTACACGAAGAGCCCGGATTACGACATGCTCGCGGTGGCGTTCGGCCGCGGGCTGGTCACCGATCTGAACGATGAACTGTGGCAGCGCAATCGGCGACTGGTGCAGCCGATCTTCGCCAAGCGCAACGTGGATGGGTTCGCGCCGGTGATGGTCGAGGCGGCACGGGACGCGGTCGCGCGGATCCGGGAGCTGTCGGCGGGGGACGGCATCGTCGACGTCAATGCCGAAATGAACCGGCTCACTTTGGATGTCACGTCGCGGACCATGTTCGGCACCGACATCACCGGCCCGATGTCGGAGGTGGTGCTGTATCGACTGCTGCGCTTCTTCGGCCGCGGCTTCATGACGAACCTCAGCCATCCGCTGCACCACTTCGCGACCTGGCTGCACAAGCATGGACGTCACCGCGCCGATGCCGGGAATTCGCGGCTGCCGATGCGGATCATGCGGGCCGCGGGCTGGGTGATCGAGCCGCGCAGCATGCGCGACCTGCGCCACGCCGAGCGCGTGGTCGACGGCCTGATCGCCGATCACCGCGCGGGCCGGATCACCCGCAAGGACAACCTGCTCGCCGCCCTGATCGACGCGTCCGACCCGGAAACCGGCTACAAATACACCGATCAGGAGATCCACGACGAGCTGATGACGTTCATCGGCGCGGGCATGGAGACCACCGCGACCGCCCTGACCTGGGTCTGGCAGCTGCTCGCCGAACATCCGGAGGCCCGCGACCGCCTGCGCGACGAGGTGACCTCGGTGCTCGGCGCGCGCCCGGCCACCGCCGCCGACCTCGACCGGCTGCCGTGGACCCAGGCCGTGGTCGCCGAGACGATGCGCGTGCTGCCGCCGGTGGTCGGCCTGGCCCGAACGGCGAAGGCCGAGGACGCGCTGGGCGGTTACCGGATCAAGCCCGGGACCACGGTGATCACGCTGATCCACGGATCGCACCACAACCAGCGGGTGTGGGAGCGCCCGGACGAGTTCGATCCGAGCCGCTACCTGCCGGAAAACATTGCCCGCGAACACAAGCGAGCCACCATGCCGTTCGGGGCGGGCAAAAGAATGTGTGTCGCTTCGGGATTCGCGAACATGGAGGCCGCGCTCGTGGTCGCGACCTTCGCCCAGCAGCTGCAATTCGACGCGGTGTCGGATCAGCGCGTGCGCCGCCAGATCTCGTTCACCGGCGGCCCGGACGGCCCGCTGCCCATGCGCCCCCGGTTCCTGCCGGAACTGGAGCGCGCGGACACCGCCGTATAGTCGGATCCGTGAAACCGCCCGCCCACATGCGTACCCATCGCAGGCGCTCGGGCGGTCATCGGTGGGACGAACACAACTCGACCCGGCAGGCGCAGATCCTCGAGGCCGCCGTCGCGCTGATCGAGGAGAACGGTCCCGCGGCCGAGATATCGATCCAGCAGATCGCCGAGCGCGCCGGCCTGGCCCGCTCGGTGGTCTACCGGCAGTTCGACAACCGCGAAGACCTGGACGCCCGGGTGCGCGAGCACATCATGGATCACTACGTGTCCGAGGTGGAGACGCTGCTCGTGCTCGACCCGGCCAAGACCGCGGAGGAGGTGTTCCACGACGTGATCCGCCGGGTGGTGAGCTGGGCCGCGGCGCACCCCAATCTCTACCAGTTCGCGCAGAACGGCCCTGGGCACTCGTCGGGGGAGACCAGCCTCACCATCGGCAGGCACCGGGTCGCCGAGACGCTGTGGCAACAGTTCTCGTCGTGGACCGGCATGCTCGCCATCGATGTCGAACCGTACCGTCCGCTGGCCTACGGGCTGGTCGGCATGGTGGAGGGCATCGTGACCCAGTACCTGAGTACGCCCGCCGGGGCCGAGCGTCCGGACCAGGAAACCATCGCCCGCATGCTCACGGCCTCCGCCTGGCACCTGTTCGCCGGTCACGCCGCCGATCTCGGCTACCACTTCGACCGTTCCGCGAATATCGCCGAGGTGCTCGCCAAGCTCTTCGCCGATGCCGCGGCCCAGAAGGACTGAACCGCAAGCGTTTTCGTCCCGAAGCTCAGTGCGCCGAGGCCACCGGCACGGCCGCGGGCAACGCCTCCGCGCGAATATTGCGCATCCAGACCAGGAATCCCCACGCGACGAACCCCGCGTAGACGAAGTACAGCGTCGCCGACGGGTAGTAACCGGCCTGCACCAGCAGCGGGATACCGACGATGTCGACGGCGATCCAGATCAGCCAGAATTCGGCGAGGCCGCGGGCCATCCCGTAGGTCGCCAGTACCGAGCCGGTGAAGATCCAGGCCTCTGCCCACGGCCCATACGACCCGATCAGCGCGAAGAGCTGGGCAAAGGCCGCGGTTCCGGCCAGCATCGCGGCGACGAGCACGAGCCGTTCGCGGTTGCTCGCCCAGCGCGGTTCGACGCCCCGATGTTCGAGGCCGGTCTCGCTGGCATGCCGATGCCAGCTCCACCAGCCGTAGACGCTGACCGCGATGAACATCAGCTGACGCCCGGCCTGCCCCGCCATGTTCAGATGCTGCGGGGTGTTGAACACCCCGCCCACGAAAACGGTGAACAGCAGCGCGTTCCCGGCGATGCCGATCGGCCAGGCCCAGACCCGCCTGCGCATGCCACCGAGCGCGGAGGCGAGGCCGAAACCGTTGCCGATCACCTCGCGCCAGAGGATCTCCGAGCCGGCGATGTGCAGCTTGGCGTCGAGCAGCGCGTAGATCGGGTTCACCTGTGGTGCAACCAGCGCGCGCCCCGATGTCATCCACGAGCGGGAGATCGGCTCGCGACGATCGGAAATCCGGTGTGCGCGCGGGTTCGCGTAACGATTGCGAAATCTGGGGTCGCGATTCGCAATATCTGTGCAACGGGCTGCTTCTAGGGTGACCTTCATGAGCGTGGAAAGCAGTGCCGGGGGGACCGGAATTCACATCAGTGGGTTGACCAAAACCTTCAGGGTGGGGCGGAAGACGGTAGCGGCCCTCGACTCGGTCGATCTGCATACCGAACAGGGCACCTTCCTGTCGCTGCTCGGCCCGTCCGGCTGCGGCAAGTCGACCGTCCTGCGCATCCTGGCCGGGCTGGAGACACCGAGCGCGGGCAAGACGCTCATCGACGGCCAGACGCCCGCCGAGCTGGTCCGCAGGCACGAACTCGGCATCGCGTTCCAGGACTCGGCGCTGCTGCCGTGGCGCACGGTGGAGTCGAACATCAAGCTGCCCTTGCAGGTGGCGGGCCTCACCCCGGACCCGGCGCTGATCGCCGACCTGATCCAGCTGGTCGGGCTGGACGGTTTCGAGAAGGCCAAGCCCGCGCAGCTGTCCGGTGGCATGCGCCAGCGCGTCTCGATCGCGCGGGCGCTGGTGGTCAAGCCGACCGTGCTGCTGCTCGACGAGCCGTTCGGCGCCCTGGACGACATGACCAGGCAGCGGCTCAACCTGGAGCTGCTGCGGATCTGGACGGAGAAGCCCGCGACCACGCTGATGGTCACGCACGGCATCGCCGAGGCGGTGTTCCTCTCCGACGTGGTCGCGGTGATGAGCCCGCGGCCGGGCCGGGTGCTGGAACTGGTGGAGATCGACCTGCCGCGCCCGCGCACCCCGGAGATGATGCGCACCCCCGAGTTCCACAAACTGCACGACTACCTGTCGGAGCTGCTGTTCGGGAAGACCGGCACCGGCGGCGCGCTTGGCACCGATGCGGGTAAGTCGAGCACGGGCGCGGTGCAGGCATGAGCGACGACGGACAACGACCGGCACGCTGCCGATGGCAGGCGAGACCGGGGTGGCAGCGGGTGCGCTCGTACGGGCGGCCCATGCGGTCGGCCGCGCTGTGCGTCCGACGTGGTCAGGGAGGCCGGGGATGAAGCGGATCGGCGGATTGCTCGGCGTCGCCGGGCTGATCGGGGTGTGGTGGCTGCTCGCCGCGCTCGGGGTGGCGGGCGGCACCGTGCCCAGCCCCTGGACGGTCGTGCACACGATGTACACCGACGGGTGGGGGCTCTACGGCCCGAACTTCCGGATCACCGCGCTCGGCGCGTTGAAGGGATTCGTGTGGGGGAACGGGATGGCCATCGCGCTGGCGATCCTCATCATGCTGATTCCGCAGATCGAATCGCTGGCCACCCAGCTGGCGATCCTGAGCTACTGCACGCCGCTGCTCGCGCTCGGGCCGATCATCCTGGTCGTGTTCGGCGGGCGCACCCCGACGGTGTTCCTGGCCGCGATGTACTGCTTCTTCACCACCATGGTCGGCACCGTGACCGGATTGCGGTCGGCGGACCGAACGAGCCTCGATCTGGTGCGGGCCTACGGCGGCGGGCGCTGGCAGCAGCTGTACCGGGTGCAGTTGATCTCGGCGTTGCCGAATACGTTCGCGGCGTTGAAGATCGCCGCCCCGTCGGCCGTGCTCGGGGCGATCATCGGCGAGTACCTCGGCGGTGTCGACAGCGGTATCGGGGTCGCGCTGACCGCCGCGCAGACGGCCTACAACGTGCCCCGCACCTGGGGCATGGCGCTGGCCGCGGCGGCGCTGGCCGGCCTCGGCTACGCGGTCGTCGCGCTGGCCGCCCGCGTGGTCGCCCCGTGGACCACCCAGGAGGCGCGATGACCACGAAAGAGGGAGGTCCGATGCAGGTTGTCCTGCGGATCGGGAAGTTCCTGTTCCCGCTGTTCACCTCGCTGCTGTTGATGCTGGTGATCTGGTACGTCTTCCTCGAGGCGTTTCCACAGGTCGGGCCGCGCGTGGGCAAGTCGCCGGAAGACATCTGGCGCTACCTGGTGACCTCGCGCGGCGCGAGTGCCGCGCGGGCGGTGATCATCGACGACCTGCAGATCACCCTGCGGGACGCGGCGATCGGGTTCGCGCTCGGCATGCTGGCCGCGCTGGTGGTGGCCGCGCTGTTCGTCTCGTTCGCCGCGGTGGAGCAGACCTTCCTGCCGGTGGCGATGCTGCTGCGCTCGGTGCCGCTGGTGGTGCTCGCCCCGATCATCGTGCTGGTGTTCGGTCGCGGGCTGGGCGGGGTGACCGTGCTGGCCGCGATCGTGGTGTTCTTCCCGGCGCTGGTGATGATCATGGCGGGGTTGCGCAACGCGCCCCGGCAGGCGATGGACCTGGTGGCCGCGTACGGCGGGTCCAAATGGACCGGTTTGCGGATGGTCGCGGTGCCGGCGGCGCTGCCCTCGGTGTTCGCCGCTGCCCGGATCTCGGTGCCCGGCGCGCTCATCGGTGCGCTGCTCGGCGAGTGGCTCGGCAGCGGAACGGGGTTGGGCGCCAGCCTGATTCGCGCCATTCCGACGTTCCAGTACAACCAGCTGTGGGCGTCGATCGTCATCGTCACGATCGTCTCGGTGCTGCTCTACGCGGTGGTGGGCGTCATCGAGAATCTGGTGCTGGCCCGCTTCGGCGCCGACGCCGGTAGGTCCTGAATCCCGGTGAAATTCGAGCAAATCACCGCTCGGAACGTCAAAGTAAAGAAAATGAAACGCAATCGACCTAGATTCGGCCCATGACACCCGTGCAAAGCTCCTCGTTCGGGCCTTCACTGAACCGACGGTCTCTGTTTCGTTACTCCGCAATGGCAGGTGCCGCACTCGGCGGTGCGGGCCTGCTCGCCGCGTGCGGCGACAACGCCGCCGACTCCTCGGGTGGCTCCACCGCGGACGGCTCCAAATACGGCACCGTCGCGGTGCAGCTGTCCTGGCTGAAAAACATCGAATTCGCCGGCGAGTACTTCGCGGACAGCAAGGGCTATTTCAAGGAGGCCGGTTTCGGCTCGGTCAACCTCATCGCGGGCGGCGCGGCCAGCACCTCGGTGGAGGCCGGGCTGGACACCGGGAAGATCTGGCTCGGCCTGTCCGCGCCGCAGACCACCGCCAAGGCGGTGCTCGAAGGGCTGCCGGGCAAGATCATCGCCACCACCTACCAGAAGAACCCGTTCGCGATCGTCAGCTCGGCGGCCAAGCCGATCAAGACGCCCGAGGACATGCGCGGCAAGAAGATCGGCGTGCAGGACACCAACCAGCTGATCTTCAAGGCGCTGCTCACCGCCAACGGCCTCAAGCCGAACGACGTCACCATCGTGCCCGCGCAGTTCGATCCGTCCCCGCTGGCCAACGGCGAGGTCGACGGTTGGGTCAGCTACGTGACCAACGAGCCGATCACCTTGACCGCCAAGGGATTCGCGAACACGCACTTCCTGTTCGCCGATTACAACCTGCCGCTGGTCGCCGAGACGCTCACGGTCAAGCAGTCCACCATCGACAAGGAGCGGGAGAAGCTGAAGGCGTTCCTGGTGGCGGAGATCAAGGGCTGGAAGGACGCGGTCGCCAATCCCGCCGAGTCCGCCCGTCTCGCGGTCGAGGTGTACGGCAAGGATCAGAAGCTGGACCTGGCCGAGCAGACGAAAGAGGCAGTGGCGCAGAACGATCTGGTCACCTCCCCGGACGCGACCGCGAACGGGCTGCTGACCATGACCGACAAGCTGATCGAGCAGAACATCGCCGCGTTGCGCGCGGCCGATCTCGATATCAAGGCCGAGGAGTTGTTCGACCTCTCGGTGCTGCGTGAGGTGTACGCCGAGAACCCGGGGCTGAAGGCTTAACTACTCAGTCCGACAACTGTTTTCAGTGGCGACTGGGTGTTGGAGTGATCGAGCGAGTGCCGCCCGGACTGTTCGGTCCTGGCGGCAATCAGCTCGGCGGCGATCGCGATGGCCATCTCGGTGGCGGTGCGGGCGCCGAGATCTAGTCCGGCGGGGGAGTGCAGGCGGGCGAGGGTCGCTTCGGTGAAGCCGCCCGCGCGTAGGTCTTCCATGCGCTGGGTGTGCACGGTGTGCGCGCCCATCGCGCCCAGGTAACCGAGCTCGGGTAGTCGGAGCGCGACGGTGAGCAGCGGGATCTCGAACTTCGGATCGTGTGAGGTGACGACAATGCCGGTGCTGCTGTCGATTTCGCCCGCCGAGGACAGCGTGTTCAGGTAGCGGTGCGGCCAGTCGACGACCACCTCCGCGCCGGGGAACTTCTCCGGTTTGGCGAAGTTCTCCCTGGAGTCGCAGATGGTGACCCGGTAGCCGAGCAGCCGGGCCTGCACGGTCAGTGCGGCGGCAAAAGAGTTGGCGCCGAAGATGATCAGCCGCGGCGGCGGGGCGAACGACGCGACGAACACATCCGAATCCGGCAGCGCGAGCAGCTCGGTGCCGTGCTTCTTGTCGGTGACCAGGTGCTGGCCGATCAGGTCGGCGTCGGAGTTCCACACCACGGTGAACACGGTGATCCGCCGGTGCGCGGCGATCTCCGCGGCGACGAGGGGGAACTCGGGAAAGTGCCTGCGCGAGAACGGTTCGGTGAACACGTCCATCGTGCTGTCCCGGTCGGCGACGGTAGCCGCGCCGTAGCGGTGCAGCGCGCGCCGGCCCGTGCGGGCGGCTTGCAGCACCGCCTCGTAGGCGATCTCCTCCAGCCCGCCGTCGGTCACCGCGCCGTAGACGCCGCCGTCCGGATCGACCAGCATCGCGGAGCCGACCGGTAACGTCGCGGAGCCCATCGTGCGCACGATCGTGGCCAGCCCGCCGGTACGCCCGGAATGCCACACCCGCAATAGGTCATCGATGATGTCCCGCATCTGCTCGCTCCGATCACCGTGCGGACGAGGCCGGGTAGTCACGATCGACGCCCGTCGCCAAATCGTCGCACGTGACGCACACCATATCTGCCTTGCGGGACAAATAGGTGCGCGCGCCTGAATCTCCTACGGCCTCCTGACATATCGAGGTCCAGTGCTTGTGCGCGAGCACAACCGGATGCCCGGGTGTGTTGTGGAACACAGCCCGTGCGAGGCCGCTCGGCGAGCCGAACGCGGCGGCGGTGACCCTGGCGACGACATCCGCGCCGACGTCCGGGGTATCCACCGGCATGATCGCGGCGAAGCGCGCCGGGGTGCGCGCGGCGGCGATCAGCCCGGCCCGCACGGACGCGCCGAGCCCGGTGGCCCAGTCCGCGGCCCACACGGATTGGACGCCCGGCGGAAGGTCGAGCGGGCGCGGATCGGGTCCGGTGGCGCCGAGGACCACGATCACCGGATCGCAGCCGCCGTCGCGCAGCGCGGCCACCGCGCCGCGCAGCCAGGCGCCGCCCTCGGCCAGTGCCTTCGGCCGTCCGTACCGGGTGCCTGCGCCCGCGGCGAGCACGATGCCCGCGCAGGCGGGCGGGGCGGCCGGGCGATCGGGTACAGCCATGGGTACGACGTTAGCCCGGAACCGCGGTGCGCGCGTGCCGGAACAGTGCTGCTCGGGGACCTGCGCGACCGCATTCATTGCGGCGACACGCCGAGGGTGATCTATCTCTTTCGGGTGGCGGCCGGGCGGGTCGTATTCGATGCTGGTCCGATGACAGACGACGAGGCGGGCCTCGCCGGGTTCCACGCGCTGCCCGAAGCGGCCGCCACCGAGGCATTGCTCGCGTGTTGCTCTTCGCCCGAATGGGCGCGGGTGCTGGTCGCGGGGCGGCCGTATCCGAGCGTCGACGCCCTGCTCGCGGCCGCGGACGCCGCCTTGGCGGACCTGCCCGAGGCGGAGATCGATCGAGCGCTCGCCGGGCATCCGCGGATCGGCGAGCGAGCGGACACGGCCGCCTCGGCGCGCGAGCAAGCGGGGGTCGCCACCGCCGACGACGCGGTACGGTCGGCGCTCGCGGCCGGGAACCGGGCCTACGAGGCGCGGTTCGGGCACATCTATCTGGTCTGTGCGAGCGGCAGATCGGGCGATGAGCTGCTCGCGATCCTGGCGGCGCGATTGGGCAACGATGCCGAGACCGAAAGGCGGGTCATGCGAACCGAACTGGCGAAGATCAATCGAATCCGGTTGCGCGCGTTGCCGGCGGCGACCCGATGAGCTCGTTGAGCACGCACGTGCTCGACGCGATGCGCGGCGCGCCCGCCGAGGACGTCGCGGTGACGCTGTATCGCGGTGCCGAGCAGCTGGATTCGGGCGTCACCGACGCGGACGGCCGGATCGGCGCACTGGGCGGCGCGCTGCCGGCGGGCGGCTATCGCCTGGTGTTCGCGACCGGTCCCTATTTCGCCGGGCAACAGGTCGACACCTTTTACCCCGAGGTCTCGGTGAGCTTCGAGGTCACCGCGGAGCGGCACTACCACGTCCCGTTGTTGCTGTCGCCGTTTGCCTTTTCCACCTATCGAGGGAGCTGAACCGAGCATGGAACTGACCGGGCCGATCGTGCTGTCCGACCACCGATACGGCAAGGCGGAGAACCGGATCGTCCGGATCTGGCGGCAGCACTCCCGCCACGAGATCCGCGACGTGAACGTGTCCACCGTGCTGCGTGGCGATTTCGCCGACGCCTACACCGCCGGTGATCAGCGCAAGGTGCTGCCGACCGATACGCAGAAGCAGACCGCCTACATTTACGCGAAACAGCCTGGGCTACAGACGATCGAGGACTACGCGCTGGCCCTGGCGGGGCATTTCGTCGACGACGTCGAGCCGGTGACCGGTGCGCGCATCGAGGTCGACGAGTACGCCTGGCAGCGGGTTTCGGTGGACGGCAAGGAACACGAGCACACCTGGGTCCGGCAGGGGCCGGAGGTGCGCACCGCGGCGGTCACGGTGGCGGGCACGGGCGCGAACCGGCAGGCCTGGGTGATCGGCGGGGTGAAGGATCTGACCATCCTGAAGTCGACCGGTTCGGAGTTCGCCGACTTCCTGACCGACGAATTCACCGTGCTGGCCCCGACGCACGACCGGATGCTGGCGACGTCGCTGGTCGTGGAATGGCGGTTCGCGGGGACGACCGGCATCGCCTGGGACGAGGTGTACGCGGGCATCCGGGCCCGGCTGGTCGAGACGTTCGCGACGCAGCACTCGAAGGCATTGCAGCAGACGCTGTTCGAGATGGGCAAGGCCGCGCTCGAGGCGTACCCCGTGCTGGCCGAGATCCGGCTCGCCGCGCCGAACAAGCACCATTTCGACTACGACCTGGCACGCTTCGGTATCGAGAACAACGGCGAGGTCTACCACGCCGCTGATCGTCCCTACGGCCTGATCCACGCGACCGTGCAGCGGGCCGACGCACCGGAGGCAGGACCCGCATGGACCCAGTGACCGTCATCGAGGGTTGCGCCGTCGCGACCGTCGACGCCGCAGGCACCGAATACCGCGACGGCTATGTGGTGTTGCGCGGCAACCGGATCGAGGCCGTCGGTGCGGGCGCGGCGCCGCCGCCGGACGGGGAGGTGCGGCGGATCGACGGTCGCGGCTGCCTGCTGACGCCCGGCCTGGTGAACACCCATCACCACCTCTACCAGTGGATCACCCGCGGCCTCGCCGCGGACCACACGCTGTTCGAGTGGCTCACCACCCTCTACCCCATCTGGGCGGGCATCGACGAGGAAGCGGTGCGGATCGCGGCGACCGGCGGGCTGGCCGCGCTGGCCAGGACCGGCTGCACCACAACGACGGATCATCACTATGTGTTCCCGCGCGCGGGCGGGGATCTGCTCGCCGCCGAGATCGCCGCGGCTGCCGAGGTGGGCCTGCGCTTCCATCCGTGCCGCGGCTCGATGGACCTGGGCGCCAGTTCCGGTGGGCTGCCGCCCGATCACGTGGTGCAGACGCTGGACGACATCCTGGCCGACAGCGCGGCGGCCATTGCCCGCCATCATGATTCGTCGTTCGACTCGATGCTGCGCATCGCGCTCGCCCCGTGCTCGCCGTTCTCGGTGACGCCCGAACTCCTGCGCGAATCGGCGGCATTGGCGCGCGAGGCCGGGGTGCGGCTGCACACTCATGTCGCGGAGACGATCGACGAGCAGGACTATTGCGCGGAAACCTTCGGCTGTACGCCCGCGCAGTACATGGAGCGGCTGGGCTGGGTGGGCGCCGACGTCTGGTGGGCGCACGCGATCCACCTGGACGACTCGGCGATCGAGACGATGGCGAAAACCGGTACCGGCGTGGCGCATTGCCCGACGTCGAACGCGCGGATCGGCGCGGGCATCGCCCGCACCGCCGATCTGGTGCGCGCGGGCGTGCCGGTGGGCCTCGGCGTGGACGGCGCGGCGAGCAACGAGTCCAGCTCGATGATCGAGGAGCCGCGCAATGCCCTGTTCTTCGCGCGCAACCGGGGCGGCCCGCGGGCGATGACCGTGCGAACGTCGTTGGCGCTGGCCACCATCGGCGGCGCGCGGGTGCTCGGCCGGGACGCCGAGATCGGCTCGATCGAACCGGGCAAGCTGGCTGATCTGGCGCTCTGGCGGCTGGACACCCCGGCGCACGCGGGCATCGACGATCCGGTGACCGCGCTCGTCCTCGGCTCGGCGCCGCCCCTCGCGGCGCTGATCGTGAACGGTCGTGAGGTGGTTCGCGACGGCAGGCTGCGCACCGTCGACGAGGAGACCGTCGGCCGCCGAGTGGCCAGGGCGCAGGCCGCATTGGTGGCCAAGGCGGGTTAGGGCTACGCGGCGAAGCACCGCATGCCGTGCCACAGCGCCGCCGCGGATCGCGCTCGATCATCGATCGGGCACCAATCCCCCTCCGGCTCCGTGGAATCGGCGGGCGCCCGCAAGGCGAGCAGGCTCATGATCTCGTGCAGGGTACTGCCGAGTTCGGCCGCATGCAGTTGCGCGACTTCATGATTCAGGCCGGCCGGATACAGGCCGCCGAGCACGATCATCTCGGCGAGCACCATGCCTGCCATCGCCTGATTCCGGCTGAGCCGCCGGTTGGTCGGCAGGTAGGACAGTATCCACGTGCCCCGGTCACGTTCGGGCAGATCGACCCGGAACGCGGCCTCGTGCGCGACATCGCTGGTGATGAGCCAGTCGGTGGCTCTGATCGCCATCGCGGGCCCCCTTTCGTCCGCCTTCGTCACATTGTTCAGGTGACGCCTCTCAGGGTGCCAGTTCTCTTCGGCGCGCCGCGATCCCAGCGGGCCGGGCGTTTTATCGGGTCGGCCGAATTACTTGACCTGGGAAAACGGCACTGCTACCAAGGAATTAATCACAATCAGCGTCTCGATTCTCCGGTTCCGGCGCACCCTGCCGGATCCATCGCGCGCGGGAGGGTGGCGGGATGGATCGATCCGGCCGAACCGAACGATGGCGTCCCGGCGGTAATTTGACCGCCGAGCAACGGCGGCGGCTGCGGGATCGGCTGGCCGATCTCGGGCTGACCGAAGTGCAACTGCTCGAACCGCTGGCCGCGGAGCTGCGCCAGCGCGGCTACCGGCCGCGAGCGGCCTGGCGCTATGCCAACGGGCTGACCCAGGCCGCGGTCGCCGAGCGCTACAACGAGGTGACCGACAGCGCCCGCGCGGCCATGAAGGCCAGCCGGATCTCCGAATACGAGGCGTGGCCGTTCGCCAGGGACGGCGCCGATCCCGACGACGAACACCACCGCCCCGGCGGCGCCCGCCCGACCATCCGGGTGCTGAAAAACCTTGCCGCCATTTACGGTACGGCCTGGGACCAGCTCGTCGACGTCGCGGATCTGGCGTACATGCCGCATACCGAACGGATGGAATACCACGAGGCGGTGGCCAGGCGATCCATCGGTCGGCAGCCGGTGCGCGCCGGTCGTGACCTGCCCGCGGAGGTGCCGCATTTCACCGGTCGCGAGGGGCCGAAAGCGCAACTGCGCGAGCGGGTTACCGCGCATCTGCGCAGCACGGCGGTGGCCGTGCACGTGATCGTCGGGCTCACCGGGATCGGCAAGACCGCGCTGGCCAGATACGCGGTCGCGGTGTTCGGCAAGCACTATCCCGACGGCACGCTCTGGATCGATCTACAGGGCTACACGCTCGGCCGCGAGCCGCGCGAACCGGCCGACGTGCTCGAACAGCTGCTGCTCCAGATCGGCGTGCCGCGCGAGACCATCGAGACGGATCTGGCCGGGCGGGCCAACCGCTGGCGCGCCGCGACCCGGCAGCGCCGGATGCTGATCGTGTTCGACAACGCGCTCGACAGCGCGCAGGTCAAACAGCTACTGCCGCAAGCCCCCGGCTGCTTCGTGCTGATCACCAGCCGCAGCAAGCTCACCGGGCTGGCCGAGGCGGTGCCGTTGCGCTTGGACGTGATGGAGTGGGCCGAGGCCGAGGAACTGCTGGTCAAACTCGGCAACCTGCGCGCGGGGTACGACCGGGACGCGGTGCGCCAGATCCTGCACACGGCAGGCCGATTGCCGCTGGCGATCCGGCTGATCGGCGGCCAGATCGCGCATCACGGCGAGGCCATGCTGGCCGACAGCGCGGCCGATATCGCGCAGCTGGCCGAGCGGATCAAACACGCGCCGGCGGACCGCACGAATGGTTCGGCGGCCGAACATCTTCTGGATCGGTTCGCCGCCGAGGACGAATCGCTGCGGGCGGCGTTCGAGATGTCCTATCAGCGATTGCCGGATGCCGGGCAGCAGCGCGCCGTCCGGCTGCTCGGCTGGTTTCCCGGTCCGGAGATCACCGCCGAGGCGATGGCGACCATGGCCGCGGTGCCGTTGCGCGACGGAAAGACGCTGGTGCGCAGGCTGTTCGAGGCGGGCTTCCTCGATCCGTCACCGGGCGGCCCCGGCGGGCCGCGGTATCGCATGCACGATCTGACCCGGCTGTGTGCGCGCCTGCACGCGGAGCGGGAGGACTCACCGGCGGAGTACGCCGCGGTGATCGACCGGCTCGTCGGCGACGGCCTCGCGGTGGCCCGTCGCGCCAATACCAACCAGGTCTTCGATCCCGCGGGCAGCGAACACCTTTCGAATCCCTCGGCGGACGCGGCCCGCGCGCGAGCCTGGCTCACCAGGGAACGCGAGCTGCTCGTCGGTTGCCTGCGCGACGCCGAACCCAGCTCGGCGGCAGCGGAATTGGCTACCAGGCTGGCCTCGCACCTGTCCGGCGTCGGGCACTGGTCGCTCGCGTTGCGGCTCTACGCGCGGGCGTTGGAGATCACCACCGAGATCGGCGATCGGCGCGCCCAAGCCTGGGCGCTGGTCGGCAAGGGGCGGGTCGATCGGCTCATCGGCCACCATGAGCAGGCGTGCACCGGCTTTCGGCTGGCCCGCAGGATCGCGCTCGAGTTGCGTGATCGGCAATGCCAGGCGGCCGTGCTGTGTGAGCTGGGGCAGACGGCACGGGTCACCGGCGACCACGCGGCGGCGCGGCGCTATTTCAGCGAGGCCCTCGGCATCGCGCGGGATATCGACGATCGGCCGACCGAATGCGACGCGCTGGACGGGCTCGCGCATGTCGAGCGCGCGTCGTCGGAATACCGTGCGGCCTGGAACTGTTCGGCGCAGGCGCTGGCCATCGCGGAGGCCATCGACGATCCGGTGCGGGTGGCCAGCGCGCAGTGGGGGTTCGCGGAGGTGATCCGGCGGCTCGGCGATCCGGAGGGGGCCGAGCGCCGGTATGCCGAGGCGCTGGAGATCGCCAGGGGACTGAATCATCAGAAACTGGAGGGGGATGCGCTGCGCGGGCTCGGGCACATCGAACGGCTGGTCGGCGAGCACGAGACCGCCCGCCGCTACTTCGACGACGCACTCGAGATCGCCCGCCGCATCCGCGATCGCTACGGCGAGGGCTGGACCCTGTGGGGGCTCGGCAATCTCGCGCGCAAGGCGGGCGACTACCCGGAAGCGCTCGCCCTGTTCCAGCTGGCCTACACCATCGCGGTGGAGATCAACGATCCGCTCGGGCAGGTCGACGCGCTGCGCGGGCTGGGGCACATCGATCGGCACTTCGGCCGCTTCGATGCCGCGCGCAGGTATTATCTCGAGTCGAAGGACGTCGCGCAGCGGATCTGCGACCCGCTCGGCCAGGCGGACGCGCTGCGCAGCCTGGCCGGCGTCGAGACGGCGACGGGCTCGGCGGCGCGGGCCGACGCCCTGCTGGCGCAGGCACTGGCGCTGTACGACGGCATCGGCCTGCAATTCGCGACCCAGGTGCGAGCGGAATTGCGGCCGGGCGACGGTGCGTAGGTCAGCCGCAGCGGCGGGCCGCCAGCAGGGCGAGAGTGTCCGCGCAGGCGCGCATTTCGCTGATCAAGACGTGGTGTTCGGTGTCGGGGGTCGCGCCACGCGGCCCGAACAGACAGCATTCGATGCCTGCCCGGCTCAGGTGAGTGGTGTCGTTGCCGCAGTAGGAGTAGGGCAGTGCCAGTCCGGTCTCCTCGACCCGGAAATCCGAGACCTGCGGCAGCAATTCGGTGAGGTCGCGGACCACCGAACAGTCGGCGGGCAGGTCCATCGGCGGCATATCGGTGCCGCCGACCCGGAATTGCGGATCCACCGGATGCTCCATGGTGATCCGCGCGTCCGGGAACATACCGCGGGCATGGTCCAACACGGCGTCGACCGCCTTGCCGACCTGGTGCGGCTCGTACGGCGGCGGATAGCGCAGGTCGATCAGCGCGGTGGCCTTGTCCGAGCAGTAGCTCACCCCGGACAGGTCGTGGCCCTCGCCGCGGCCCGCGATCAGGCTGGCCACCTGAAGCCTTGGCAGCGGCGGGAATTCGTGGTTGTGCAGGCCGAGCTCGGCGGTGTCGAGCAGATCGAGCACGCGACGCAGGATCGCGATCGCGTCGACGCCCTCGTGGTGCCTGCTGGTGTGCGCCGTGGTGCCGCGCACGACGACGGCGAACTTGTGCACGCCGGCGGTGCGGGTGATCACCCGGCGGACCGAATACGGCTCGGGGACCACGGCGGCGTCCGCGGTGAGGCCGCTGCGCAGCGCGTGGCGGGTGCCGACCCCGCCTTGTAACTCGCCGGCGACGAACTCGAGCAGTAACGGCCGATGCAGCGCAATACCGCTGCGGCGCACCGCGATCGCGGCACCGAGGATCGCCGCCAGGCCGCTCTTCATGTTGTGCAGGCCCGCGCCGTAGAGCCGGTCGCCGTCGCGGCGGGCGGCGAACGGCTCGCCGGGGAAGTCCCGGCCGAGCGGATCCATGTCGAGGTGACCGTTCAGCAGCAGTGCCGGAGTGCCGGTCTCGGGCCCGAGGCGCGCGACGGTCTGCAAACGGCCCGGCGCCACCTCCTGGTGGTAGGAGTGAATGTCGTTGCGGGCAAGGGTGTTCCGGACGTGGAAGGCCAGCGGCGTCTCCTGCCCGGTGAAGGACGGGACCGCGGTGAGCCCGGCGGCGAGCTGGACGAGTTCGTCGTCGGGCAGCAGCCGGGGCAGCTGGTCGGCGAGGGTCGTTGTGGAGCTATTCACGCTTTCTGAATCCGATCAGCAGGACATCGCGTAACCCGGCGCCCTCGGCGGGATCGGTCACCGTGATTGTCGTCGTGTAGTGCAGTACCCGCTCGTCGTCGAACACGTAGGAGTCGAGTGGTTGCTCGAGGACGAAGCTACACAGCTCCCGCTCCGGTTCGTGACGGTCGTAGAGGGCGGAACGGCCGCCGGTGATATTGGTCCGCCGGATCAGGTGCGCGGAGCCGGCGATGAGGCCGTCGCGGTGCTTGCCCTCCGGGGCCGGGTGGCCCGGCGCGATCAGCCGCATGTAGTGGGCGTCGACCAGGCAGTGCGGGGTGGTGACCGCGGACAACACGCCGTTGGCGGCGAGCAGCCGGGCCACCGCGGTGGCGATCTGCCTGGTCGGCTCGGTCGCGGGGTGGTCGGGCGGGATCAGTTTGAAGGCGCGTTCGATGTCACCCGCCACCGGGTTGACCTGCTTGGACTGCAGGTAGGGCGGCGGGTCGGCGATCGCGGTGAGCGCGTTCGCGCCGTCGTCGGCCAACCGAGCCAGCTCGAGGTCGAAGCATTGGTAGGCCCGCCGACGGTACTGCTCGCCGCCGGGCAGCCAGTGGTCGAGTTCGGTGTAGTCGCGGAACGTGCGGCGTAGGACGTGCAGGTCGCGCTCGGTGAGGGGGAAGTCGGCCGCCGTCATCATCCAGGAGGACGGTGCGTCCGCGGAGCGGGGCGCTGGCAACTCGTGGTCGGCAGTCGCCGCCCGCTGGTTGGCGTTTATCGGTGGCCCTTCCGCGTCGGGACATGCGCTGCCGACAGCGAGGCCGTCGATGGCGCACATCAGTGAGGGGGACGGTCCGCGTAGGCGTGGGAAATGTCACACAGACCGGGCCGCGATGCACATTTAATCCGGCGGCCGTCCGGTTGTCGAGTGTGTGACGTACTCGATCTGGCGTGTCGACAGCGCGCCGTGGACCGGGGCTCGGTGTGTTGTACCGAGATGGCGTGCGCGGCGGACGACCGCGCCGATTTCCAGTGCCTGCGCAGGGGCAGGGCAGAAATAGACCGGCAGGTATTAAATTGGCATTAGGCCAGTTCAGGGCCTATACGGAATAGTGGAACGGTGTCGCCTCTGACTGTCGGAGGCGCACAGAACGGACGTCGAGCGTCGCGGACCGCGCGGGAGTGGAAGCGATCGGTCGGACGTAGGCAGGTAACGGCCGCGCAATCTGGGCCGGAGTTGTGCAACATCGCGGCAACTCCTCGCTCCTAGGGTGGCCGGACACGGCAGTGGAGTGAGGTGAGACGTGGACCTGGACACGATCCGGGAGGTGGTGCCTGCGCGGGAACGCGCGGACCTGAGCGCGATCGGCGGTTCGTGCGCGGTGCTCGCGGGCGGGACCTTCCTCTTCTCCGAGCCGCAGCATCATCTGGACCGGCTGGTCGACATCACCGCGCTGGGCTGGCCCGCGCTCGCCGAGGTGCCGGACGGGCTGGAGATCGCCGCGACCTGCACCCTGGCCGAATTCGCCGGGTCGGTGCCCGGGCGTGAACTCGGCGCTTCGGTGTTGCGCGAAGAGTGGCCGGGGACAAGGCTGTTCGCGCAGGGATGCCGCGCATTGCTGGCGTCGCACAAGATTTGGCGGACCGCGACGGTCGGCGGCAACATCTGCTCGGCCCTGCCCGCCGGTGGGGTGCTCGGCGCGCTGATCGCGCTCGACGGTGTCGCGCTGGTGTGGTGTGCGGACGGTGCGGATCGCCGGATTCCGTTGCGCGAGTTCGTGCTCGGACCCGGTCGCACCGTGCTGCGGCCCGGTGAGGTGCTGCGCTCGATCACCGTGCCGAGGTCGAGCCTGCTGGCCCGCACCAGTTTCCGGAAGGTCGCGCTGGCACCGCTCGGACGGTCCGGATCCGTGGTGATGGGGCGGCGCGATCCGGATGGGCGTTGCGCGGTCACGGTCACCGCCGCCACCGAGCGCCCGGTGGTGCTGGATTTCGCGGTGGCGCCCAGCGATGCCGAGATCGGTGTGGCGATCGGCGGGCTGGATCCGTCGCTGTGGTTCGACGACCCGCACGGTGCGCCCGACTGGCGCCGCCACGTCACCGGTGTGCTCGCTCGTGAAGTGGCCGCCGAGCTGCGGGCCGCGGATCGGGCGCGACGATGAGGTTCGAGGTCGACGGCAGACCCGTCGAAGCCGACCCGCGCCCGGGACAATGCTTACGCACCCTGCTCCGCGAGCAAGGCGCGCTGTCGGTCAAAAAGGGGTGTGACACAGGGGATTGCGGCGCCTGCTCGGTGCAGGTCGACGGAATGACCGTGCACTCCTGCCTGATTCCCGCCCATCGTGCCGCCGATCGGACGATCACCACCGCCGCCGGACTCGGTACCGCCGAGGAGCCGCATCCGGTGCAGCGCCGATTCGTCGAGCACGCCGCCTTCCAATGCGGGTTCTGCACGGCGGGAATGGTGGTGACCGCGGCCGGGCTCGGCTGCGGAGAATCTGCGCGTGCATCGTCGGCTGTGCCGTGTGCTGCTGCCGGTGCAACCGCGCACCCGGGGGGCGAAGCGACCGCGGTGCCGGAGGGCGGTCGCTCCGTTGCCGAGCTGGCCGAGTTGATGAAGGGAAACCTGTGCCGTTGCACCGGGTATCGGTCGATCGCCGAGGCACTGACCTCGGGATCGGCCGATGGTGCGGGCAGGCACGGCGCGGTTGCCGACGAAACGCGCTCGGGCAGGGGCGGATCGGGTGCGGCGATCGAGGGCCGAGCCGGTAGCGGCGTGGGTGCGCCCGCAGGGCCGCGGATCGTGCGCGGGATGGAGCCGTTCACCTTCGATATCCGACCCGGTGCCGACGGTCCGGCCGGCCTGGACGCGAGTTCGCCTGACGAGCCGGAGATTTCGCCGCCTACCGCACCGCTGCACATCGCGGTGCTGCCGAGCCCGCATGCGCACGCGCACATCGTGTCCATCGATACCGCGGCCGCCGAGGCGCTGCCCGGCGTGCACGCGGTGCTCACCTATGCCGATGCCCCGGACGTGGCGTTTTCCACCGCGCGCCACGAATTGCGGGCCGACGACCCGGACGACACCTACGTGCTCGATCGGACGGTGCGGTTCGTCGGGCAGCGCGTCGCGGCGGTGGTCGCGGACACTGCGGCGGCGGCGCGCGCGGGCTGCCGTGCCTTGCGCGTCGAGTACGCGGTGCTGCCCGCCGTGTTCGATCCGGCCGAGGCGTTGACGCCGGACGCGCCGAAACTGCACGGCGGGAAACCGGATTCGGCGCGCATCGCCGACGTCGATCGCAATTTGATCGCCGAGCTGCACGGCGAGGTCGGCGATGTCACCGCCGGTCTCGCCGCGGCGGCGAAAGTGGTGCGCGGCGTGTGGCATTCGCCCCGCGGCCAGCACGTGCACCTGGAGACCCACGGCGGCATCGGCTGGCTCGACGCGGACGGCCGGCTGGTCATCCGGTGTAGCACCCAGGTGCCGTTCCTGGTGCGGGACGAGCTGTGCCAGGTGTTCGGGCTGCGTCGCGACCGGGTCCGGGTGTTCGCCACCCGGGTCGGCGGCGGATTCGGCGCCAAGCAGGAGATGCTGGCCGAGGACCTGATCGCGCTGGCGGTGCTGCGGACCGGGCGGCCGGTGCAGTACGAATTCACCCGCGCCGACGAATTCGCCTCGGCCACCTGCCGTCATCCGATGCGGGTCGAGGTGACCGCGGGGGCGGACGCGCACGGCGTGCTGACCGCGCTGGCCATCGAGGTGCTGGCCGACGCGGGCGCGTACGGAAACCACAGCGCCGGCGTGCTGTTCCACGGCGTCGGGGAATCGGTCGGCGTCTACCGCTGCGCGAACAAGCGGGTGGACGCGCAGGCGGTCTACACCAACAACATTCCCTCCGGCGCGTTCCGCGGCTACGGCCTCGGGCAGGTGATCTTCGGGATCGAGTCCGCGCTCGACGATCTGGCGCGCGAGCTCGGCCTCGACCCGTTCGAATTCCGGCGGCGCAACGTGGTGGTGCCCGGCGACGAGTTCGTCGGCGCCGAGGTGGACGCCAGCGACCTGTCGTTCGGCAGCTACGGCCTCGATCAGTGCATCGACCTGGCCGAACGAGCGCTGTTGCGCGGCAACGAGATACCGAGCCCCGGAGCCGAGTGGCGGGTCGGCACCGGGATGGCGGTGGCGATGATCGCGACCATCCCGCCGCGCGGGCACGCCGCGGACGCCACGATCACCCTCCTGCCCGACGGCCGGTACGAACTCAGGGTCGGCACCGCCGAGTTCGGCAACGGCACCACCACCGTGCACGCCCAGCTCGCGGCCTCCGCGCTGGAGACCGACGCGGCGCGCATCGTGATCCGGCAGTCCGACACCGATCTGATCGGGCACGACACCGGCGCGTTCGGTTCCACCGGAATCGTGGTGGCGGGCAAGGCGACCTACACGGCCGCGCTCGAACTGCGCAGGCTGCTGCTGGCCCGCGCGGCGAAGCTGGCCGGGCTGCCCGAGCGCGACGGCGTGCTCCTGCCGGACGGAGTTCGCTGCGGCGACCAGGTATTCGGCGTCACCGAGCTGCTGGCCGACGGCGACCTGATCGCGCACGGCGAGCACTCGGGCACCCCGCGCTCGGTGAGCTTCAACGTGCACGCCTTCCGGGTCGCCGTGCACCTCGACACCGGCGCGATCCGCATCCTGCAGTCGATCCAGGCCGCCGACGCCGGGACCGTGCTCAATCCGGTGCAGTGCCGCGGGCAGGTGGAGGGTGGCGTCGCGCAGGCGATCGGGACGGCGCTCTACGAGGACATGCGCAGCGAAGCGGGCGCGGTCACCACGCAGTCGCTGCGGCACTATCACATCCCGCAGTTCGCCGACGTTCCGCGCACCGAGGTGTACTTCGCCGACACCGACGACGCGTTCGGCCCGCTCGGCGCGAAGTCGATGAGTGAATCCCCGTACAACCCGGTCGCCCCCGCGCTGGCGAACGCGATACGGGATGCTGTCGGGGTGCGGCCGGATCGGCTGCCGATGACCGCCGACAAGATCTGGCGGGCCATGCAGGAAGGAGACACCAGGTGAGCCAGCGTCGCGAGCCTCAGGACCGGAGGAGCCAGCTTGCGTAACCAGGGAGGTCCAGCCAACGACGCGGTGCGGACGCAGCTGCCGGAGAGTGTCCGGGCGGGCATCGATGCCATGCTCGACGCGGTCGACGCCCAGTTGCGCGCGAACTACCCGGGGCCGGACGGACGAGCACAGCCGATCCACACCGCGTATGTGCCTGCCGACCGCATCGCCGAGGACACGCCGCAGGTCTGGGGCGCCGCCGCGATCGAACTGCTGGACCGGCACGCGGATCTGCTCGCCGAGCTGGACACGACCGGTTCGCTGCCCGAGGTGCGTCGGCGGCTGGAGCGCGACCCGATCCAGGATCTGCGGATCGACTTCGAGGACGGCTACGGCTTCCGCTCCGACGCGGAGGAGGACGCGGCGGCCCGTGCGGCCGGCGCGGTGCTGGCGACCTGGGCGTACACGCCGTACCGCCCGCAGAGCTACGGCATCCGGACCAAGGGGCTGGCGGTCAGCGAGCGCAACCGCACGCTGCGCACCCTCGAACTGGTGCTGGCCGCGATGGTCGACGTGCCACCGGGTTTCGTCTTCACCGTGCCCAAGATCCGCGCGGCCGAACAGGTTCCGCCGCTGGTTGCGCTGTGCGAGGGACTGGAGCGCGGCTACGGCCTGGCCGCGGGCACGCTGCGCTTCGAGTTGCAGATCGAGAGCCCGCAGGCGATCATCGCCGCCGACGGCACCGCGCCGATCGCCCGGATGATCGGACTGGCCGACGGCCGGTGCAGCGCTTTGCATTTCGGCACCTACGACTACACCGCCGCGTGCGGCGTCGCCGCTCCGGACCAGGCCCTCGATCACCCGGCCGCGGATTACGCGAAGGCGGTCATGCAGGTGGCCGCGGCGCAGACCGGCGTCTGGGTGTGCGACGGCTCGACCCAGATCGTGCCCGACACCGACCCGGAAGTGGCGCTGCGCAATCACCACCGCCTGGTCGGCCGGTCGCTGCAACGCGGCTACTACCAGGGCTGGGACATGCACCCCGGTCATCTGATCACCCGCTGGCTGGCCACCTACGACTTCTTCCGCCAGGCGATCGACGTGGCGGTCCCACGCTTGCAGGCCTACCTCGACCGTCGCTCGGGCGGCGTGCTGGACGAGCCCGCCACCGCGGAAGCCCTGGCGGCCACCGTTCTACGCGGCCTGGAGTGCGGCGCGCGGACCGCGGAGGACCTCGCCGCCCGTGCGCCCGAATTGTCGCCGGCCGTATTGCGCGCGCTGGTCACGCGTTCGCCGATTCCCCAGGAGGTGCGGTCGTGAGCGACCGGGAAGAGTTCACCCTGCTGCCCGATCTCGCCGTCCGCCCGCTCGGCGGCTCGGTGATCTGGGCGAACGACGAATTCTTCGCGGAGAAGGAGAATTTGATCAACCCGGGTCCGGCCGAGTATCAGCCGTCCACCTTCGGCCACAAGGGCCAGGTCTATGACGGCTGGGAGACCCGCAGGCATCGCGGCAGGCCCGGCGACGACTCGGCCATCGTGCGGCTCGGCGTGCCCGGCGTGATTCGCGGCGTCGTGGTGGATACCGCCTGGTTCAAGGGCAATTATCCGCCGGCGGTTTCCCTGGCCGCGCTGGAGATCGACGACTATCCGACCGCGGAAAGCATTGCCGCACGCGATGACTGGGAGACGCTGATCGATCGGGCGCCGGTCGAGGGGGACAGCGCCAACCAGTTCGCCGTGGCCAGCGAACGGCGGTGGACCCACGTCAAGCTCACCATGCATCCCGACGGCGGCGTGGCCCGGCTGCGCGTGCACGGCGAGGGCAGCCCCGATCCCCGCCTGCTCGGCCTCGGACCGCTCGACCTGGCCGCGCTGGAAAACGGTGCGCTGGTGATCGATTGCTCGAACCGCTTCTACAGCTCGCCGAACCAACTGCTGTATCCCGGACTGGCCAGGAAGATGGGCGACGGCTGGGAGACCGCCCGCCGCCGCGACGACGGCAACGACTGGGTGCGGGTCCGGCTCGCCGGGCCCGGCCTGATCCGGCTCGCCGAGATCGACACCTCCTACTTCCTCGGCAACAGCCCGGGCGCGGCGCGGCTCACCGGCCGCACCAACGACGGCACCGAACTCGAATTGCTGCCGCGCACCGAGCTTTTGCCCGACACCAGGCATCAGTTCGCGATCGCGCCGATGGCGGCCTCGGTGGAGGAGGTGCGCCTGGACATCTATCCCGACGGCGGCCTGGCCCGGCTGCGCCTCTACGGAGAACTCGGCGGATGAGCGAACCCTACGAGCCCGCCCGCGAATTCATCGGGTACGGCCGCACGCCGCCCGACCCGCGATGGCCGGGTGGCGCGCGGATCGCCGTGCAGTTCGTGCTGAACTACGAGGAGGGCGGCGAGAACAATGTCCTCGACGGCGACCCGGCCTCGGAGACCTTTCTCTCGGAAATGACACCGGCCGAGGCCTTTCCGAACCGGCACATGAGCATGGAGTCGCTCTACGAGTACGGCTCCCGCGCCGGGCTGTGGCGCGTGCTGCGTGCGTTCGAACGCCGCGGCCTGCCGCTGACCATCTTCGCCGTCGCGCACGCGATGCAGCGAAACCCGGAGGCCGTGGCGGCTTTTCGCGAACTCGGCCACGAGATCGCCAGCCACGGCCTGCGCTGGAAGTCCTACCAGCTCACCGACCGGGACACCGAGCGGGCGGACATGGCCGAGGCGGTGCGCCTGCTCACCGAACTCACCGGCGCCGCACCGCTCGGCTGGTACACCGGCCGGGACTCGCCGAACACCCGCGAGCTGGTGGTCGAGCACGGCGGCTTCGTCTACGACTCCGACTCCTACGCCGACGACCTGCCCTACTGGGTCACCGTGCGCGGCCACGACCACCTGGTGGTGCCCTACACCCTGGACACCAACGACATGCGCTTCGCGTCCTCCGCCGGGTTCCCCACCGGCGAGCAGTTCTTCGCGCACCTGCGCGACGCGTTCGACGTGCTGTATCGCGAAGGCGCGGAAGGCAGTCCGAAGATGCTGTCGATCGGCCTGCACTGCCGCATCGTCGGCCGCCCGGCCAGAATCGCCGCGCTGGAACGGTTCCTGGACCACGTCCAGTCCCACGATCGGGTCTGGATCACCCGCCGCATCGACATCGCCGAACACTGGCGCGCGGTCCATCCGGCGAAGAACGCCTGAACCTCGGCCGACTCGATTGAGCGACAACACAATTCGGGTCGTGCAAGTCGACGACGGGTCGACTATGTTCGGCCGTCTACCCGAAGCACGAGGAGTTCTGAATGTCCTTTTTACGTGGGATCGTCGCCGGCGCCGTCATCGGTGCGGCAACCCTGATCGGCGCGGGCGCGGCTACCGCGGCTCCGCTCACGCTCGAGCCCGCCGCCCCGGCCGCCGAGCCGGTGGCCAAGGATTGCACCGGGGTGATCCACCCCCTCGCCCAGCTGACCTGCACGCTCAGCAGCCTGTCCGGCTAGCCCGGGACGGCGCGGCCGGTCGGCGAGACCCGGCCGCGCACGTCAGGGGGATCAGCCGAACAAATTGCGCACGAACGGCACCGAGTCCGGCAGCGACGCGTTCACCGTGCCGCTGTGGTCCTCGGGGTAGGTGTGCAGTTGCACCGGCTGCCCGTTCGCCTTCAGCACCGCGGCGAACCGCAGCGTCTCCGGCGTGATCACGTCGGTGTCGCGCAGCCCTTGGCCGAGGAACAGCGGCTTGTCGTAGCCGGACTCGGGCAGCCCGAGGTAGCGGCCCAGCAGCCCGTGCAGGTCGGGAATCTGGCTGAGCGGCTTGGTGAACAGATTGCCGACGATCACACCCTGCGCCGCGAGTTCGTCGCCCAGCGGAACCAGGCACTGCTCCCGCGCCTTCGCCAACCACGTACGGCCCGCGTCGGTCAGGTAGGACTCGATGTTCAGCTCGGGGTACGTGGTGCGCAATCCGTTGAGGATGTAGAGCACGTAGCCGGTCGTGTGCGGGCTGAGCTTCACCGGCGGCACTCCGGGACCGAGCGGCACCAGGATGTCCTCGATATAGGCCGGTGTGCCGGTGCCGACCGCGCCGCGATAGTCGAGCGCCGAACCGCCGAACTCGGTGGCGTAGCGCGCCGTGAAGACCGCGGCACCCGCGCCCTGCGACTGCCCGACGACCGCCCACTTCTTCGACAGCGACGAATACTGCTCGGTGGCCGCCTTGACCGCGTCGACGACGTTGTGCGCCTCCACGACGCCGTTGAGGTAGGGATGCTCGCCCGGGGTGCCGAGCCCGGCGTAATCGGCGGCCACGATCGCGTAGCCCTGCTGTAGCCACGTGCCGAGGTAGGCCCAGTCCCGCTCGACCGCGCCCGGCCCGGCGACGCTGTACGCGCAGTCGTCACCGAGGCCGACGGTGCCGTGCGCCCAGGCGATGACCGGCCAGCCGCCCGCGGGCGGCGCGCCCGGCGGGAAATAGACCGCCGCGCTCGCCGTCGTCGGCACGTCGTTCGCCGTGGTCGAGCTGTACAGAATGCGGGACGAATTCACCGAGCCGGGCAGCGTCGCGGCCGGGGCCAGCGGTGCGACCGACACGACGGTGCCCGTGGGCGCGCCCGACGCGGCGGGCAGATTCAGTAGGGCTGCGGTGCAGGCGAGGGTGAACGCGGCGGCGATGACCGATGTCCGCATAGGTGGATCTCCTGTCCGGGTGCGCGTGGCGCCGGATGCTTCTCCAGCGGAAGCCGGGCGCACGTCCAAGTTCGGATTCGCCCCAGTCTGCCCGAACCACCGCCCGTCGCTCACGTGCGGGTGGCGTGGCCCACACAATCGGCACCCGCCCGTACTTGTGAACGTCCTCACAACCCGGAATGGATGGCCCGGCGGTCGGCCGACACGCGGCGGATGTCTAACAGTACGGGCGTTACGCTAAAACCGCATGTCAGGGCTACTTGCCGGTAGGTTCCACCTTTGCAATTTGCTCGCAAATTTCGCAGAGTTAGCAAACGGGGATCGAAACCTAGCTTAGATTCACATTAGCAACAGGTAGACGGCCATTTCGCATTGTGCAATCGTGTGGAAGTACACCCCATGGGCCTAGCAAGCCTGCAAATTGCCGCTCCAGCAGTTCGAGCTGTTTTACCGCTCGGCCGTGGGGCAATCGACTTAAAACGAGGAAGTGGAGTCAGAGATGTCGAACGCCGGCACCCCGAAGACCGCTGCGGAAATCCAGCAGGACTGGGACACCAACCCCCGCTGGAAGGGCGTCACCCGTAACTACACCGCCGAGCAGGTGTCGAAGCTCCAGGGCACCGTCGTCGAAGAGGCCACCCTTGCTCGCCGCGGTTCGGAGATCCTCTGGGATCTCGTGAACAACGAGGACTACATCAACTCCCTGGGCGCCCTCACCGGCAACCAGGCGGTCCAGCAGGTCCGCGCCGGCCTGAAGGCCATCTACCTGTCCGGCTGGCAGGTCGCTGGTGACGCGAACCTGTCCGGTCACACCTACCCGGACCAGAGCCTCTACCCGGCCAACTCGGTGCCGAGCGTCGTGCGCCGGATCAACAACGCGCTGCTGCGCGCCGACGAGATCGCCAAGGTCGAGGGTGACGACTCGGTCAAGAACTGGCTCGCCCCCATCGTCGCCGACGCCGAGGCCGGCTTCGGTGGCGCGCTGAACGCCTACGAGCTGCAGAAGGCCATGATCGCGGCCGGCGCCGCGGGCGTGCACTGGGAAGACCAGCTCGCCTCGGAGAAGAAGTGTGGCCACCTCGGTGGCAAGGTGCTGATCCCGACCCAGCAGCACATCCGCACGCTGACCTCCGCGCGTCTGGCCGCCGATGTCGCCGACGTGCCGTCGGTGATCATCGCCCGCACCGACGCCGAGGCCGCCACCCTGATCACCTCGGACGTGGACGAGCGCGACCGGGAGTTCCTGGACGGCACCCGCACCGCCGAGGGCTTCTTCGGCGTGAAGAACGGCATCGAGCCCTGCATCGCGCGGGCCAAGGCCTACGCCCCCTACGCCGACCTGATCTGGATGGAGACCGGCGTGCCGGACCTCGAGGTCGCGCGCAAGTTCGCCGAGTCGGTGCGCAGCGAGTTCCCGGACCAGCTGCTGGCCTACAACTGCTCGCCGTCCTTCAACTGGAAGGCCCACCTGGACGACGCGACCATCGCGAAGTTCCAGCGTGAGCTCGGCGCGATGGGCTTCAAGTTCCAGTTCATCACGCTGGCCGGCTTCCACTCGCTCAACTACGGCATGTTCGACCTGGCCTACGGCTACGCCCGCGAGGGCATGACCGCCTTCGTCGACCTGCAGGAGCGCGAGTTCAAGGCCGCTTCCGAGCGTGGCTTCACCGCGATCAAGCACCAGCGTGAGGTCGGTGCCGGCTACTTCGACACCATCGCCACCACCGTTGACCCGAACACGTCCACCGCGGCGCTGAAGGGCTCGACCGAAGAAGGCCAGTTCCACTGAGCCACTCGTGATTCGCCAAGGGAATGAGGTTCCCGACGTGAATACCGATAGCCCCCAGTAGGGGTGTACCGCCCTCCCCGCTGAACAGCCCCAGCGGGGAGGGCATCCCTATACCTTGGACCATCGAGGGGCCGCTCACACCAGAGCCCACCCCTCCAGCCACCGACTAGCCAGACCAACAGCAGGAGCGGGACGTGAGCAGCGAGAAGATTCAACGCGTCGGCATCATCGGTGCCGGACAGATGGGTGCCGGAATCGCGGAGGTGTGTGCCCGGGCGCACGTCGACGTGCTCGTCTTCGAACAGACCCGGGAATTGGCCGCCGCGGGTCGTTCGCGCATCCTGCGCTCGCTCGACCGCGGTGTCAGCAGCGGCAAGATCACCGAGCGGGAACGCGAGCAGGCCGCCTGGCGGCTGCGGTTCACCTCCGACCTCAACGACTTCGCCGACCGCCAGCTGGTGGTCGAGGCGGTGCTCGAGGACGAGAAGGTGAAGACCGCCATCTTCGCCGAGCTGGACAAGGTCGTCACCGACCCCGAGGCCGTGCTGGCCTCCAACACCTCCTCCATCCCGATCATGAAGATCGCGGTCGCCACCACCCAGCCCGAGCGCGTGGTCGGCATGCACTTCTTCAACCCGGTGCCGGTGCTGCCGCTGGTCGAGCTGGTCACCACGCTGAAGACCAGCGAGGCGGTGTCCAAGCGGGCCGAGGCGTTCGCCGGCGACGTGCTGGACAAGCAGGTCGTCCGCTCGGCCGACCGCTCCGGTTTCGTGGTCAACGCGCTGCTGGTGCCGTACCTGCTCTCGGCCATCCGGATGGTCGAGTCCGGCTTCGCCACCAAGGACGACGTCGACAAGGCGATGGTCCTGGGCTGCGCGCACCCGATGGGGCCGCTCGCGCTCACCGACCTGGTCGGCCTGGACACGGTCAAGTCGATCGCCGACTCGATGTACCAGGAGTTCAAGGAGCCGCTGTACTCCGCTCCGCCGCTGCTCATGCGCATGGTCGAGGCCGGGTTGCTCGGCAAGAAGACCGGCGCGGGTTTCTACCAGTACAACCGGGCCTGAGCTCGTTTCGATTCAACCCAGGCGCTATAGCGTGCGGCGTCCATTGGTTCCGGTGGGCGCCGCACAGCCATCGAAGGGAGCAGCGCGCTCATGGTGAACGTGACCGACGGCTACGGGTCGAGCATTCTCGGCTACCCGCGGATCGGGCCGCATCGAGAACTCAAGCGGGCACTCGAGGCCTATTGGCGCGGTGCGATTCCCCGCGCCGAATTGCTCGCGGTGGGTCGTGACATTCAAGACCGGCAGTTCAACGAACTCGCCGCCACCGGGCTGACCCAGGTCCCCGGCAATACCTTCTCCTTCTACGACCACGTGCTCGACAACGCGCTGCTGTTCGGGGCGGTGCCGAAGCGGTTCGAGCAGTACCGGGACGAGCTGGACCCACTCGACTTCTATTTCCTGATGGCGCGCGGCAATCCGGACGTGCCGCCGCTGGAACTGGTGCGGTTCTTCGGCACCAACTATCACTACCGGCAGCCGGAATTGGATGCCGACACCGAATTCTCGCTGCATCCCGAGGCGCTGCTGGACGAATTCGACCGGGCCAAGGAGCGCGGCATCGAGCTGCGCCCGGTGGTGCTCGGTCCGCTGTCGCTGCTGCTGCTGTCCAAGGCCGGGCAGGTCCCGGGCCAGGACGAGTTCGACACGCTGAAGCTGCTCGACAAGCTGCTCCCCGCGTATGAGCAGCTGTTCGAGATCCTGGCCAAGCGCGGCTCGACCTGCGTGCAGCTGGACGAGCCCGCGTTCACCAGCGAGCGCTCGGCCGACGAGCTGGCCGCGTTCGAGGCCGCCTACCAACGGCTGTCCAAGGCCCCGCTGCGGCCGCGGATGCTCGTCACGGGTCAGTACGGCGATTTCGGTGAGGCGCTGCGGATCCTGGCGGCCAGCAATGTCGAGGCCATCGGCCTCGACCTGGCCAGCTACCGGATCTCGCCGGAGGTCCTGGCGGAGATCCCGGGGATCCGCCGCAAGCGGCTCTACGCCGGGGTGATCAGCGGCCAGAACGTCTGGCGGGCCGACCGGCACGTCACGCTGGAGTACCTGAACCGGCTCGCGCAGGTGTGCCCGGACCTGGTCGTCTCCACCGGCACCACGCTGCTGCACGTGCCCTACGACCTGCTCATCGAGTACGACATCCCCGGCAACGTGGCCGACCGGCTCGCCTTCGCGAAACAGAAGGTGGGCGAGGTGGTTTCGCTGGCCAAGGCGCTCACCGACGGCCCGTCGGAGAGCTGGCGCAAGCGGCCGACCGAGGTGCACTTCAAGCAGAAGCACGCGGTGCGGCAACGGGTGTACGCGGTCACGCCGAAGATGCGTGAGCGGGAACCGTACGCGGTGCGCCGGGCGGCGCAGCAGGCCAGGTTGAACCTGCCGCCGGTCCCCGCGACCACGCTCGGCTCGTTCCCGCAGACCGGCAAGATCCGGCAGGCGCGCTACGAGCTCGGGCAGGGCCGGTTGTCCTTCGACGACTACAAGAAGCGGATCGAAGCCGAGATCGAGGCGACCATCCGGCTGCAGGAAGACATCGGTCTCGACGTGCTGGTGCACGGCGAGCACGAGCGCAACGACATGATCCAGTACTTCGCCGAGCTGCTGGACGGCTTCGCGACCACGCACTTCGGCTGGGTGCAGGTGTACGGGTCCCGCTGCGTGCGGCCGCCGATCATCTACGGCGACGTGTCCAGGCCCGCGCCGATGTCGGTGGAATGGATCAGCTACGCCCAGTCGCTGACCGACAAGCCGGTCAAGGGCATGGTCACCGGGCCGGTCACCATGCTCGCCCGTTCGTTCGTCCGCCAGGACCAGCCGCTGCACGAGACCGCGGACCAGGTGGCCCTGGCCATCCGCGACGAGCTGGCCGACCTGGAGAAGGCGGGCATCGCGATCATCCAGGTCGACGAGCCCGCGCTGCGGGAGATGCTGCCGCTGCGCCCGGCGGGACGGGCGGAGTACCTGCGCTGGGCGGTCGGTGCGTTCCGGCTGGCCACGTCCGGGGTCAAGCCGGAAACCCAGATCCACACGCACATCGGGTATTCCGGACGGGCCGAGGTGGTCGAGGCGATCGAGGAGCTGGACTGCGACGTCACCGCGATCGTGGCGACCCGCTCGATCGAATGGGTGGTGAAGGCGCTCGCGGCGGACAGCGGCACCGATCACGGACTCACCCACGGTGTCGGCCCCGGCGTGTACGAAAGCCGCTCGGCGCGCATCCCGGACATCGATGAGCTGGACGAATTGCTCACCGCCGCAGCCGAAGCCATCACCCCGGAACGACTATGGGCGAATCCGGACGGTGGCCTGAAGACGCGGCACTACTGGCAGCTGGAGCCGTCGCTGCGCAATCTGGTCGCCGCGGCGCGCCGGGTGCGCAGGCGCGCGCTGGCCGGCGAGTAGCCGAACTGCGTTGGCCGCCCTCGGTTTTCGCCGGGGCGGCCAACGCGGGGAATCGGTGGTCATGCCCTGATGTGGCGCGCCGTGACGTAACCCACTATCGACCTCGCGGTCCGAAGGCGAGGAATACGCGAGGTTGCGGTAGAGTTACCAGAGGCAAGCGTTGATCTTCACGCTCCCTCTCGATCCGTCGTGGATGTCTTACCTTTCGCGTCGGCGCCT
Organism: Nocardia sp. NPDC056564; assembly: GCF_042793755.1. Classification (NCBI taxonomy): domain Bacteria; kingdom Bacillati; phylum Actinomycetota; class Actinomycetes; order Mycobacteriales; family Nocardiaceae; genus Nocardia; species Nocardia sp. NPDC056564. The sequence continues at coordinate 207,736 of NZ_JBHTUR010000007.1, forward strand.
CAGCTGGGTGTCATAACACCGAACGCACGGACCACAATCCTGCGCAGCGCTGGGGTACACCCCCCGATGCCTGGAAGGCACACCCACCACATATGACCACCCCTGTTGTTTCGAGCCCTGCCGCCACCACGTCGTTCGCCGCGCTCGGCGTCGGCGCGAAGCTGGTCGGCGCCCTCACCGCGAGCGGCATCACGGCTCCGTTCCCCATCCAGGCGGCCACGCTGCCCGACACCCTCGCCGGTCGCGACGTGCTCGCCCGCGGCAAGACGGGTAGCGGCAAGACGCTCGCCTTCTCCATCCCCATGGTCGACCGCCTGGCCGGCGGCGATCGGCGCCCCGGCGGCAGGCCGCGCGGCCTGATCCTCGCGCCGACCCGCGAGCTGGCCACCCAGATCGCCACCGCGCTGGAGCCGATGGCCACCGCGGCCGGGCTGGCCGTGACCACCATCATGGGCGGCGTCTCCCAGCACCGGCAGGCCAAGGCCTTCGCGGCCGGCGTCGACATCGTCGTCGCCTGCCCCGGCCGGCTCGAGGACCTGATGCGTCAGCGCGTGGTTTCGCTGCAAGACGTGCAGATCACCGTGCTGGACGAGGCCGACCACATGGCCGACCTCGGCTTCCTGCCCGCGGTGACCCGCATCCTCGCGGCCACCCCGAGCGGCGGCCAGCGGCTGCTGTTCTCCGCGACGCTGGACAACGGCGTGAACAAGCTGGTCAAGCAGTTCATGCGCAATCCGGCGACGCACTCCGTGGACACGGCGGACTCGCCGGTGGCCGCGATGACCCACCACGTCTTCGAGGTGGGCGGTGTCGAGGCCAAGCGCGTCCTGGTCGAGACGCTGGCCGCCGGATCCGGTCGCCGGATCCTGTTCATGCGCACCAAGCACCAGGCGCGCAAGCTGGCCAAGCAGCTGACCACCGCGGGCATTCCCGCGACGGACCTGCACGGCAATCTGTCCCAGGTCGCCCGCGACCGCAACCTCGCCGCGTTCAGCAACGGTACGGCCCGGGTGCTCGTTGCCACCGATATCGCGGCGCGCGGCGTGCACGTCGACGACGTCGAGCTGGTCGTGCACGTCGACCCGCCGGCCGAGCACAAGGCGTACCTGCACCGCTCCGGTCGTACCGCGCGTGCGGGCAGCGCCGGTGATGTCGTCACCGTCGTGCTGCCCGAGCAGCGGCGCGACGTCGCGGCCCTGCTGCGCAAGGCGAACATCACGGTCGCGTCCCAGCGGGTGACCGCCGATTCGGCGCCGGTGACGGCGCTGGTCGGCACCATCGCGCCGCGGGTCGCGCCGAGCGCGACGCCGGTGGCGTCGAATGCCGACGGCCAGGGCAACCGGAATCGGCGGGGCGGTGGCGAGCGCCGGTACGGCGCGCCTGCCGGGCAGGCGCGTGGTCGTGGCGAGCGTGGACCGCGTGACGGTGCCGCCGCCGGTGGCCAGCCGCGCACCCGCAATGCGCGGGGCACGGACGACGCGTCGCGCGGTGCCGCCGGTGGCCAGCCGCGCCGCGGCGGCCGCGGTGACGTTGCGGGCGGGCCGTCGCGTAGCCGAAATGGGCACGGCACCAACGGGTCTGCCGCACACAGCTTCGATGCCGCCGGTCGTGGCGCGACTCGCTCCGCGCGGGGCGGTGCGCCGCGCACCCGCGCGACCCGCGAGCAGGCGCCCGCCGCGCGGGCCGGGCGTTCCTGAGTTCACCAGCTGAAAGATCGAGGCCGTCGTCCCATTACGGGAAGGCGGCCTTTTTCAGTGCGAGGAAGAATCGCCATGGGGTCGTGCCGATCACCGTTGGTGTGGGTCACCACGGTGCGTTCGCCGTCTCGGCTGCCCATGGCCCAGGTCCTGGAGCCCATGGTGGCTTCGGCCAGTCTGTAAACCGTTGGGCCGCCAGGTAGTTCCGGCTCGAAGACACCCAGGCCGGATCGGGTGTCGGCGACCCGGTCCGCGCCGTCGGTCGAGACGGTGGTCCACATCTCGCGCTGCCGGTCGCGGTGTCGGACACGCCCGCGGAGCCGGACCAGCGACCGTGCTCGTCGTGGATCTCGCCGACGATGCCGGGGAGACCGTGCTCGCGCACCGCCGCGTCCAAGAGGTATTGCACCGCAAGGTGTTCCGTCATCCGGCTGCCTCGAGCGTGTGCCGCACCCTGGTCTGGAGATCGGTGCGATCCACCCCGGCCAGGGCGAGCGCCCGCGGCACGGTTCCGATCTCGGCGCGCAGAATGCCGAGCAGCACGTGCGCGGGCCGCAGGTCGCGCTTGCGCGGAACGGAATCGAGGCCGCGCTCCAGCGCGAGCTTCATCGAGGCGCCGACCTTCGGCGAGCCCTTGTGAAAGCCTTGTGCGCGTGGCACGTTCAGCTCGGCCAGGGACACCCCGGCCGCGCTCAGGCTGTGCTCGAACTCGCGGTGCAGCGCGTCCCGAAGCGCCTGCTGGTCGAGGCCGACCGAGGCCAGCACCCGCTGCGGCGCGGTGCCAGGCTGCGCGGCGATCGCGAGCAGCAGATGTTGCGCCTCGACGGTGGGCGACCCGTCGCGTTGCGCCTCGCTGCTGCCCTCGGTGATGACCGTGTGCAGGTATTCGTCGAATGAGGTCATGGTCAGCGCCTCCTCAGGCTGACGCCGGCGGCGATGAGCCGCTTGGCGTGCTTCTTGTGCACGGCTTGCCGGGTGACGCCGAGCGCCTCGGCGACCTGCGGCCAGCTCCAGCCCGCCCGCATCGCCTCCTCGACGGCACTGTCCTCCAGCTGATCGGCCAAGCGCCGCAATGCGACCACGGCCGCGAGCCGGTCCGCGGGACCGTCGGCGCCGGGGGTTTCGGGGATGGGCATACAAGCAACTCTAGTTGACTAACTTCGATATAGTCAACCTTGGTTGCTAACGGCTGCGTCGTATCGTCGGGATGTGGGAGCAGACAACGACACCTGGCCGGTGGCGCAGGTGCGGATCGCCAGGCCGACCGATCGGCTCGAGGCGGTGGTGCGGTTCTACGTCGAGGGTCTCGGGTTACGCGAGCTCTTCCGGTTCGCGAATCACGAGGGCTACGACGGTGTGCTGGTCGGGCTGCCGGGGACCGGCTACCACCTGGAGTTCACGACGCATGCCGACGGCAGCCCCGGCGCCGCGCCGAGCGCGGAGAACCTGCTGGTGCTGTACTTCGCCGATGCGGCAGGGATGTCCGAGGCCGCGCGCAAGCTGACGGAGTTCGGTGTCGAACCGGTCGAGGCGGCGAACCCGTACTGGGCGGCCAACGGCGGCTTGACCTTTCCCGATCCGGACGGCTGGCGGGTGGTGTTGATGCCGCGGCCGGTGTTCTGACCGGGTCAGTGGTTGAGCGCGGCCACGCCGAGCATGAGACCCGCGCCCGCCACGGTGCAGGCGAGGGTGAGGCGGGACGGGTGCACGGCGTGCGCCTCGGGAAGGATGTCCGCGGTCGCCAGGTAGAGCAGGAAGCCGGCGAAATACCCGAGGTAGAGGCCGACGACGCCGTGCGGAACGCGGATGAGGGAGCCGAGGATCGCGCCGACGACCGGGGCGACGGCGTCGAGGGCGAGCAGGGTGAGCGCGCGTTTGCGTGCGTTGCCGTAGAGGGTCGAGATGGTGAAGGTGTTGAAGCCGTCGGCGAAGTCGTGCGAGATGACCGCGATGGCGACCGCGGCGCCGACGGTGGCGCCGGCCTGGTAGCCGAGCCCGATGCCGAAGCCGTCCAGCAGACTGTGGAAGATCAATCCCGCGGCGGCGAGCAGGCCGACGGATTCGAAACCGTGTGTGTGCGTGCCGAATTCCTGCTCGTGCCCGGTGTGGATGGCGACCGCGCGCTCGATCACGTGGATGGTCAGGAATCCGCCCACCGCGGCGATCAGCGCGGCGGGCACGCCGAGCACGTGCCTGCCGGACTGTTCCAGCGCCTCGGGCAGCAGGTCGAAGAAGACGACGCCGAGCATCACGCCCGCGGCCAGGCCGAGCACCAGGTGTTTGCGGTCGCCGATGCGCACCGCGACGAGGCCGCCGACCAGCGTCGCGCACATCGACACCAGCCCCAGCAGAATCGCCATCGTTCCAGCATGGGTGATCGGCACGGGCGGGAACGTTAGCACGGGCCGGTGAGTTCGCCGGACCGTCGCCCGGTGCCGCTCAGGCCGGGCGCACGGCCGCGCCCAGCGTGCGCAGCCCTGCGGTCAGCGTCTCGGCCGTCGGCGCGTTGTCCGGGTCGACCAGCCACTGGATGAGCAGTCCGCCGATCAGGGTCTGCAACACGGCGCCGACCGCGGGGTCGGTCGAGTCGTCGGCGAAGAAGTGTGAAAGTCCCTCGCGCGCTTGGGCTTGCGCGATGCCGAACTCGGTGCGGAGCTCGGGGGAGTGCAGCGCCTGGGCGAAGCTCTCGGCATTGGCCGACCACAGCGGCCGGTCCGCGGTGAACGAGTCGATCAGGCGCTGCAGGAAGGCGTGCAGCCGCACGGCCGGGTCGGCGGGGTCGGCGGCGGGCGGTGAGTCGAGGATCTGCTGCACCGCGCTCGCGGTGGTCTCCATCATCGCCTGGGTGAGCAGCTTGTCCCTGGTGCCGAAGTGGTAGTTGATCGCCGCGAGGTTGGTGCCGGAGGCGGCGACGATGTCGCGCACGGTGGTGCGGGCGTAGCCGCGTTCGGCCAGGCACCGCTTGGCCGCGGCGAGCAGATCGTCTCGGGTTCCCACCTGCGCACGATAGCAGCCGGGCATACGTGTGTTTGTGACGATCGTTTCAAACATTTGTTTGTGACAAGTGTTTGAAACGTGCGTATGGTCGGAATCATGACCGCACAGCGCCCCATTTCCCCGTTCGAATCCACGTTCTTCGGCACCGGTACCAAGCTCGGCAGCGTCCCCACCGGCGGTATGCCGCTGTTCATCGGCTCGACCGTGCACGGTGAGCTCGAACCCGAGATCCTGCGCCGGGTACTAGGCGAGCTGGCCGCCGGCCATCCACTGCTCCGCAGCACGGTGGTCACCGCGGCCGACGGCACGCCGCACCTGCGCCGCGCCGACGACTATGTCCCGCGCCTGGACATCGCCGACGGTGACGAGGTCGACTACCTGCGACTGGTGAACGGCCCACGGGACTGGACCGGCGGGCTGTTCCGCGCCCGGCTGTTCCGCGCAGGCAGGCGCCAGCAGCTCGTCCTGGTCATCCATCACGGAATCGCCGATGGCCGTTCGGCTTTCGCGCTGCTTGCCGAGCTGTGGCAGCGCTACTCCGCGCACGTCGCGGGAAGCCCGCTGCCGGTGGCTGATTCGAACCAGGCGTTGCCCGAGGCGGTGGATATCCGGCTCGCTGAGGTCTTTTCCGCTGCCGAGGTGGCCGAGTTCCTGGAACTCGCCGCCGCGGGGGTGACGATGATCGATCCGGCGGCGGCACCGCGCCGATTGCCCTACGCCGGGGTCGCCGACGATCCGCTCGGCCGATTCGCGGTGCGCCGCATCGAATTGGATACCAGGGAGACCGCCGCGCTGATCGATTCCGCGCGGTCGCACGGCCTCTCGGTCAACAGCCTGCTCGCCGGCGCCGCGCTGGTCGCGTTCCGTGCGCAGCTGGAGCCGAATACCGGTGCGCTGCCGATGATCTGCGGGCACGCCGTGGACGTGCGCGGGGAGCTGCGGCCGCCGCTGCCCGCGCGGACGATGCTCAACGCCGCGTCCGGCGTCGGCACCGCCGCCGAGGTCGAGCCGGACCACAGCCCGATCGACCTCGGCCTGCTGGTGACGGCGGGCATGCGGGCCGCCGCCGAACGCCATGACGCGGGCCGGTTCCTGCTGGCCGCACAGCGGGTGACGGACCCGGCGGCGGCCGCCGCGTTCGCCGCGCCGCCGACCCTCGCCATGTCCAATATCGGCCGCCTGCCCGCGCATTCGACCCCCGCGGGCGTCCAGCACATCCGCGACGACGTCTTCGCGATGGGGCCCGGCATGCCGCCGAAGCTCACCGTGTTCACCGTCGGCGACCGGCTCACCGTCCAGGTCGAGCACGACACCGCGGAGCACAGCCGGGCGCAGATGGGCACGCTCGCACAGGCGCTGCGCGAGCAGCTCGGACGGTGCGCGACTACTTCGGCCGGTCGGCTCCGGTGAACCGAATGGTCAACTGGCGAGCCCACTTCCGGTGCGGCTTCGGTGGCGGGGGCGGCAACGGCGCGTCGTGGTCCACGTCGGTCTGTACCTCGTAGCGCCGGATGTAGGCCCCGGAGAAGGCCTGCACGGTCGCGGTGACCGGAATCGCCAGCAGGGCGCCGGTCGCACCGAGCAGGGCCGCGCCGGCCAAGACCGCGCCGAACGCGACGGCCGGGTGCATGTCCAGCGTGGTCGCGGTGATTCGCGGTTGCAGCACGTAGTTCTCGAACTGCTGATACACCACGATGAAGCCGAGGATCCACAGCGCGTCCGAGGGGCCGTGCACCAGCGCGACGATGATCGGCAGCGCGCCGGCCAGATAGGTGCCGACGGTCGGGATGAACTGCGACACAACGCCGACCCACAGCGCGAGCGCGAACGCCGACGGCACGTCGAGCACGCGCAACGCGACGTAGTGCGCCACGGTCGAGGCGAGCGCGAGCAATCCGCGCGAGTAGATGTAGCCGCCGGTCTTCTCCACCGCGATATCCCAGGCGCGCAACACGTGTCGCTGCTTGCGCGGTGGCAGCAGCGAGCAGACGGCGTTGCGGAAACGCGGTCCGTCGGCGGCGAAGTAATAGGTGAACAGCAGCACGCCGAGGGATTGGAAGACCACGCCGACCGTCCGCGTGCCGATGTCCCAGGCGTTGCCCGCCGCGCCCTCGAGGTATTTACTCCAGTTGCTGGTGTATTTCTCCAGGTCGGTACCGGAAAGGTGGGTCTTGAACGTGCGGTTGACCCAGTCGATGCCCTGATCGGCGTACTGCGGGGCGTTGTTGACCAGGGTGGTGACCTGATCGATGAGCAACGATCCGAGCGCCCAGAAGAAGGCGAAGACGACCGTGGCCAGGACGAGAAAGACCACCCCGGTGGCGAGTCCGCGTTTCATCCCGCGCCGGGCCAGCCAGTTCACCGCGGGTTCGATGGCGAACGCGAGGAACAGCGAGACCAGCAGGATGGTGAGCAAACCCTGCAACCGGGTCAGGGCCCAGAAGCCGGCGAACAAACCGGCCACCGTCGCCGCCGCGAGCAGGAACGCCCGCAACAGCCACGGCGGCGGGCTGGTCGTCATCTCCGCGGTGACCACAGTCGCACCGACTGCCGCCTGGGTCGCGGCGGGAGGCGTCGTTTCGTCGTCATCCGCGGGCACACCGCCAACGTACCCACGATCGCCGCGGCGCACGCCCGCAACATGCGGACGGGCTCACCCGCCCGCTCAGGATCTCGACCGCATGCCGGCGGCTCGGTGCACGGACCCGCCTGGGGCTACGCGGGTGTCACATGGTCGAGACGTCGATGACGAAGCGGTAGCGGACGTCGCTGGCCACCACGCGGTCGTAGGCGCCGTCGATCTCGTCGGCGGAGATCACCTCGATCTCCGCGCCGATGCCGTGCTGGGCGCAGAAGTTGAGCATCTCCTGGGTCTGGGCGATGCCGCCGATCATCGAGCCGGCCAGCGAGCGCCGGTAGCCGGTGATGGTGAACGGCTTGATCGCCATCGGGTTTTCCGGCAGGCCGAGGATCACCAGGGTGCCGTCGAGGGCGAGCAGCTTCAGGTAGTCGTCGATCGGCAGGTCCGCCGAGACGGTGTTGAGAATGAGGTCGAACTTGCCGCGCAGCTCGCGGAAGGTCTGCCGGTCGCTGGTCGCGTAATAGTGGCTCGCGCCGAACAGCTTGCCGTCCTCCTGCTTGCTCAGCGAGTGGCTGAGCACGGTGACCTCGGCGCCGAGCGCGGCCGCGATCTTCACCCCGACGTGCCCGAGCCCGCCCATGCCGATGATGGCCACCTTCTTGCCCGGCCCGGTGTTCCAGTGCCGCAGCGGGGAGAACAGGGTGACGCCCGCGCACAGCAGCGGCGCGGCCTGGTCGAGTCCGATGCCCTCCGGGATGCCGACGACGAAGTTCTCGGTGACCACGATCTGGGTCGAGTAGCCGCCCATCGTGTACCCGTCGACCTGCACCGACGGATCGACGGTCGTGTTGTAGGTCATGGTCGCGCCGCGGTGGCAGTACTGCTCCTCGTTGGCCAGGCACGGCCCGCACTTGCCGCAGGAGTTCACCATGCAGCCGACGCCGACCCGGTCGCCGACCTGATACTTGCTCACCTCGGACCCGACCGCGGCGACCAGGCCCGCGATCTCGTGACCGGGCACCAGGGGGTATTTGGTGCCGCCCCACTCGTTACGCGCGGTGTGAATGTCGGAATGGCAGATGCCCGCGTATTTGATATCGATCAGCACATCGCGGGGACCGAGATCCCTGCGCTCGATCGTCACCTTCTCGAATGCGCCATCGGAGGCGGATAGGGCGTACGCGGCAGCAGTTGTCATGCATACATGCCTACCGCCGCATGCGCCTCCATGCCAAACGCAAGCCATAACGAACTCGCCTGAATTTCCGACACGCGGGGATATCGGCGGTGGTCGACGACGGACCGCGCCATTTTCTGATCTACGGTGAAGATCTCCGGCCACAATGGAATTCGCAGGTATCGAGGCGGAGAAACGATGAATGAGCAACGGTTCGGCGGCCGCGCGCTGGCGATGATCATCGCCGCGCTGCTCGCCGTGGCCGCGTTCCTCGGTTACCGGGGTGAGCTGCCCAGCTGGTCCGGCGGCACGACCGAGGCGGCCGCGCCGCTGCTCGCGCCACCACCACCGCTCGATCCGCTGGCGGTCGCCGCGGCGGTGGACCCGGCGTTGGTCGATATCACCGCCTCGACCAGGCCGTTCGGGCTCGGCGCGGCCGGCTCGGGCATCGTGCTCACCGCGGACGGCCAGGTGCTGACCAGCCATCACGTGGTCAAGGGCGCGGACACGGTCACCGTCACCGATGTCGGCAACGGCCGCGAGTACGACGCGGTGGTGCTCGGGTACGACTCCGAGGCCGATATCGCACTGCTCGCGCTGACCGGCGCGACCGGGCTGCCGACCGCGCGAATCGGCAGTTCGGCCGGCGCACGGGTGCGCGACGAGGTGCTGGCGATCGGCAACGCGGGCGGCGTCGGCGGCACCCCGACCGCGATCCAGGGCGTGCTCACCGATCTGGACAGCACCATCGTCGCGCTGAATTCCGCCGACCTGTCCCGCAAACCGCTCACCGGAATGCTCGAGGTCGCCGCCGCGGTCACCTCCGGGCAGTCCGGGGGTGCGCTCGCCGATCGGGAGGGCGCGGTGATCGGGGTGATCGCCGCGGCGTCCGGCGATCCGGCGCGCGCGGTGAGCAGGCCGCCGAACGGTTACGCGGTGCCGATCGATACCGCGATGCGGGTGGTGCAGCAGATCCGCTCCGGCACGCCGACCGACACCGTGCACGTCGGGCCGACCGCGACGCTCGGCGTGCTGGCCACCGACGCGAAACCCAGCGGGGCCCGCATCGATCTGGCGCTCTACGGGCTACCCGCCTACGCGGCCGGGCTGACGCACGGCGAGGTGATCGTCGCCCTGGACGGTCGCGAGATCACCTCGGCCCGCACGCTGCACGCCGCGATCAACGTGCACAAGCCCGGCGACTCGATCCAGCTCGACATCCTGGACACCGCGGGCGCCCGGCGCACGGTCGCCCTGGTGCTCGCGCTCGGCACGCCGAATTAGACCAGCGACAGCCAGTAGTCCTGGAACCGCAGGAAGATCAGCACCAGCACCACCGCGTAGAACAGCGCGACGATGGTCCAGCGCCATTCCGCGAGGATGCGCAGCGGGCCCCGCGACCCGCCCCAGAGCTGATCGGTGACGACCGCGAGCAGCGGGGTGATGATCGCCCACACCACCATGCAGTACGGGCACAGCGCGTTGATCCGATACAGGCTCTGGAAGATCAGCCAGCCGACGAAGCCGACGCCGAGCAGCAGCCCCAGCCACAGCCCGCCCCAGATCCATTGCGGAAACCCCACCCCGGCCACCGACAGCACCGCGAGGGTGACCAGCACGGAGAAGCCGACGATGCCGATGATCGGATTCGGGAATCCGAACACCGCGGCCTGCTTGGTCACCATCACCGATCCACAGGACAGGATCGGGTTGATGCTGCACGACGGGGTGTAGCCCGGGTCGGTGAACAGCTTGAACCGTTCGATGGTCAGCGCCATCGCGGCCAGCCAGCCGGCCAGCCCGCCCAGCAGCAGGATCCAGGCCGCCCGGGGTGGGGCGGTGCTCACTGCGCCGCGGCGGCAGCGATCGCCGGTGCGAGGCCGCCGGGGCCCATCAGCTCCTGGCTCGACTGGATCTGCTTGCCGTTGACGAAGACCGACGGGGTGGACTGGATGCCGCTCTTGAGCACCTCATCCGTGCGGGCCTGAATGTACTTGTCGTACTTCACATCCGTGATGCAGTTCGCCACCGAGTCCGGGTAGCCCGCGTCCTTGGCGATCTGGACCAGCTTGTCGTTCGGCAGGCCGGCGCCGCCCTCGGCGGGCTGCTGGGCGAACATCGAGGTCAGCCAAGCCATGTACTTCGACGGGTCGGCCTCGGCGACGCAGTACGAGGCGTTCGCCGCGCGGGTCGAGTACCGGGTGCTGGACGCCTTGTCCAGGAACGCGATCACGTTGTATTCGACCGCGATGGTGCCGTTCTTCACGTTGTCGTCGAGCACCTGGGAGTTGGCCGCCTCGAAGCCCTTGCAGGCGGGGCACTGCAGGTCGGCGACGACCCGGACGGTGACCTTCGCGCCGGGCTTGCCGATGCGGATCGCGCCCTTGTCGGTGATCGTGCCGGTGATGCCCGCCGGGTCCGCGTTCGCGGCGGCCGCGATGGCCGGGCTCGGGCCTGGGTCGTCCTTGCGCGCCTTCTTCACCGCGACACCGATACCGATCGCCGCGATGAGCGCGATCAGGACAGCGGCCACGCCCACTTGGATGAAGATCTTGCGGTTGCGGTCGCTGCGATCCGCCGCCAGCAACGGGTTCTTCTTCCCACCCGGGTTCTTGCTCACCGTGCGTTCACCACGCCTTTCGCTCGAGACTGCCGGTACCTGCCGCCACGATGGTAGAGCTGGAAACTCATCCCCGCGTGATCGGGCCACGGCCACATCATCATGGGTGAACCTGAGAGATTCCGAAATATCGGGCGCCGACGCGGCAGTGGGTATCCCGCGGTTGTCATACCCGCCGGGTAGGAATTGTCAGATGACAGTTCTCGGTGCGGTATTTCGTCCACAGAATCCACCGGAGCGGTTGCGGGCCGTGGCCCGGGTCGCCGAGGAATCGGGGCTGGAGCAGTTGTGGCTCTGGGAGGACTGCTTCCTGGAGAGCGGGATCGCCAGTGCCGCGGCGGTATTGGGCTGGACCGAGCGGCTGCACGTCGGCATCGGCCTGCTGCCGGTGCCGCTGCGCAACGTGGCGCTCACCGCGATGGAGGCCGCCACCCTCGACCGGTTGTTCCCCGATCGGGTGCTGCTCGGCGTCGGCCACGGGGTGCAGGATTGGATGGGTCAGGTCGGCGCGCGGGTCGAATCCCCAGTCACGTTGCTCGGCGAATATCTGGACGCGTTGCGCGCGTTGCTGGCCGGCGAGCGGGTCACCACCGCAGGCCGCTATGTGCGGCTCGACGACGTGGCGCTCGACTGGCCGCCGTTCGCGCCGCCGAAGATCTACGCCGGCGCCCAGGGTCCGCGTTCGATTCGACTGTGCGGCTCGCATGCCGATGGGACGCTGCTGGATTCGATCACCGACGCCGACGGCGTGCGGGCCGCGCGGACGTTGATCGACGAGGGGCGGATCGCCGCCGGTCGTACCGATCCGCATCCGGTCGTCGCGAGCCTGCTCGCGGTCACCGGCCCGGATGCCGAGGCACGGCTGGCCGCCGAACGGACGCCGAAGCACGCGCCGGGTGCGGGCGTCGCGGGTGGTGCGCAGGTGGTGGCCGACGCGGTGCACCGATTGGTCGACGCGGGCGCGGACACCGTCATCATCCAGCCGACGGCGGACGAGCCGGATCCCGAAGGCTTCGTTCGTTTCGTCGCGGAAGAGGTCCGCCCGCTGGTCTGAACCCCGTGCGCGGTGGCGGGCGCCGTGCCGCCACCACCCTCGCGGTCAGGCTTCGGCGAGCCGGCGCTTCTGCTCCTCGACGTCGAATTTCGCCGGGGGCCACTCCAGGTCGAGGCGTTCGAGCGCGTCGATAAGCAGTTCGGTGATCGCCAAGCGGGAGAACCACTTCCGGTCGGCCGGGATCACGTGCCACGGGGCGTACTCGGTGTTCGTCCGATCCAGCATGGCCTGATAGGCCTCCTGGTAGGCGGGCCAGTAGCCGCGCTCGTCGATATCGGACGGATTGAACTTCCAGTACTTGTCCGGCCGTTCGAGGCGCTCCATCAGGCGTTTCTTCTGCTCGTCGAGCGAGACGAACATGGCCACCTTCACCAGCGTGGTGCCCTCGTCCACGAGTTCCCGCTCGAACGCGTTGATCTCGTCGTAGCGCGGTTCCCACTCCTGTTTCGGCACCAGGTTGTGCACGCGGACCACCAGCACGTCCTCGTAGTGCGAGCGGTCAAACACGCCGAGCTGCCCGCCGCGCGGCAGCGCCTTGCGGATGCGCCACAGGTAGTGGTGGCGCTTCTCCTCCTCGGTCGGCACGCCGAACGCGTGGTGGTCGACGCCCTGCGGGTCGACCGAGCCGATCACGTGCCGGACGATGCCGCCCTTGCCTGCGGTGTCCATGCCCTGCAACACCAGCAGCACGCTGCGCGAATCACCGGACCGGCCGTTGGCGTAGAGCCGTTCCTGCAACGCCGAGAGCACCTCGGTGCGCTCGGCTTGCAGTTCCTGGCCTGCCGCCTTGTCGCCCTTGAACCCGGGCGTGCCGTCGGTGTCCAGGTCAGCGATCCGCAAACCATCGGCTTTCAGGGCCTCGGTGGCCGGAACGGACCACTGCTTCTTCGCCATCTCCCACAACTACCACAGCGGGGGCCCGGCTCAGCGGATGTGCGCGAGACCGATCAGCTGGGCCGCGAAGTCCTCGTCGGAGACCGGGGTGAGGATGAGGTCCTGCGACGTGGTCAGCAGGTAGCGCCCGTCGCCGGTGAAGTCGAGCCAGGTGCGGTGCCGGGTGGGCGGCGACATCGGGTTGTCCGGTTCCACGGTGACGGTGAGGAAACCGCGTCCGTCGACCGGTTTGCGCAGGGTCTGGCGGAACCGGGCGGCGGCGCGATGCCCGTTGGTGAGGAACTGCTCGTCCCGGTCCGGGCCGAGCACCGCGTCCTGTGGTTCGCGCATGGTGCCGAGCTTGCCCGGCTGCGCCGAGCCGATGATCTGCACCAGGCGCTCGCCCACCTGGCGGGCGTGGCACATCAGCACGGTCACCTTGTCCGGGGTGGCGACCAGGATGCCCGCGTGATTGTGCACCACCGCGGCGAAGGCGAGGATGCGCTCGGTGTCCGCGTCGCTGCCGTTGCGTGGGGGTGTGCCGCGCTCGCCGGAGACGGTGATGGTGGTCGCGTCGGTGCGCCCGCACAGCATGAGCGCCGCGGCCAGATCCGGGTCGGCCTGCCGGGCGAAGCGTTGCGGCAATCGCAGTGCGGCGTACTCGGATTCGGTGCGCACGGTGGCCGCGGGCACCATGTTGACCGGGTACGGCCTGCGGTCCAGGCTGGTTTCGTTTTCCCAGACGTGCGAGAACTCGTCCGGGGTGAGCACCCATTTCACCGCGCGGCGCCCCCGTCGCCCGCCGGCCGTGGTCCGTCGGGAGGTGGGATGAAGCGGGGCACATGATTGCCCGAGGCGGGCATGGTCGGCGCGTAGACGTAGGTCATCGTGTCCCGGACGTCGGCCTCGACGTCGGCGGCGGCGCTGTCGTGCGCCATCCGCCGCTGGCCGCCGTAGACCGCCTCGGCGGCCGGGTCGGCCAGCGGCCGATACGGCAGCGGTGCCGGGATCGCGCCCCGAATGGTCTGCGCGGCATCGCAATTCAGCTCCATCAGGCGCGCGACGGCGCGGCATACGTCGTGTGCCGCGGTGCCGGCCAGGATGAACTCCCTGGTGGCCCGCGCGGCGGCGTCGGCGGCGCGGCCCGACCAGCGGGCGAACTCCCGGTTGGTGGCGTCGGAGAAGGCCTGGAACGCCTCGGCGAGCGCGTCCGCGTTCGCCTGCCACGCGGCCGAGGCCTGGCCGAGCGCGGCCGGGTCGAGCGCCTCGCGCACGAGGTCCCAGATCTCCTGGTGGCTGTAGGAACCGAAGCGTTCGCGGTCCGGTGCGTAGGCGGGATCGGTTGCGCCGGTGGGTAATCCGGCCAGTTCCTGGCGGATGCTCTCGGCGGCGGCGCGGGCGGCGGAATCTGCCATGGCTGCCTCAACCGGCCCGGTGCGGGGTCATCGGGCCTCTAGGTGCTCGGCGACCAGATCGATGGCCGCCTTGTTCGCCGCCTCGGCATCGGCGAACATCTTGCCCGCCGCCAGATACGCGGCCTTGAACAGCAGCGCGGTCTCCTGAAAGGCGGCGAGGGTGTCCAGGTATTGCCTGCCCTTGTCGCCGAAGCCGCGGGTAAGTCCGTGCCCGCTCGGCAGATTCGGGAAGCCGGTCACGTCGGTGACGAGGTGTCCGTCGAACATGGCGTGATGTAGGTCCTCGACCAGCTTGTCGCAAGCGGCAGCGAGGTTTTCGGCGACGTCGGGCGCGAGCTCGAACGGCTGACCGGTGCCTGCCCCGGTGGCCGCCGCGTAGAGTTGTCTTGCCGTTCCCTGCCCGGTGTCCGGTACCGCCATCTGGGAAACCCCCTCTGTTGGTCCACTCCGTAGCGCCGTACTTGAACGGGCACTCTACCGGGCGGTAACGCTCGCCGGGACCCGCTTGGCCGTGCGGTCCCGCTGTGATGTGAGGCACGATTGTTAGACTTCACAGTGGCCTGAGGCGGGTGTGTGCAGAAAGGGCGACCGGTGCCCGAATTCGACGAAGTACTGCCGAAGTATCTGCGGATTTCGGGGTATCTGCGCGATCGAATCGAGCGCGGTGAACTCGCGCCCGGCGCCGAGGTTCCGTCCGAACGTGAGCTCGCCGCACAATGGAAAGTGGCCCGCCCGACCGCGGCGAAGGCGCTGAATACGTTGCGGCAGCAGGGAATTGTGGAGTCACGCCGGGGTTCCGGCACCTACGTGGCCGACGGTCCGGTGGTGCGGGAGCGCGCGCCGCACTACGGCTCGGCCTATGCGGAGGGGGCGACCGAGACCGTGCTCGAGGCCGCGATCGTCGCCGCACCGGGTCATGTCGCGGAGGCGCTCGGGGTGCCGGGGGGAAGCGCGGTGCTCATGCGGAAACGGTTGACCGGCAGCGGAACTCGGTCCGGCGAGCTGGCCACATCCTGGTTCGGCAGCGAACTCGCCGAGCTCGCGCCGCGGCTGCTGCGCGCCGAGCGGCTGGCCGGCGGCACGCTGCGCTATCTCGAATCCGTTACCGCCCTTCGGATTTCCTACCTTCGCGACCGGGTCGCCGCGCGGCTCGCCACGGCCGACGAGCGACGGCACCTCGGGTTGGCCCGGCCGGCCGCCGTGCTGGTGTACCAGCTGACGCTGCACGCCGCCGACGGCACCGTGATCCAGCTCGACGAGATGGTCAACCCGCCGGCGAAATGGATGTTCCAAAAGGAATATTCCAGCAGGTCATAGGCCCTTTTTCTGATTGACACCCCGGTGTGACGGATGGCATAGTCACGGATATCGGAAGTGGCATAGGCCAACGGGTGGGAGGTGCGATGTTCGATCAATTGACCGTCGGTAGCTGGGTGATCGTCGACGAGCACTGCGGGGTCCGGCGCACGCCCATGCAAATGGACGACCACCTGACCTACGTCTTCGACAGTGGCGGAAGCGAATTCGAACTCGCCCTGGCTCCACAGATATTACAGCGCATGGTCGAACTCAGTGCCGACCCGCCGCCCGAGGACGACGATCCGGACTGACTCGGGAGAATCCGGTTCGTCGAGCGCCTTCTCGCTGTCCGCCGAAATGCGCGGCGAGAAGGCATTTCTCTCACCGGGATCTCAGCTACCCGTCGATATGCTGGGCAAATGAGCACACTCCCGGACACGTTGGTGACGGTGGCCGAAGACCTGGACTCGGTGACCACGATCGGCGCCGAGGACGATCCGGCGGCGGCCGGGTTGACGGCGGGTGCGGTCGACGCGCTGTGGGAATCGGTGCGGGACTGGTATCGGCTCGGGACGACCCCGGCGATCCAGGTGTGTGTGCGGCGTAACCGGAGGATCGTAGTGAACCGGGCCATCGGACACGGCTGGGGCAATGCGCCGGGCGACGGCGCGGACGCGACGAAAGTGCCGGCCACGCCGGAGACCCCATTCTGTGGATTCTCCACGGCGAAAGGAGTTTCCGCGGCGCTGATGTGCATGCTGATCGAGCAGGGCGCGTTCGGGTACGACGATCCGGTGTGCCGCTACATTCCGGAATTCGCGGCCAACGGCAAGGAACGGATCACCATCGGTCACGTGCTGAACCATTCCGCGGGCGTGCCATTCGTGACGCCGCCGTATAAAGGGTTCGAATTGGTCGTGGACGAGGAATTGGCCGTGCGCGGTCTCGCCGACCTGGTGCCGAGTTGGCCGCCGGGCCGGTTCCGCATTTATCACGCGATGACCAGCGGGCTGATCCAACGCCTGCTGGTGCAACGGGCGACCGGAAAACGCATGCGGGAACACCTCGCCGAACAGGTGCTCACGCCACTGGGCTTCCGCTGGACCAACTTCGGCGTCCGGCCTCAGGACGTCGACCGCGTCGTGGCCGGGGTGAAGACCGGACCGGGACCGTCGCGCATCTCGAAATACCTGGCGCGCAAGGCGCTCGGCGGCGGGATGGGCGGCGCGGTCTCCGACGCCGCGACCCGGAGCTTTCTCACCGCCGAACTCCCGTCGGGCAACCTCGTCACCACCGCGGCCGAACTGTCCCGCTTCTACGAGATCCTCACCCACGGTGGGGAACTGGACGGCGTGCGAATCATGCGACCGGACACGCTGCGTGCGGCGATACGACCCGCGCCGTGGCTGCCCGGCGTGGCCGGGCGGGTCAGCCGAGCCGGCTTCGAATTGGGCGGGCGCCGATCGAAGTTCGGCCGCGATACCCGGTCGCACTTCGGCCGCAGCGGATTGACCACGCAGTACGGCTGGGCCGACCCGGCCCGCGGCCTGTCCGGCGCCATCCTCACCAGTGGCAAGGCGACCACCGATACGCAGCGGCCGACGCGGCTCGTCGCGCAGATCTCCGCGACCGTCGATCGCCACGCCGGCAACAGCAAGCCGTCCTGGCTGTGAATGGTCGGCGCCGGAAATCTCCTGCCCCGTAAACGAGGGGCACGCGCGAACAATATGTACGCAAAAGCGCTGCCGTGTATCGGATTCGGACAGTATGCCGATACGCGGACCGGAGCGTGGTATCCGCGCTCCGGTCGAGATGGAGATCGAACATGTCGCAGTCGAACACCCGTAGACACAGAGCGCGGAAGGCAATCCTGCTCTCCGCCGCGGCGGGGGCATTGGTGCTCGCTCCCGCGGCGCTCATCGTGCCCGCCTTCGCCTTCCCCGATACCTCCGCCGCACCCACCGATACCCCCACCGCCGCGCCGGTCACCACCGCCCCGCCCGTGACCGTCCCGCCGGTGACCACGGTCCCCCCGGTCACCACCGCCCCACCGGTGACGACAGCTCCGCCGGTGACGACCACACCTCCGGTCACCACGCCGCCGGTGACCACCACCCCGCCGATCATCACCCCGCCGGAAACGACCGTGTTCCCGCGGCCGACCGAGCCGGACGACCCCTACAACCACGACGGCTACGACGATTGGGGCTACGACCGATTCGGTTACGACCGGGCCGGATACGACAAGTGGGGCTACGACCGCCAAGGCTATGACCGCCAGGGCTACACCGCCCAGGGCTGCGCCCGCTCCGGCGACGACCGCCCCGACGCCGACCACGCCGCCTGCGAGCTCCGCCGGGCCCGCCCCGCCACCGGCAGCGCCGGCCGCTGATTCAGCTCAACCGAGGCAGAGGGCCGCGTCGGCGACGGCGGTCATGTCGCCCTGATGCACGACCGTGGTGAGCGGGTCGGGCAGTTGGTTGAGGGTGATGGTCACCGCCCTGGCGGGGGTGGCGGCGTTGATGACGACGAAGCCGTTCATGGCGCCGCCGTGGCTCCAGACCTCGAGGCCGCAGGCGTTGGTTCGATGGAAGAGGCCGAGGCCGAAATCATCGGTGCGCAAGGGGTCGCCGGACGGGACGACGTGTTGCATGTCGGCCAGTTGGGCCGGGGGCAGCAGATCGCCGGAGAGCAGGGCCATGAAGAAGCGATTGAGGTCGGTGCCGGTCGACACCATGGCGCCGTCGGACAGGCCCCAGCCCGGATCGATGTCGGTGATATCGACCAGGGCGCCGTCGAATTGGTGGTAGCCGCGCGGATGCGGCAGGCGGATGATGTGCTCCAGCGGGAACAGGGGCCAATAGGTGTCGCGCAGGCCGAGCGGGATGATGATCCGGCGGGTGACCTCCACACCGACCGGCTGACCCGTGACCCGCTGGATCAACTCTCCGGCCAGCAGGAAGTCCGTGTTGGAGTAGCCGGTACCGGTGCCAGGGGCGAAACCGGCGGGCTGATCGAGACCGAGCCGGATCAATTCCGTGGCCGGGCGCGGCCTTTGCAGGTCGGCGACCGAGGTCAGGTTCAGGTAGGTCAGGTAGTCGGGTATTCCGCTGCTGTGCTGCAACAGATCTCGCACGGTGATCCGGTTACCGTCGCCGCCCGGACCGTTGACCATGCCGGGAAGGTACTGCTCCACCGGAGCGTCCAGGCTGATCCGCTGTTCCGCGGCCAGCTGCAGGACGACCGTCGCCACGAAGGTCTTGGTGTTGCTGGCGATCCGGACCTGGGCGTTGTCCGGAAACGCCGCGCCGGTGCCGAGATCTCCGATACCGCTGTCGAGTTGGCGGTTCAGGCCGTCCCCGACGACCACCAGCTGCGCGCCGGGCACGCCGACGCGCTGCACCAACTGATCGAGATAGGTCTGCAACTGCGCCGTGGGGGTGCCCGGTTCGCCGACCGCGGAACCGGGCGTGATCGAAAACGTCGCTGCGACAACGAGAACCGAACTCATCAGGAATCGCCGCACCGGGTCTCCATCGTCGTCTGACTGGGCCACCAGGGTTATCCCCGGCCGGAGGAAGATCGTTTCCGATTCCGGTTATTCGGGGCGGGTCGCGCTGACGTATTGCAGCAGCCGGTGCACATCCTGCTCGATGTCGACCAGGCCCGCCGCGGCGAACAGATCGGGGAAGGTCCTGGTGTCGAAGACCCGCAGCCCGCTCCACCCGCCGACGACCCGGCTGAGATCGCCGAACGGATTGTCCGCCCGGTAGCTGGTGGTGATGGCGATCCGCCCGCCGGGCGCGAGCACGCGCAGCATCTCGCGGGTCGCGCCGATCGGATCGGGGATCAGATAGAGCGCGCCGAAGCAGCACACCGCGTCGAAGGTCCCGTCCGCGAACGGCAGCACGCGCGCGTCGCCGCGCAGATACCCGACGCGCGGACCCGCGTTGTCCGCGACCGCACGGGCGAGCATCGGTTCCGAGTAGTCCAGGCCGACGGCGAACCCGTCCCCGGTCAGCGCGGTGCTCAGATGGCGGGTGAAATTGCCCGGCCCGCAGGCGATATCGAGCACCTTCTGTGCCCCGCCCAGGCGCAGCGTGCTGATCGCGTCGCGCCGGTCCGACTCCGTCGTGCGCCCGCTGGCCAGGTAGAACAGCGCGGGCCGCCAGGCCCGCTCGTACACCGCGGCCAGCGCCGGATGGTTCATCGTGCGTCGCGCCAGATTCATCGGGGTGCTCCTCGCAACATCTTTCAGACTCGCGCGACTTCGATCGTCATCCCCGCCGCCCGCAGGCGCTCGGTGAGCGCGTCACCCATTGCCGCCGCGGGGGTGAGGATGCCGGCCAGCTCGGGCTGCTTGTCGGTGTCGAAGGCCAGCGACAGCCCGCTCTCCCCGAGCAGCACCGCGGTCGCCTTGTAGCCGGGATCGCCCTTGCCGGAGAAGGTCGCTACGTACTTGGCGCCCGAGGAGGTCCGGGTGAACGTCTTCATCGCGAACCACCCACTGTCGCGGGCCTTTTCGCTCGGGCCGGTGCCCGGCTTGGGCAGCACCCGGTCGAGCAGCTTGCGCCCGGCCGACACCCGCGACAGCAGCGCTCCCGCCGCCAGGCCCGCGACGATGCCGCCCGCCATGCCCGCGGCCACCAGCGGCGCGGCCGGCGACTTACCCGCGCTCATCACCTCGCGGTAGCGGAAGTTCTTGCCGTACACCCAGCCGAGCAGGCCGTTGGTCCGGCGCACGATCTTGGTGTTGTGCGCGGCCATGACGAACGTGCTCACCCAGCCGTCCAGGCTCGGGTCGATGGCGCTGGCCCGGGACAACGCCTGATCGGACTGGCGCCCGACGTCCGGGTCCATCGACCGGTCCGGGCTCAGCGAATACGGGTGCGACAGCACCGATCCCTTGCTCGGATCGGCGGCGATCGCCTCCATCATCGCCCGGCCGGAATCGATGGTGCCGCCGCTGACGCCGCCCTTCAGCGACGCGACCAGCGTGGTCTCCTCCAGCTCGCCGGTGTTGTCCGCCAGCGAGCGCTGGTACAGCTGGTACACGCTCAGATCCGACGGAATCGAGTCGTAGCCCGCCGAATTCACGATCTTCGCGCCGGTCGCGACCGCCTGCTCGTGGTACCGGTCGATCGCGTCCCGGATGAACAGCGGCTCGCCGGTGAGGTCGGCGTAGTGCGTGCCCGCCTTAGCGCAGGCGGCGACCAGCGGCAGGCCGTAGCGCAGGTACGGACCCACCGTGGTGACCACGACCCTGGTCCGCGCGGCGAGCGACGCGAGCGCGGCCTCGTCGGTGGAGTCGGCCACCACGAGTCCCCAGTCGGCGGCGGCCGGGCCGAGCTCGGTGCGGACCTTGGTGAGCTTGTCCAGCGAACGCCCGGCCAGCGCGATGCGCGCGGACTCCGGTGCGGCGGTGAGCAGGTACTCGGCGGTCAGCTTGCCGACGAAACCGGTGGCACCGAAAAGGACTAGGTCGAACTCGCGATTGTCTGCCATGGTCTTCCGTTTCTGCGGTTACGCGTCGGTGCTCGGTTTGGACGCCTTCTTGGCCCGCACGCGCGGCTTCTTCGGCGCGACGGGCGGATGCTCGGCCAGCCACGCGTGGTGGACCTTGCCGAGCTCGGTGACGGGCGGCTCGCCGTAGAGCCATTCCCTGGAGATCTGATGCCAGTTCGCGGTGCAGCCGAGCTGACCGAGCATGCCGAAGGTGAGGAAGTCGGCGCGGCGGGAGAACAGATGCTCCGGCGGCAGGTTCTGCTGCTTCATGCCGGTGAACTCGCTGGCCCTCGGGTCGACCGCGAGCAGGAACGCGCCGCTGGCCAGCTCCGGGGTGATGGTCAGGTCCTCGTCGATCAGACACCACTCGGACGCGGCGAGCACGTACTCGAGACACTCCTCGGCGCCGATCTCGTCCGGCGAGTCGATCACGCCGCGCTGGATCATCAACTCGCGCAGGTCTTCCGCGCGGTCCTCGGCGGCCGCGCGCAGGCAGGTCAGCTCGAACTGCACGTGCTCCGGGTCCATCCGGTTGAACAGCCCGAAGTCGAGGAAGGCGACCTTGCCGTCGTCGGCGAGCAGCACATTGCCCGGATGCGGGTCGCCGCAGAACTCGTTGAAGGTGAACAGCGAACCGACGTAGAAGCGGTAGATGATCTCGCCGAGCCGGTCGCGCTCGGCGTCGGGCAGCTGGCGGATCTCCTCGAAACCCTTGCCCGGCACGTACTCACTGACCAGCACCCGGGTGGTGCTGAGCTCGGGCATCGACCGCGGCACCACGATGAACGGATGCCCGGCGTAGAGCTCGGCGATCTGGAGCTGGGTGTTGGCCTCGGCCTGGTAGTCGAGTTCGCTTTCCATGTTGAGCCGCAGTTCGTCCAGCACCGCCGGGGTCACCCAGGGCATGGCCGATTGCAGCACCCGGCGAAACATGGCCAGGTTCTTCAGATCCGCGCGCACCGCGGCGTCGATGCCCGGGTACTGCACCTTGACCGCGACCCGCCTGCCGTCGTGCAGCGTGCCCCGGTAGACCTGCCCGATCGAGGCGGCGGCGATCGGCTCGGCCTCGAACTCGGCGAAGATCGCGCCGAGCGGCTGGCCGAAATCGTCCTCGATCACCTGGCGCATCGACTCGAACGACACCGACGGCGCGGCATTGCGCAACACCGCGAGCCGCTTCTGGAACCGCTCCCGGTGCGCCTCCGGCACCAGGTCCATGTCCAGCACGGACATCATCTGCCCGAGCTTCATGGCCACGCCCTTCATGGTGCCGAGCACCATGACCACCTGCTCGGTGGTGCGAATCATGGACTCCTCGGCCATCTTCGCGCGCACCGCGTCGGATCGTCCCCGCATCGACAGCCGTGCGCGTTGCGTCCGGATGACCGAGCTGGCTGCGACGGCACCGAGTTTGGTGCCACGAGCAAGCCGGGAGGTCGGTACTTGCTTCGCCATCGAGGTACCTCCATTGGTGCCAGTGCGCGGGGCGGTGACGCAGCCCACTCGGGCACACCGCTCGGGTTCAGAGTAGCCAACCGCGCGGCAAAGTCGAGCCCCTCGTCACACTTTTGCTAGCACCCCAGCTAGCACCCGGGGAGTCGGGCGTTTGATCAGTTAGCCGAGTTCGCGCCGGGTGCGGGCAGCACGTGCGGCTGCGCGTTGAACACCTCGGCGGAGCCGTTAGCACGCGCCATGCCGTCGATCGCGCTCCAGGCCATCATGGTCAGGTAGTCGATCACCGCTTCGCGGGACATGGTCTTGTTCGTGGTCCACCAGTGCGTGGCCAACTGGATTCCGCCGACCAGGACGTAGGACCACAGCATGGCGCCGTCGGTCTGGATGCCCTTCTCGGTCGCGCGGTCGATGATGACCGCGGCCACCACCTCGGCGAACAGCTTCTCGAATTCGGCCAGCGAGGACTGGTCGGCCGAGCCGTTGCCCATGATGAAGCGATAGACCTCGGGGTCCTCGTCGACCGTGCCGACGTACTCGGCCAGCGCCGAACGGACCAGCTGGTACTCGTCCGCGTCCAGGCTGATCGCGCCGTAGACCTTGGGCATCAGGGTGGTCTCGATGAACCGCTGCATGGTCGCGTGGACCAGGTCGTTCTTATCGGAGAAGTACCGGTACAGGACGGTTTTGGAGACGCCGATCTCGGCGGCGATCTCATCCATCCCGGCATTGGAGCCGCGCGCCCGGACCGCGGCGAGCGTGCCGTCGACGAGTTCCTCGCGGCGGTCGATCTTGTGCTGGCGCCAACGGCGTTTGCGGCCATCCGTTCGGCCGGTGCGCACCGCCGCCGGTCGGTCGGCGATCTCGCCGACGTCGACAAGGTCATCGGTGGACAGCGTGGGCTCCTTAGTTGGTCGGTTTCTCCTCGGACCACCAGCTTAGGTCCCTGTCGCTGGTGATATGCGCGTTTGGCCACGGATGCGACGGGTTGCACATCTTCCGCGCCTCAGGCGGGCAGCCGCTCCGGCACAGCAGAATGGAGGCATGGAGAAAGCTCCCGGCAACATCGCGGTCCTGGAAACGCCCCCGGCCCCCGCGCCCGCCGCGCCCCTCGGCTTCGCCGCCGTGCTCGACGAGGACAGCAAGCGCCGCGACCTCTGGCGGATGAAGGCGCTGGCTACCGGGCTACTCGCGGTCGCAACGGCGATCTATCTGTTCTGTCGCTGGCTGGAATCGCGCGGCAGCGGTGGTGGCTGGGTGGACTATGTGCGCGCGGCGTCGGAGGCGGGCATGGTCGGCGCGCTGGCCGACTGGTTCGCCGTCACCGCGCTGTTCCGGCATCCGCTCGGCCTGCCGATTCCGCACACGGCGATCATCCGGAAGAAGAAGGACCAGCTCGGCGAGAGTCTCGGTACCTTCGTCGGCACCAACTTCCTTTCCCCCGAGGTGGTTTCGGCGAAGGTGACCTCGGCGCAGATCTCCTGGCGGGTCGGCAGGTGGATGGCCGATCCGGGTCACGCCGCGCGGGTGGCCGAGGAGAGTTCGACCCTGCTGCGTGCGGCGGTGGACGTGCTGCGCGACGAGGACGTCGAGCAGATCATCGACCAGACGATCGTTAAACGGATCGCCGAACCGCTCTGGGGGCCGCCGATCGGGCGGGTGCTCTCGGAGTTGCTCGCCGACAACCGGCAGCTGGTGCTGCTGGACCTGCTCGCCGAGCGCGCGCATCAGTGGGCGCTCGGCTCGCAGGAGACGATCGACCGGATCGTCTTGCGCGACGCACCACAATGGGCGCCGAAATTCGTCAACATTTTGCTTTCCGAACGGATCTACCGCGAACTCGTCGAGTTCACCTGGAAGGTCAGGTCGAACCCGGAGCACGAGGTGCGGCTGGCCGCGAATCGTTTTCTCGAGGAATTCGCCGACGATCTGCAACACGACGACGCCATGATCAAGAAGGCGGAGCGGATCAAGGCGCAGATCATGGGCCGCGACGAAATCACCGGCATGGCCTCGGCGACCTGGCGCGCGGCCAAGCGATTGATCTTGGAATCGGCCGACGATCCGAACAGCACGTTGCGGCGTAAGGTCGGCGAGAACGTGCAGCAACTCGGCGAGCGGTTGCGCGACGACGCGGATATGCGCGCGAAGGTGGACGGCTGGATCGACCGGGGGGCAAGGTATCTGGTCGGGAACTATGCCGGGGAGATCAGCACGCTGGTCACCGATACGGTTGCCAGGTGGGATGCGGACGAGGCAAGCAAGAAGATCGAATTGCAGGTCGGGCGTGACCTGCAATTCATCCGCATCAACGGAACGGTCGTCGGTTCGCTTGCGGGCCTGGTGATTTACACAATTTCGCAACTGATGTTCGGCGGCTGAGCGGTAGCGCGCCGAATGTTTGCCGAGAGGGTGCTAGCAGACTGCTTGCAATAGTTAGCACCCTGCCCTAGAATTGAACTCGTACAACCGCCAGAAGGTGAGTGATGGCAGACCAGCCCGAGGTTTCCGCCGAGTACACCGATAGTTCGGCCGAGCAATCGACCGGCGTCGGAGAAAAAGCGGCCCGCGTGTTAGACGCGGCGCACGACATCGGAGGCTTCATCAGGGCACAGCGAGAGGCCGCGCAAGTCTCGCTGCGTCAGCTCGCCACCCTTGCGGGAGTGAGCAATCCGTACCTCAGCCAGATCGAGCGCGGATTGCGCAATCCGTCCGCCGAGGTACTCGCGCAGATCGCCAAGGCACTGCGGGTGTCGTCGGAGGTGTTGTACGTCCGAGCCGGTTATCTCGAACAGCGGCCACACAGCCCGGTCCGGGATGCCCTGCTTGCCGATACGTCTGTCAGCGAACGGCAGAAGCAGGTACTGCTCGAAATCTATGAATCGTTTCGCCGGGAAAACGGAGGGAACGAGCCAGGGGGGGATGGGGACAGCGTCGTTCCGCGCACCACAACCGAAACTCCGCCACGCCAGGAGAACGAAATACCATGACCGAGAAGACCAACCCGACCGTGACCAAGCCGCTGCTCGCGACCGTCGGCGCCGGCGATGCCATCTACGCCGCCGTGACCGATGTCGTCACCCAGGTGCGTGAGCGCGCCGCGTCGACCGACGTCTCCGCCCGGGTCGAAGAGGCCCGTGAGCGCTTCGCCAACGTGCCCGCCGACGTGCAGGCCCAGTTCGAGACGCTGCGCGAGCGGCTGGCCGGACTGCCCTCGGAACTGCCGGAGGACCTCGCCGAGCTGCGCGAGAAGTTCACCCCCGAGGAACTGCGCTCGCTGGCCGACAAGTACTACCACCAGGTGCTCGACATCTACGCCGATCTCGCCGTGCGCGGCGAGGAGACGGTGGAGCGGCTGCGCGCCAACCACCTGGTCGAGGAGCAGATCGAGCGCGTCGAGGGCCTGTACAAGGACGCCGCGACCCGCGCCGAAGACGTGCTCGGCCGGGTCAACGGCCTGCTCGGCCGCCCGGCCAAGGTCGAGGAAGCGCCGGCCGCGCCGGTCGTCGACGCCGAGGTGGTCACGGTGACCACCGAGACCACCCCGGCCCCCGAGGCCAACGGCGCGCCGGTCGAGGATGTCGCGCCGGCTCCGGCCAAGAAGGCCCCGGCCAAGAAGGCTCCGGCCAAGAAGGCCGCGCCGAAGAAGGCTTGATCCACCCGGTTCACCGACCGGCCCGCTGCCCGATTTCCCAAGGGCCGCACCGGTATCGGAGTTCTACCGGACAACGCCCCCGCACACCCTGGTGTGCGGGGGCGTTGCTCGTATGATGGGACAGGTGAATATGGTGCACGGATTGACCGGGATGATCCTGCTCGTGCTGTGGCTGGCCGCGCTCGGCGCGACGATCTTCGCGCTGATCCATGCCGTGCGGCAGCGCCCGGACGCGTTCACCGCGGTGGACAAGCTGACCAAGCAGATCTGGCTGGCCATCCTCGGGGTCGCGGTGCTGCTCTTGCTGCTCTCGCCTGCCGGGCTCGGGTTGCTCTCGTTCATCGCCATCATCGCCACCGGCATCTATCTGGCCGACGTGCGGCCGAAGGTGGACGAGATCCAGCGGGGTCCGCGCTGGTAGGGGCGACACGCCCCGGCGCAGGTCGGCGGGCGGTTTCCTCCGGTCCCCGGGTTCGGACGTCGAATACTCGATAACTTTTCGAGTGCTAGCACTAGCTAGCAGCGCGCATCGGAGTTACTGTATCTAGCAGTAACACAAAGGAGTGTCCGATGCGTGCCCTGCTGCCCACTGCGTTGGTGAACTTCCCGGAACAGCTTCGCGGGAAGCTCGACGCCCACCGCGCGAACCTGCGCTCGCGTACCTACGCGACCACCGCGTTCAACCCGCCCGCCATCGCGCCCGAGGTGATCCCGGTGATCACCAAGGACGGCACCCGGCTGCGCGTGCACGCCTACGGGCCCGCCGACCGGCCGGTGATCGTGCTGGTGCACGGCTGGAGCTGCTGCATCGAATACTGGAACGCGCAGATCAACGCCTTCGCCGGCGAGTATCGCGTGGTCGCCTACGACCAGCGCGGCCACGGCGAGAGCGAGCGGGGCGACAGCCCGCTGAGCATGGATCTGCTCGCCGACGACCTGGCCGCGGTGCTCGACGCGGCGCTGCGCCCCGGCACCCGGGCCGTCCTGGTCGGCCACAGCCTCGGCGGCATGACCCTGCAGGCATGGGCCGGACGCTATCCCGACCACGTCGCCAAGCAGGCGCTCGCGGTCCTGCTGACCAACACCGCGCCCGATCGGCTGGTCCTCGAGACCACCGTGATCCCGCTGCTGAACCGGCCGATGCGACTGCTGGAACTCAAGGTCCCGCTGCCGTTCCTGTTCGGCCGCTTCGGCCTCGGCGCGCCGCTGGTCTTCCCGCCCATCGCGCCCGTGCGCTGGCTGTTCGCGCGCTCGATCATGACCACCAAGGCCAAGGGTGACCTGCTCGACTACAGCATGGCCATCGTGCGCTCGTGTCCCGCGATGGTGCGGGCCAGGTTCGGCAGGCTGCTCGCCGACATGAACGTGGGCGAGGCCGCGCGCAATCTGGTGGTGCCGACCACGGTGATCGCCGGCGAGTTCGACGACATGACCCCCGTGGTGCATTCTGAGCGGATCGTCCAGATGCTCAGGGAAACCGGCAGTCTCGCGCGCTTCACCACGCTCCCGACCGGGCACCTGGGCAACACCGAGGCGTTCGAGCAGTTCAACGAGGAGCTGGGCCACGTGCTCGAATCGGTGCGGCTGCGCACCGAGATCGCGGGCTGACGCTCGGCTCAGGTGGCAAGCCCCCTGCGGGTCGGGTATGGCAGGCGACGTGCTCAGCAACTACTCCAGAAACCTGGGACAGGTCTTCAGCTTCGGACCGCAGGTCAGTTTCCCCGGAGATTTTGTGACGTAACCACAGCCAGATGACCACGCCGGAACTCGACGCCGCGCATCCCGACATGCGCCTGAAGCCGGGTACGGCCGGCGACGCGCTCAGCACTACTCGAGTGAAAACCTGGGTAGGTCTTCAGCTTTCCCTCGTTAGGTCACGTTGGGATATGCCGGGTGTGCGCCCGGTGAGTCAGGTGCGCCTGCTCCCAGAGATGATCGATAGTGCTGAGCACGTCAGGTGGGGTCCCCGACCTGCTTACGCAGTTGGTATGGGCAGCGCGCGGGTTCCAGCGTGGTCATCGGGTTGTGGTCCGGTTCAAAGAGGCTTGGGAAACGAGCTGCATCGAGGCGAGTCAAAAGGTTGTTTTCGTATCGAGGTGAGTCAAAAGGTTGTTGTTGAAGATCATTTGGCGACCTTTTGACTCGACTCGACTCAGGTGAAGACGACTGTGCGGCGGCCGTGGACGAGTACCCGGCCTTCGAGGTGCCAGCGGAGGCCGCGGGCCAGGACGACGCGTTCGATGTCGCGGCCTTGGCGGACCATGTCGCGCACGTCGTCGGCGTGGTCGATGCGGCTCACGTCCTGCTCGATGATGGGTCCCGCGTCCAGTTCCGCCGTGACGTAGTGGCAGGTGGCGCCGATCAGCTTCACGCCGCGGGCGAACGCCTGGTGGTACGGGCGGGCGCCGACGAACGACGGCAGGAAGCTGTGGTGGATGTTGATCGCCCGGCCGGTCCAGTGCGCGCACAGTTCCGGCGGCAGCACCTGCATGAAGCGGGCCAGCACCACGGCGTCCGGATTGTGCGCGTCGACCAGCGAACGGACCTCGGCGAAGGCGGGCCCGCGCTCGGCCGGGTCCTTCGGGAACGGGACGTGATGGAACTTCACCCCGTGCGCCTCGGTCATCTCGGCCAGATCGGGATGATTGCCGATCACCGCCTCGATGGTCGCGGGCAGCTCGCCGCTGGCCGCGCGGCCGAGCAGGTCGTGCAGGCAGTGCCCGTCCTTGCTGACCAGCAGCACGGCCCGGCGGCGGGCGCCGGAATCGAGCAGCTGCCATTCCGTCTCCGGTCCCAGCTCGCCCGCCACGCCGGCGAATCGGTCGCGCAGTTCGGCGAGCCCGAATGGCACGGTCGAGGCCTTGATCGCCTGCCGGGTGAAGAACCAGCCGCTGTCGGCGTCGGAGTGGTAACCCGCCTCCACGATCGAGCCGCCGAACTCGGCGATGAACGAGGTGATCCGGGCGATGATGCCCGGCCGGTCGGGGCAGCCGAGGGTCAGCACGAAACGGCGGTCGTCCACGGCGGGTAGAGCGGCACTCATGCACGCCATCCTTCCAGGTCACGCCGGATGGCCGAGCTCCACCCGCGGTCCGGGAGGACGGGGCGACGGGTCAGAGTTCGTAAAACGGTTCGGGGTAGCGGAATTCGCCGGTGATGCGCGGGTCGTAGGCGCTGAGCGAGCGGACCTGGAAGTGCGTCACCCAGGACGGATCGTCCGGGGTGATGCCGAGGCGGGCGGCCGGGACGAAGCCGAACCGGGGGTAGTAGTCGAGGTGGCCGACCAGACCGACCAGCGGTTCGTCGAGTGCGTCGGCGGCGCCGAGGACGGCGTGCATGAGCGCCGAGCCGACACCGGTGCCCTGATGTTCGGCGAGCACGCCGATCGGGCCGAGCGCCAGCACCGGGAACGGGCCGATGCTCGCCCTGGTCAGGCACACGTGGCCGATCACCGTCCGATACTCCACCGCGACCATCGACAGGGTCGGGATCCAGCCGGGGTCGCTGCGCAACCGGGCCACCAGATCGACCTCCGGCGGATCGGCGCCGTCGTCGGCCTGCGGTTCACCGGTGAGTTCGGTCAGGTCGTCGTCGGGGTGGTGCGGACCGAACGCGCTGCGATGCACCGCCGCGATTCCGGCGATGTCGTCGGCGCGTTCGCGACGGATCAACACGGTGTCGTCTCCTCCCGAACCAAGTAGGGGTCCATCCGGCACACGTTAATCAGTCGACCGCTTCGTCACTACCGGCGATCCGGCACCAGGTACGAGTGTGCGGGAAGGGTCGCCAGGCGCGCAACGGAATTCGCCATAGGTGTGCCAGACTCTCAGCTCATGGCAAGTTCCGCGTCACCGACCAGGGCCGAAGTGGCCGCCATGATCGATCACACACTGCTGGCGCCGGGGGCGACCCCCGACGACGTCGCCGCGCTGATCTACGAAGCCCGCGAACTAGGGGTGCTGGCCGTCTGCGTCTCGCCGTCGATGCTGCCGGTACAGGCGCCGGGACTGGTGGTGGCGACCGTCGCCGGATTCCCGTCCGGCAAACATCATTCGCTCGTCAAGGGCGCCGAGGCCCGGCTGGCGGTGGACCAGGGCGCGGCCGAGGTGGACATGGTCATCGACGTCGGCGCGGCGCTCGCGGGGGACTACAACGCGGTGCTCGCCGATATCCTCACGGTGCGCGAGGCGATGGGCGATCGCGCCGTGCTCAAGGTGATCATCGAGGCGGCGGCGCTGCCGGACGAGGCGATCGTCGAGGTCTGCCGGGTCGCCGAGCGCGCAGGCGCGAATTTCGTGAAGACCTCCACGGGTTTCCACCCGGCGGGCGGTGCCAGCGTGCACGCGGTCGAGCTGATGGCCGCGACCGTCGGCGGGCGGCTGGGGGTCAAGGCGAGCGGCGGCATCCGTACCGCCGAGGCCGCGGCGCAGCTGATCGCGGCGGGGGCGACGCGACTCGGGCTGTCGAAGTCGCGCGAGGTACTCGACGGGTTTCCCGCCTGATCGTCGAAAAGGCCCGAACCCCGGCTGATTTCGCGCGGCAGTGCACGAAATCGGCCGAGGTTCAGTGGTTTTCGTGCTACGAGCAGGTCGCGCCCGCGTTCTGATCGGCGGCGGGCAGTTCGGAGCGCGTGCCCGCGAGCTCGACCGCGATGCCGTCGTCGGTGACCTTCACCTCGGTCGGCCGCATGTTGTACGGGTAGCTCTGCAGGCTCTTGGTGAACACCTCGACGATGCCCTGCACCAGGTCGGTGGGCAGGCCCATACCGAGCAACTGCGCCGACATGGTCTCCACCTCGATCACCCCGCCCTTGATCACCGGCTTCACCTGCAGCTGCGCCAGGCCGCCGAGCACGTCCAGGTTCAGCAGGTTCGAGCTCGCGGACGACTTCACGCCGCTGACCAGACCGCCGAGCGTCTGCCGGATGCCGTCGTTGTTCCAGGTGACGTCGGCCGAGGAACTGCCGATCACGCCGCCGCCGCGCCCGTTGTCGGTGACCTCGACGTCGTGGAACTCGGCGTGCACCACCATGCCGACCGCGGGGCCGAACTTGGTGTCGTCGCTGTCCACCTTCACCGTCGGCACCTTGCCGTCGAACCAGGTGATCAGCATCGGCTTGGCGCCGAAGCTCACGTCGATCTTCGAACCCATCTCCTTCTCGAATTGCGTACTGATGCAGCGAGACACGGTGTGTCTGGCGTACGCCTCGCCGCCGACCAGGGCCGTGACGAGCAATATCGCTACCACGATCAGGGCGATCAGCAGGGTCCGCCGGTTGGTCGTCCTGGTGGACGGAGGCTGGGTGCTCATGCGGCTGATTCTTCCCCACGTTTCTGTGCCGTCTCTGAGGGCCCATTGTGGGGTTCGAATGTGACGTCTGACACAAGAATCGAGCGTAGCCTGATGACCATGGCTGGCGATGCGGCGGGCCGCGCCCTCGGTTCCGCGGACCACGGATGGCGGGTGTTGCGCCGATTGGCCGGTCGGCACGCGGGTTTCTTCACCACCCGGCAGGTCCTGCGCACCCACTGCGAGGCGCGGGTGCGGATCGCGCTCGGCGACGGCTCGGTGACCAGGGCCGGGGTCGGCCTGCTCCGACTATCCGAGTGGCCGGCCGGTCCGCTCGACGAATACGCCATGTGGGCGGCCTGGTTCGACGGCGCCGCGGCGGTCTCGCACCACAGCGCGGCCGAGCTACACGGCATCGGCCGGCTACGCCCCCGCTTCCTGCATCTGTCCGTCGGGTCCGGCCGCCCGCCGGTGACCCCGCGCCTGGTGGTGCTGCGGCGCTCACTGATCGGCACCGAAATCGAATCGGCGGGCGCGTTCCTGGTGACGACCCCGCTGCGCACCGTGCTCGATCTGGCCGAGGGCGACATCGGCCAGTCCGCGCTGGACGAGGTGGTCGCCGACGCGCTCGCCATCAACCGCTGCACCAGCGACGAAATCCGCACCGCCGCAGGCACTCTCAGCCCCCGCGCGGCCTCCCGGCTGTACCGCGCGTTGACCGGCGCCTGAGCCGGGCGCGCGCTACGCCGAATCCGCCCGGGGCGGTTCGCCATTCGGGGCAACCGTGGTCCAGGGGACCGACAGTACGCAGTCGCGCATGCGGCGGCGGTAGGGGCGCAGTGGGAAGCCTTCGTGGCGTAGGGATTCGGCGGTGGCGCGCCAGCGGACGCGCGGGCCGAAGGGGGCAAGGGGGGCGGCGCGGGCCCAGGCCCGGTCGGCGGCGGTGAGCAGGGTATGAATGGGCTCGCCCGGAATGTTGCGGTGGATCAGGGCTTTCGGTAGTCGTTCGGCGAGGTCGGAGGGCTGCTCGACGGTGAACGGGTCCCAGGCGAGGGTGAGCGATCGCGGGCCGGAGCGGTCGAGCAGGACCCACGCGCAGCGGCGGCCGAGCTCGTCGCAGGTGCCGTCGATCAGCAGGCCGTCCGGCGCCAGCCCGGACCGGATGGTCGACCAGGCTTCGGGCACCGCAGATTCCGGGTACTGGCGCAGGACGTTGAACGCGCGCACCAAAACCGGTCGCAGACCGGCCAATTCGAATCCGCCGCGGGCGAAGCGCACGCCGTCCCGGCCGGGCACCACGCGGTCCGGGTCGATCTCCAGCCCGACGACGCGCACGTCCGGGCGCACGGTGCGCAGCCGTTCCGCCAATTCCAATGTCGTCCACGGGCTCGCGCCGTACCCGAGATCGACGACCAGCGGGTCGGCGGCCGCCCGCAGCCGCCCGGTCACCAGTTCGTCGTGGGTCAGCCAGCGATCACTGCGCCGTAGCCGATTGACACCGGTGGTACCGCGGGTGATGGTGCCGACCGGTTTGGTCAGCTGGTTGGGTGGTGGTCGTCCAGCCACTGCACCGTGAATTCCGCTTCGGCCCGGAACAGATCGACCAGGTTCACCAGCATCAGCTGCTCCAGCCGGGGGCCGACCATCGGGATGAACACCTTGGCCTCGGAGGAGAAGCGCATGGTGCAGCCGGTGTCGGTGGGGAACAACCGGATGGTGCCGCCGAGACTGCCCGGCCCGGCCGGGATCGAGGCCGAGTACTTGCCGTCGATCTCCTCGGCGCCGAACGGCCCGTAGCTCTCCTTGCGGGTGATGATCATGTCCTTGCGCATCACCGCCTGCGCGATCTCCGGCAGCATCTCGCGCGGCAGAACGTGGTGCAGCTCGACGTCGATGCCGCTGTCGCCGGCCGTCAGCTGCGCGACCTCGTTGCCCGGTGAGTACTTCCGCATCTCGGCCATCCGCGCGTCCCAGTAGTCGCGGCTGGACAGCGCCGCGTACAGCTCTTTGGTGGTGTGCAGCGGGTAGCGCGCGGAGTAATCGAGTCGACGGGCCATGAGTCGAGAGATTACTGGGCTGTGTTTTCGGCCGCGCGGGCGCGGCAGGTTCGTGGCCCGAGACGGCAGCATCGCGCATCGATTCGATGAGGGGTGGCGGTCGGGCGACGGGTGGGCCTCGCGTCCGAGCTGTCGAGACTCGCGCCTGCGGCGCATGCGCTTCGACAGCTCGGACGCGAGACGGGCCACGAACGGCGCTCGATTTCCTCGCGCGTGGTGGTCGTTTGGGCGGCATCCGTCATTCCGCATCGGTGCCTGGAGCGTGATCAGTGCGAGTCGAGCCAGGTGTTGGTGAACTCTTCCTCGTTCTTCAGCACCTCGGTCAGGTGTTCGGCGATCGCGGACTCGATCTTGCCGCCGAACAGCGGGATCTTCACCTCGATGGTGCCCTTGGCGGCGGCGGTGGAGCCCGCGCCGTCGTCGGTCAGCGTGATGGTGCCGCGCACCTCGGCGGGCGCGCCGTCGACGGTCGCCTGGAAGGTGGCCGAGTCGCCGTCCCAGGTCTCCACCCGGGGGATGATCAGGTCGCCGGGGCGCACCGCGGTGATCGCGGCGGGCAGCAGCTCGGCGGCGATGGCCTGCACCAGCTGCACCCGGATCTGGTCGCCGTCGACCTGGACCGAGTCGAGCCGGGCGTTCGGCCCGCCCACCTCGGCGACGCGGTCCTTCCAGTACTGATCGTTCGCGAACGCCGCGCGCACGGCGGCAGCGGGATGCGAGTAGCGGGCCGTGTACGCCAGCGGTGTAGCCATGGTCGGACACGCTACCGTCTGCCTGTGCGAACTTCACGTGTGGTGCCGTCGGATGTGCTGGCCGCCACCGGCGCCCGGATCCGCGAATCGGTGCCGCTGGCCGAGCTGACCACGCTGCGGGTCGGCGGGCCCGCCACGGTCGCCGAGTGCACCACCACCGAATCGCTGGTGGCGACGGTGCGCGCGCTGGACGAGGCGGGCATTCCGGTACTGCTCATCGCCGGCGGTTCCAACCTGCTGATCAGCGACGACGGGTTCGACGGGGTGGCGGTCCTGGTGGCGACCGACGGCGTCGAGCTCGGTGCGGACGGCGTGCTGGCCGAGGCGGGCGCGAACTGGGACGCGGTGGTCGCGGCGACGGTCGCGGCGGGCCTCGGCGGCCTCGAATGCCTGTCCGGAATCCCGGGTTCGGCCGGCGCGACCCCGGTGCAGAACGTCGGCGCGTACGGCGCGGAGGTGGCGAACCTGCTGCGCCGGGTGCGGCTGCTCGACCGGCACACCGGCGCGATCCGCTGGGCCGAGCCCGCCGAACTCGGATTCGGTTACCGCACCAGCGTGCTCAAGCACCGCGACGACGCCGTGGTGCTGGCCGTCGAGTTCGCGCTCGACCCGACCGGCGCGAGCGCGCCGCTGCGCTATGGCGAGCTCGCCACCGCGCTCGGCGCCGCCGACGGCGAATCCCGGCCTGCCGCCGAGGTCCGTGCGGCGGTGCTGCGCCTGCGCGCGGGCAAGGGCATGGTGCTCGATCCGGCCGACCACGACACCTGGAGCGCGGGCTCGTTCTTCACCAATCCGGTGGTGCCCGCGGACCGGGTGGCCGAGGTGCGCGCCGCGATCGCGGCACATGTGGGAGATGTCACGGTGCCCACCTATCCGGCGCCGGACGGGGTCAAATTCTCCGCGGGCTGGCTGATCGAACGGGCCGGCTTCGCCAAGGGTTTTCCCGGCGCGGACGCCCCGGCCCGGCTGTCCACCAAACACACCCTTGCGCTCACGAATCGCGGTGCCGCGACCGCCGCGGATCTGGCCGATCTGGCCAGGACGGTGCGCGATGGTGTGGCCGCGCGATTCGGCATCCGGCTGGAGCCCGAACCCGTCACGGTCAATGTGCCGGTGTAACCGGGTGAAACGGACACCACACCTTTCGCTAGCCAATCGAACGAGTTTGCCCGCGTAAATTCGATGGCGTGAGCAACCGTCCAGGGATCCGCAGACCGGTCGCCGCTGTCTCGGCCGTGCTCCTCGTCGTGGTCGCCTTGGTGGCCGGATGCAGCAGCGGTAGCGGCGGCAACAACAGCACGCCCCGCGATCCCGGCCCGGTGGCCAAGGTGAGCTTCGCGCCGGAGAACGACGCCACGAAGGTCAACCCGGCCGCGCCGGTCTCGGTCACCGTCGCGAACGGCACCATCGATCAGGTCGCGCTGACCAACGCCGCGGGCAAGCAGGTGGCCGGCGAATTCAGCCAGGACAAGCGCAGTTACAAGATCAGCGAGGCGCTCGGCTACGACGCCACCTACACCTGGTCGGGCACCGCGATCGGCACCGACCACAAGCCGGTCCCGATCGAGGGCAAGTTCAGCACGCTCGCGCCGAAGAGCACCGTCCCGGCGACCATCAACATCGCGGACAACCAGGAGGTCGGCATCGCCGCGCCGATCATCCTGCAGTTCAAGGCTTCCGTGCAGAACAAGGCCGCGGTGGAGAAGGCGCTGACCGTCACCACCGACCCGCCCACCGAGGGCGCATGGGCCTGGTTCCCGGACGACAACGGCTCCCGAGTGCACTGGCGCCCCAAGGACTACTGGGTCCCCGGCACCACCGTGCACGTCTCGGCCAAGCTCTACGGGCTCGATCTCGGCGGCGGCAACTACGGATACACCGATCTCACCACCGATTTCCGCATCGGCCGCAGCCAGATCGTCAAGGCCAACGCGCCGAGTCACCGGATGCAGGTGGTCCGGGACGGCAAGACCGTCTTCGATTTCGCGGTCAGCTACGGCGAGGGCAACGAGCCGCGCAACGTGACCCGCTCCGGGCTGCACGTGGTCACCGAGAAGTACGAAGACTTCCTGATGTCGAATCCGCCGTTCTACACCAACGTTCGCGAGCGCTGGGCCGTACGCATCTCCAACAACGGCGAATTCATCCACGCGAACCCGGAATCCGTGGGCGCCCAAGGATCTTCGAACGTCACCAACGGCTGCATCAACCTCTCGCCCAGCGATGCCCAGGCGTACTTCCCGACCGCGCTCTACGGCGATCCGGTGGAGGTGACCGGCACCTCCATCCCGCTGTCCGCCGCGGACGGCGATCTCTACGACTGGACCATCGACTGGGCCACCTGGAAAACCATGTCCGCCGAGGACGGTTCCACCTCGGTCGTTTCCGCGACCCCGGTCGCACCCGGCCCGCCCCGCTAGGCTCGAGCTCGATCGAGATCGCGGTGTGAGGTTCGGAGGGTGACAGGGTGAGTGGTCGTGCAGCGGTGCTCGGTCCCGGTGGAGTGGTCGGCACCGCCTGGTTGCTCGGCGTCGTGGAAGGCTTGCGCCGCAACCGCATCGAGCTCGCGGACGCCGATCTGCTCGTCGGCACCTCGGCCGGCGCGATCGCCGCGGCCGGGCTGGCCGACGGCCGGGATCTGAACGCCTACGCCGAACTTCCGCCCGACGACGGCAGCCCGCTGATCGTGGATCCCGCGGTGACGGCGGAGGTGTTCGAGGTGCTGCGCGGCACCGGCAGTGCGTCCAGCAAACTGCATCGCGTCGGCAAACTCGCGTTGCGGGCGCACACCAGCCCGGAGCGGGAGCGCATCGAGCGGATGAAAGTTCTGGTGGGCGAGGGTGATTGGCCGCATCCCCAGCTGCTGATTCCCACCGTGGACATCGATTCCGGCGAGCCGAAGGTCTGGCGGGCCACCGACGGCATACCGGTGCACCAGGTCATCACGGCGAGCACCGCGATGCCCGGCCTGGCCGCGCCGGTCACCATCGGAGCGCACCGCCACATCGACGGTGCGCTCCGCAACGGCTCGAATGCCGATCTGGCCGAAGGCAATTCGACGCTGATCCTGATCGAGCCGCTGGCCAACGCGTTCCCCACCACGGTGCCGTCGAGCGCGCAGCGGGTCGCCCGGATCATCCCGGACGCCGCCGCGCTCCGCGCCTTCGGCCCTGACCTCGACGATCGGTCGAGCTGGCCGGTGGTGTTCACCGCGGGCCTGCGCCAAGGCCGGGCCGCCGCCGACGAGGTGCGCGCGGTCTGGCGCTGACTAGCGCCGCAGCGACGGGTCGAGATCGGGATCGTTCTCGATCTCCCGGTCGGCCGCCCGCTGGGCGCGCACCGCGTCGTGCCGCTCGGCCAGCAGGTCGCGGATCTCGATGAGCAGCTCGGTCTCGGTCGGCTCGGCCGCCTTGGTGGTGCCGAAGCGGTTCTTGATCGTCTTCATCGGCAGCATCAGCACGAAGTACAGCACCGCGGCGACCACGAAGAAGTTGATGAACGCGGTCAGGATCGGGCCGATCTGGATGAAGGTCGCGGGTTTGTCCGCGATCAGCTGAACGCCGAGTCCCAGCTCGTTCTGGCTGCCGAACACCGCCAGCAGGGGATTGACCACACCCTTGGTCACCGAGGTGACCACCGCGGTGAACGCGGTGCCCATCACGACGGCGACGGCCAGGTCGATCACATTCCCGCGCATCAGGAACTCTTTGAAGCCCTTGAACATGAGCAGAAAACCCCAATCTGATGTAGACGACGTCAAAGCATCAGATGCTAACGGCCGGAGGTAACTGGCGAAGATTCGGCAAACCTTCCGCTAACCCTCGGTCGACGGTGGGTGATTCGGATCGGCTATCAGTGTTCAGGAGCGCCGGGCGAAGCGCCCCGCGTCCGCCTGATCGCGCGGCTTGACGATGATCTGGTCCAGATTCACGTGCGACGGCCGGGACGCGACGAAGCCGACGATCTCCGCGATGTCCTGCGCGACCAGCGGGTCGATCCCCTCGTACACCTTGGCGGCGCGCTCCTCGTCGCCGTCGAAGCGAACCAGGGAGAACTCGGTTTCCACTGCGCCGGGCGCGATTTCGGTGAGCCGCACCGGCTGGCCGAGCAGCTCGCCGCGCAGGGTGCGGTGCAGCACGGCCTGGGCGTGCTTGGCCGTGGTGTAGCCCGCGCCGTTGTCGTAGGCGACGAAGGCGGCGACCGAGGTGATGGTGACGATGAGGCCGTCGCCGGAGGCGATCAGCTTGGGCAGCAACGCCTTCGTGAGCCGCAGCGTGCCGAGCACGTTGGTCTCCCACATCCAGCGCCAGTCGTCCAGGTCGGCGTCGGCGACGGTGGCCAGGCCCTTGGCGCCGCCCGCGTTGTTGACCAGCACGTCGGCCCGCTCGATCGCGGCGGTGAAGGCGGCCACCGACTCGTCCGAGGTGACGTCGAGTTCCAGTGCGGTGCCACCGATCTCGTCGGCGACGCGCTGCAGGCGGTCGAGCCTGCGGGCACCGACGTAGACGTGATAGCCCTGTTTGGCCAGTTCGCGGGCGGTGGCCTCGCCGATGCCGGAGCTGGCTCCGGTGACGACAGCGGTGCGAGTGCTCATGCCTGCGCCTCGCTGGCGCTCGGCTCCGGCACGAGCACACTCGTGGCTGTCTTAATGGTTCGCTCGCTGCGCTCGCTCATGAAAGAAATCCTAGGTGTCCGTCGTTTGCGGGCAGGGGCGCTGTTGCGGGGATCACCGTTAGCCTGAGCGGTATGGCTATTCGGGACGCGGTGAGCGCGGACGGCACCAACATCGTCTACCGAGTGAGCGGCCCGGCCGGCGCGCGTCCGCTGCTGCTCTTGCACGGCTGGTCGGCGAATCTGCGCTGCTGGGGACGGGCCGCCGACGAGCTCGCCGCCCGGTTCCGGGTGCTCGCCGTCGACCTGCGCGGCCACGGCTACTCCGACGCGCCGGCCGCGGGCTACGACGACCCGAAGAACTGGGCCGCCGATGTCGCGGCCGTGCTGGCGGGCGAGCGCATCGAGTCCGGCGCGATCCTGCTCGGCTGGTCCTACGGCGGCATCGTGCTCAGTGACTACCTGACCGCGTACGGCACCGACGCGATCGCGGGCATCGTCTTCAGTAGTTCGCAGGCCAATATCGGCCGCGGGGTGCCCGGTGCGGCGGCCGGCTCGGCGATGCAGGCCGCGATGCCCGGCGTCTTCGAGGAGAGCGCGGGACGCGCGGTGCGGGCCTTCGGCGCCTTCGGCAACGCCAACACCGGCCCCGGCGCAGACAAGGGCGCCGACGCTCAGCGACTGTTCGGCACGAGCCTGGCCACCCTGCCCGCGGTGCGCAAGGCGCTGTTCTATCGCACCGCCGACAACACCGAAACCCTTCGCACACTGGATATCCCGGCGCTGGTGCTGCACGGCACCGACGACCCGGTGGTGCCGATCGAGAACGGCCGCTACGTCTACGAGGCGGTGCCGGACGCGCGCGCGTCGTTCTGGGAGGGCAGTCAGCACGGGCTGTTCATCGAGGACCCGGCTCGCTTCGCCGGCGAGATCAGCATGTTTGCCGACAGCCTCTGAATTCCGGCCACGCGCGCCCTTTCTCCTGGGCATTCCGGAAAATAGCGCGTTTGCCGCCTGTGAGGGAGTTCACTGCGGCCCTGTGATAGCTCTCACTCGAGCGCGTGACGGTGTGGAGGCCGGGAATCCAACGTGCACTATGGATGGTGTGAGTCAACGCCCGGACCTACGGCCGAACCGTGTCGCCGTGCTATCGGTGCATACCTCACCACTGGCTCAGCCGGGCACCGGCGACGCGGGCGGCATGAACGTCTACGTGCTGCAGACCGCGCTCCAGCTGGCCCGGCGCGGCACCGAGGTCGAGATCTTCACCCGGGCCACCGCCTCCAATCTGCCGCCCGTGCAAGAGGCTGGCCCCGGCGTGCTGGTGCGCAACGTGGTCGCCGGCCCGTTCGAGGGACTCGACAAACACGACCTGCCGACCCAGCTCTGCCCGTTCACCGCGGAGGTGCTGCGCCAGGAGGCCAGGCATCTGCCCGGCTACTACGACCTCGTGCACTCGCACTACTGGCTGTCCGGCCAGGTCGGCTGGCTGGCCCGGGATCGCTGGCGGGTGCCGCTGGTGCACACCGCGCACACGCTGGCCGCGGTGAAGAACGCCGCGCTCGCCGAGGGCGACTGTCCGGAGCCGCTGACCCGCGAGATCGGCGAGAAGCAGGTGATCAGCGAGGCGGATCGGCTGGTTGCCAACACCGCGGACGAGGCCAGGCAGCTGGTCGAGCTGTACGGCGCCGAGCCCGAACGCATCGATGTGGTGCCGCCCGGCGCGGACCTGACCCGGTATCAGCCGGGCGACAAGGCCGCCGCCCGCGCGGCGCTCGGCCTGGCCGCGGACGAACAGGTCGTCGCGTTCGTCGGCCGGATCCAGCCGTTGAAGGCGCCGGACGTGCTGGTGCGTGCCGCGGCCGAGGTGCTGCGCGCGGACCCGGCGCACCGGCTGCGCGTGCTGATCGTCGGCGGTCCGTCGGGCACCGGACTGGAACGCCCGGACGCGCTCATCGAACTGGCCGCCGCGCTCGGCATCGCCGACCGCGTCACCTTCCTGCCGCCGCAACCGCCGGACCGGCTCGTATTGGTCTATCGCGCAGCCGATCTGGTCGCGGTGCCCAGCTACAACGAGTCCTTCGGCCTGGTCGCGATCGAGGCCCAGGCCAGCGGGACCCCGGTGCTGGCCGCCGATGTCGGCGGCCTCGGCACGGCGGTCCGGCACGGCGAAACCGGCCTGCTGGTGCCCGGCCACCGGACCCCGGATTGGGCCGGCGCCCTCGGCTATCTGCTCGACGACCCCGACCGGCTGCGCCGGATGAGCGGGCGCGCGGTCGAGCATGCCGCCAACTTCTCCTGGGAGCACACCGCCGACGGATTACTCGCCAGCTACTCCGCAGCACTCGCCGATTTCCGGGCCGAGCGGGTCGCCGTCGGCGCCGGCCGGATGAGCGGCGCGCTGCATGACGACGTGCGCGAACGGGTACCCGGTGAACGCATTAGCCTGGAATCCAGTCAGGCCAGGTCGCGGGCGCTGTGGCGGCGTCGGATGGGAGCACGCCGGTGAACGAGGTACAGGCAAGCGCTCAGCTGATCGAGGAAACCCTGCGCGAACGCGAGATCGAGTACGACCGGTCCGGCGCGGAGACGTTCGTCGTCGTCCTGCCAGGTGAGCGCAAGCTGAAGACCAGCGTCATGCTCACCGTCGGCAAGCACGGGGTCCGGATCGAGTCGTTCGTCTGCCGCAAGCCGGACGAGAACTTCGAGGGCGTCTACAAGTTCCTGCTCCGCCGCAACCGCAGGCTCTACGGCGTGGCCTACACCCTGGACCGGGTCGGCGACATCTACCTGGTCGGCCAGATCGCCACGCACGCCCTCACCGCCGATGAACTCGACCGGGTGTTCGGGCAGGTGCTCGAGGCCGTGGACGCCGATTTCAACGTGCTGCTCGAGCTCGGTTTCGCCGAATCCATTCGCAAGGAATGGAAATGGCGGGTCTCGCGCGGGGAATCGCTGAAGAACCTGCGTGCCTTCGAACACCTGGTAGACGCGGCCGACAAGCCGTAAATTCTCTGCGATGACGGTTCTCGCGCTGGACATCGGCGCCTCGAAGTTCGCGGCAGGCCTGGTACACGACGGCACGAACGTGCACGACGTGCGCCAGATCGTGGTGCCGCCCGAGGGGGTCTGGGCGGCCTGCCGCGCCCTGCTGCTCGAGGTCGCCGGGGACGAACCGATCACCGCGGTCGGCATCGGCTCGGCCGGGCCGGTCGACGTGCGCACCGGGGTCACCGCCCCGCTGAACATCCCCGAATGGAAGTCCGGCTTCGAGATCGTGGCCGCCGTGCAGAAGCTGTTCCCCACGGCGGCGATCAGTTTCGCCATCGACGGCGCCTGCCTGGCTCTGGCCGAGCAGCACGTGGGCGCGCTGCGCGGGATCCCGAACGGGCTGGCCATGACCGTCTCCTCCGGGATCGGCGGCGGGATCATCGCCGACGGCCGGGTGGTCGTCGGACGGACCGGCAATGCCGGGCACATCGGTCATATCGTGGTGCCCGGCTGGGACACGCCGTGCCTGTGCGGCGGCGTCGGCTGTGTCGAGGCGGTCGCCAGCGGCATGTCCTCGGTGCGCTGGGCGACCAAGCAGGGCTGGCAGGGCACGACCGGCAAGCAACTGTCCGAGGCCGCGCAGGCCGGCGACGAGATCGCCCTGGCCGCGCTGCACCGGGCAGGCACCGCGCTCGGTCAGGCGATCGCCTCGGCCGCCGCGCTGCTCGACGTGGACATCTGCGTCATCGGCGGCGGTTTCGCACAATCCGGTGAGCCACTGTGGAAACCGATGCGCGCGGCGCTGGCCAAGCACGCCCGCCTCGAGTTCACCCGCGAGCTGCGGGTCGAACTGTCCCGGATCAGCAACGGCGCCACCCTGGTCGGCGCCGGTGTGCTCGCCACCGGGCAGGCCACGGCCGACGAGATCGGCTGAGACCTGAATGGAACAATGGGCCGCATGACCTACACCCTCGTGCTGCTGCGCCACGGCGAGAGCGAATGGAATGCCCTGAATCTGTTCACCGGCTGGGTGGACGTGCATCTGACCGACAAGGGCATCGCCGAGGGCAAGCGCGCGGGGGAGCTGCTGGCCGAGCACGGCATCCTGCCCGACGTCGTCTACACCTCGCTGCTGCGCCGTGCGATCAGCACCGCCAATCTCGCGCTGGACGCCGCCGACCGGCACTGGATCCCGGTGGTCCGGGACTGGCGGCTCAACGAGCGGCACTACGGCGCGTTGCAGGGCAAGAACAAGGCCCAGGTGCGGGACAAGTACGGCGATGACCAGTTCATGCTGTGGCGGCGCAGCTACGACACCCCGCCGCCGGCCATCGACCCGGGCGACGAGTACAGCCAGGAGGGCGATCCGCGCTACGCGGGCATCGAGGTGCCGAAGTCCGAATGCCTGCTCGATGTGGTCAAGCGGATGGTCCCGTACTGGGAGGACACCATCTCCAAGGACCTGCTGACCGGCAAGACCGTGCTGGTCGCCGCGCACGGCAACTCGCTGCGCGCGCTGGTCAAGCACCTCGATCAGATCTCCGACGAGGACATCGCGAGCCTGAACATCCCGACCGGCATCCCGCTGCGGTACGAGCTGGACGAGAACCTGCGTCCGGTCCGTCCGCGGGAGTACCTGGACCCGGAGGCGGCCGCCGCGGGCGCCGCCGCTGTCGCCAATCAGGGTGGCAAGTAGCCTTTTCGGCGAAATCGAGCGCGCCGTGTCCTGAATAGGGCACGGCGCGTTGGCTTTTCGGCGCGAAGTTGCCGAATCCCCTGCGCGTGAGCGGGTTTCCTGCGCACTGTGCCGCCACGTCGAGCGGGCTGCTTCGGTCCGCGCCGGACTACGGGCGCGATCGTGGTTCTGCTGCCGGGTTGCCCGCGGACTCCGGTGCGCCGCGCTCCGCGCCGGTCGGACGTGTTCTCCGACACAGCGCCGGGCTGAGCGCCAGCGCTGAATGGCAGGTTCGGTCGAGTGCACAGTGAGCGTTGGTTCTCCTGTGGGCCTGCCGGTGGAACGCCTGTTACCTGCGCTTTGGGCGTGGCATGATCTCACCGGTTGCTGTATGTGAACCCCTATTCGAAATCGATACGTGTTACCCCTTGTCCTTACCGACAAGTAGGTATGTACACTTTGGGCGTTCGACCAGTCCGAGAGGAAGATCACGCCTGATGAAGCACGTGTTGCGCGCAACAGTCGCGGCGGTTGCCGCCGCGATGCTCGTCCCGTTCCTCACCAGCGGCGCTTCCGCCGCACCGGCCCCGACCGGTCCCGACGGCGGAGCCGCGGGCGCGGCGTGGCAGGCGACCCAGGACGGTGCGCAGCAGTACCCGAACATCAACATCCAGTGGGATGTCCCGATCACGATGAGCGACGGAACTGTCCTGAAGGGCAACGTCTATCGCCCCGCGGAC
The DNA here is from genome assembly GCF_042793755.1 of Nocardia sp. NPDC056564. Taxonomy (NCBI): domain Bacteria; kingdom Bacillati; phylum Actinomycetota; class Actinomycetes; order Mycobacteriales; family Nocardiaceae; genus Nocardia; species Nocardia sp. NPDC056564. The sequence continues at coordinate 252,176 of NZ_JBHTUR010000007.1, forward strand.
GCGGCGGGCCGGCCGATCGATACGCCGACGCCGACCGTCGTGAACCTCACCCCGTACACCAAGCTGGTGTCGAACCTGGCCGACCACGCGCAGGCCATCCCCGGCCTGTCCGACGCGCTGTTCGGGCTGCTCCGCCAGATCGACCTGAGCGGCACTCCGCTGTCCGGGGTCACCGACCTGACCAAGGGCTTCGCGGGCGGCGAGCTGCGCAACTTCACCGTGGACCGCCAGCTGATCAAGAGCGGTTACTCGCAGGTGGTCGTCGACGTGCGCGGCACCGGCTTCTCCCAGGGCGTCTGGGACATGCTGCGCCAGCGCGAGCAGCAGGACACCGTCGAGGTGATCGACTGGGCCGCGCGCCAGCCCTGGTCCAACGGCCGCATCGGCATGAACGGCATCTCCTACTCCGGCATCAATCAGGTGCAGGCCGCGGAGAAGCATCCGGCCGCGCTGCAGGCGATCTTCCCCGTCGTGCCGGGCAGTGACCTGATGAACGACGTGCTCGCCCCCGGCGGCGGCTTCGGCTTCAACTTCATCCCGCTCTGGCTGACCGCGATCAACGGGCTCAAGCTGGTGCCCGACCTGGCCTCGGTGCTCAACGGGCAGTTCGACACCCAGTGGCTGGCCGATCGGGTGCGAGATCCGTTGACCTTCATGGATGTTCTGCTCAACGTCTACACCACCGCCCGCATCGACGATCTGGACCCGCGGGCCAAGGAACTGCTCACCGGCACCTCCACCCCGCGGCAGGGCTGGCTGGGTGATCCGTCCAAGGTTCAGGTGCCGACCTTCGTCACCGGCGGCTGGCACGACCTGTTCACCTACTCGGAATCCAAGATCTACAACGAGATTCCGCTGCCCGCCGGGCAGAAGCAGCTGCTGATGGGCAACACCTACCACGTCAATTCCGGCAACGAGTACGCCAAGCCCGGCCTGCCGCCGCGCCTGGACGTGTTGCAGCGCGCGTGGTTCGACAAGTGGCTCAAGGACATCGACAACGGCATCGATCGCTATGGTCCGATCACGTTGCGCCAGCAGGGCGGCGGCTGGATCACCACCGACTCGTTCGCCGAGCCCACCGAGGGCGCGGGCGCGCAGGAGCCTGCGCATCGGCGGATGTATCTGTCCGCCAACCGAAGCGGCACCGCGAACAGCGTGTACGACGGATCGCTCACCGCGGCGGCCAACGGCGACACCGCGCGGCTGACCGTCGCGCCTGGCCTGACCAGCCTGTGCTCCAACGACGCGGCACAGGGCAGCGCGGGCATCCTGTCGATCATCGACGGCTGCGCGAAGGACTCGCGGATCGAGGAGTCCAACGGGCTGACCTTCACCAGCGCGCCGGTGGCCGAGCCGACCACCATCTCCGGCCGGATCGCGGTGCGGCTCAACACCGTTCAGGATGCGCCGGACGGGTACTGGGTGACCACGGTGAACGACGTCGCGCCGGACGGGCAGTCGACCGTGCTGTCCTCCGGGCAGATCATGGCGTCGCTGCGCGAGGTGGACGAGGCCAACAGCAGCAAGTCGGCCAACGGCGACTACACCGACCCGCGGGCGTTCACCTCGCTGGATCACCGGCAGCCGACCGTGCCCGGCGAGGCGACGACCCTGGACATCGCGCTGCCCGCCACCGAGGCGATCCTGCAACCGGGCCACCGGCTGCGCGTCGACGTCTACGCGGGCAACTTCCCGAAGGGCCTGCCGATCCTGCCGATGCTGATCGACACCGGCCTCAAACCGCAACACGTGCAACTGGATCCGAACCGGCCGAGCTTCGTCAATGTGCCGGTGCGCGGGAATCCCGGTTGGTGATTCCGGACTGATCTCCGACAGGGCGTCTTCGGCTCGAGCGTTTCGAGCGAAGGCGCCCTGTCGCAGTTATGGCGCTGCCTCAGTTCCGCGCGAATATTTGTGAACCTGCACGAGTTTTCGCTGTTCTGCCACGAATATCGGACAGTTTCTGGTTCCCTCCCTACGGTTAGAGAGCATCTGTTCCCTGAAGAGAGTGGATCCAATGAGGTATGCGCTCCGGGCCGCGGCGCTGTGCGTCGCGGCGGTGGCCTTGTCCCCCTTCCTTTCACCCTCCGCCGTCGCGAGTCCGGTCGGCCCGGACGGGGCCGCCAGCGGGGCCGCCTGGACCGCCACCGAGGACGGCCCGCAGCAGTATCCGAACGTCTTCATCGAATGGGACGTGCCGATCACCATGAGCGACGGCACCGTGCTCAAGGGCAATGTCTATCACCCGGCAGACGCTGCGGAACAACCGATTTCGACACCGACGCCGACCATCGTGAACATGACGCCCTACACCAAGCTCGGGTCGATGATCGCGGACAGCCTGATCTCGGTTCCGTGGCTGTCCGACGCGGTGATGCAGGTGGCCCGCGACGTGGACCTGTCCGGCACCCCGTTCTCCGGCATCACCGATCTCACCAGGGCGCTCGGCGGCGGCCTGCTGCGCAATTTCACCGTGGACCGGCAGCTGATCAAGAGCGGATACACCCAGGTCGTCGTCGATGTCCGGGGAACCGGCTTCTCCCAGGGGGATTGGGATCTGCTGCGCTATCGGGAACAGCAGGACACGGTCGAGGTGATCGACTGGACCGCGCATCAGCCGTGGTCGACCGGGAACATCGGGATGAACGGCGTCTCCTATTCGGGCCTGAACCAATTGCAGGTCGCCGCGAAGAACCCGCCCGCGCTGAAGGCGATCTTCCCGGTGGTGCCGAGCCGGAATCCGTTCCGCGACCTGGTCGCACCTGGCGGCGCCATCGGCGTCACCTTCATGCCCGCCTGGCTGCTCGCGGTCAACGGCGCGAAGCTGGTGCCCGATCTCACGGCGCTGGCCCGGGGGCAATTCGACATGCAGTGGCTGAGGGACCGGCTCGCCGATCCGTTCACCTTCGTCGACGCGCTGCTGAATGTGCTCGTCACCCCGGAGATCGATCAGCTCGATCCCAAGGTGCAGACGCTGCTGCAGGCGGACAGCCCGTTCCGGCAGTCCTGGGAGACCGATCCGAGCCGAATCACCGTGCCCACCTTCGTGACCGGCGGTTGGCACGACGTGTTCGTCAACTCGCAGGCCGACGTGTACCGGCAGATTCCGTTGCCGCCCGGGCAGAAACAGCTCTTCGTCGGCGACGGCTACCACATCAGCAACGGCAACGAGTCCGGTCGGCCCGGCCTGCCGCCGCGGATGGACGTGCTGCAGCGCGCCTGGTTCGACAAGTGGCTCAAGGGAATCGACAACGGCATCGACGAGTACGGGCCGGTGACGCTGCGCCAGCAGGGCGGCGGCTGGATCACCGCGCCGTCCTTCCCGCAGCCCGGCGTCGACTATCGGCGGATGTATCTGTCCGCCGCGCCGAGCGGGACCGCGACCAGCGTGCACGACGGTTCGCTGTTCGGCGCGCCGAGCCCGGCCCTCGACCGGCTCACCGTCGCGCCGGGGCTGACCGGGATGTGCTCGCGGGACTTGGCGCAGGAGTCGGCCGGCGCCACCTCGATCATCGACGGGTGCAGCAAGGACGCGCGGATCCAGGAACTCGGCGGACTGACCTTCACCAGCGCGCCGGTGCCCGAGCCGACCACCATCTCCGGCCCGATCGCGGTGCGGCTCAACACCGTCCACGACGCCACCGACGGCTACTGGACCGTCACGGTGAACGACGTCGCGCCGGACGGTCGATCGTCGGTGCTGTCCTCGGGACAGCTGGTCTCCTCGCTGCGCGCCATCGATGAGGGCCGCAGTACCCGCCTGCCGAACGGCGACTACTCCGAGCCGGTGCCGGACCTGTCGCTGGACACCAGGCAGCCCATGGTGCCGGGACAGCCTGCGACGCTGGACATTTCGGTGCCGGGGATCGAGGCGGTGCTGCAACCGGGACACCGGTTGCGGGTCGATGTCTACGCCGGCAACTTCCCCAGGGGCCTGCCGCCGATGCCGCTGCTCGTGGACAGCGGACTGCGTCCCCAGCACCTGTTGCTCGACCAGAACCAGCCAAGTTTCGTGAATATCCCGATACGCGGCAACGCGGGCTGGTAAACCGTAACCCGGTCTGAGCGTGCACTTATCGCGCATCAAAGCTCGAACTCGCGGGGTATGAGCGAATAGTGCATGCTCAGGCCGGGTTTCATGGTCAGTCGATTACGGCGAACGCCGCGTCCAGCGGCGGGAAGATCGCACGGGCGTCCTGTCCGGCGAACCACAGTCCGACGGTGAACACCGACACCGCCTCCAGATACTTTGCCCGGTGCAGGCCGCCGGCCGAAAGCGGTTGCAGTCGCAAATCTTCCACCAGCTTCGCGACCCGCCGCACGGCCTCCTCGTCGTCGCCGCACAGCGGCACCGCCAGCCTGCGCCCCTCGAACACGCGAGTCGGCGACGCCCACACCTCGGCCGCGCACACGTTGAACGCCTTCACCACGTGCGCACCCGGGGCGGCCGCCGCAATGCGTTCGGCGACAGCGTCTTCCGTAAGCCCGAACGCCGTCACCCCGTCGGGTGCCGCGACATCCGGAGTGAGGGCGTTGGTGCAATCGATGACCGCCCGCCCGGCCAGCAACTCACCCGCTGCCCGCAGCACCTCCGTCAGGGCATTCACCGGCAGCGCGAGCAAGACCACGTCACCGAAACCGGCAGCATCCCGGACACTTCCGGCACGTCCGCCGATCGCCACCGCCAATTCGCCCGCCGCGATGCTGGATCTGGCTCCGACGAGGACCTCGTGCCCCGCCGCGGCCCATCCGCCGCCCAGCGCCCGCGCCATCGCGCCCGCACCGATGATTCCGATTCGCATATCGACTCCTAGCTCGAAAGGTCTTCGCCCCGAACGCTAGGCAGATCGATAGGCACCGGCGGGTGCGCAACGGCGCTGGCATGCTGGCACACATGACCGTTGTGCCTGAGCCGCGCACCGCCGAACCGGTCGAGTTCGCGCCCTACGGCGACTTCGAATCCGACTGCCCGGCCAGGATGGGCGTCGACATCTTCGGCAACTCCTGGCTACCCGTGGTCGTCTATCTGCTGCGCGACGGTCCGATGCGGCCGAGCGATCTGCGCGCGGCGATCGGGGGGATCAGCCAGAAGATGCTGACGCAGACCCTGCGTCGGATGCAGCGGATGGCGCTGATCGACCGGCGCCGCTACGCCGAGGCGCCGCCGCGCGTCGAATACGAGCTGACCGAGGCGGGCCGCGACTTGCTCATCCCGATCTACGCGCTCGGCGACTGGGTGGGCAGGCACGGTCGAGCCGTCGGTGCGGGCTTGCCCGGCCCGGATCCCGGCGATGACTGAAATCCGCTCGTCGCGGACCCGCGCAACAATGCGGCTGAGACATACCCAACGGCACGTAAACGGCTGGCTAACGGCACCGGAAGTGGCCATGACCTGCGCGAAACATCGTGTACCCGGAGTTGGATACGTCCTACGCGACCGTACGATTCAAGGGTGAGTGTTCCGCAAGCCGTCCTACTGGCAGTCCTTGCGGCTGTCGTAGGTCTGGCAGTCGGCGGGCTACTTATCCCCTATATGAATGCCAGGCAGCAGGCCCGCAGGCAAGCGGATTCCGGCCTGACCATGTCGCAGGTGCTCGACCTGATCGTGCTCGCCTCCGAGAGCGGCATCGCGGTGGTCGACGAATACCGCGACGTGGTGCTGGTCAATCCGCGCGCCGAGGAACTCGGCCTGGTCCGCAACCGGCTGCTCGACGAGCGCGCCTGGGCCGCGGTGGAGAAGGTGCTGGCCACCGGCGAGTCCGCCGAGTTCGACCTGACCGCGAAGAACCCGGTGCCCGGCCGCGGCCGCATCGCGGTGCGCGGCGTGGCCCGCCAGCTATCCCGCGAGGACACCAATTTCACCGTCCTGTTCGCCGACGACGACTCCGAGCAGGCCCGGATGGAGGCCACCCGGCGCGACTTCGTCGCCAATGTCAGCCACGAGCTCAAGACGCCGGTCGGCGCGATGAGCCTGCTGGCCGAGGCCATGCTCGAATCCGCGGAAGATCCCGAAGCGGTGCGCCATTTCGGACAGCGCGTGCTGGGCGAATCACGGCGGCTCGGCAAAATGGTGACCGAACTCATCGCGCTGTCCCGGCTGCAGGGCGCGGAGAAGCTGCCCGAGCTCGAGGTGGTCGACGTGGACACCGTCGTCATGCAGGCGGTCGACCGGTCGCGCACCGCCGCGGAGGCCGCCGGAATCACCGTCAGTACCGACCGGCCCAGCGGGCTCGAGGTGCTCGGCGATGAAACCTTGCTGGTCACAGCCCTATCAAATCTGGTGGAGAACGCGATAGCGTACTCACCGGCCGGCTCCCATGTGTCGGTCAGCCGGTCATTACGTGGCGACCATGTCGCGATGGCCGTGACCGACCGCGGTATCGGCATCGCCAAAGAAGACCAAGAGCGGGTGTTCGAACGCTTCTTCCGATCGGATAAGGCCCGCTCGCGCGCCACCGGCGGTACCGGGCTCGGCCTGGCTATCGTCAAGCACGTGGCCGCCAACCACAACGGTGAGATCACCCTGTGGAGCAAGTTGGGCACCGGTTCGACGTTCACCCTGCGAATACCTGCCCACCACGAGGTCGACGGAGAAGAGGATTCCGCAGGCCCGACGGTGAGCTCTAGAGAAACAAGCCCGCGCCCCTCGGGGGCGGGCCGACCCAATGGTGTGGAGGCACGCAGATGACGAGTGTGTTGATCGTCGAGGATGAGGAGTCGCTGGCCGATCCGCTCGCGTTCCTGCTGCGCAAGGAGGGTTTCGAGGTCACCGTTGTCGGTGACGGACCATCCGCGCTCGCCGAGTTCGATCGGTCCGGTGCGGACATCGTGCTGCTCGATCTCATGCTCCCCGGCATGAGCGGCACGGACGTGTGCAAGCAGTTGCGCACCCGCAGCGGCGTGCCGGTGATCATGGTGACGGCAAGGGACAGCGAGATCGACAAGGTGGTCGGGCTGGAGCTCGGCGCCGACGACTACGTGACGAAGCCGTACTCGGCGCGCGAGCTGATCGCGCGCATCCGGGCCGTGCTGCGCCGCGGCGCCGGCGACGAGCTGGACGGCACCAACGAGAGCGGCGTGCTGGAGGCCGGCCCGGTCCGGATGGACGTGGACCGGCACACGGTGCTGGTGAACGGAACGCCGGTGACGTTGCCGCTCAAGGAATTCGACCTGCTCGAGTACCTGCTGCGCAACTCCGGCCGGGTGCTCACCCGCGGGCAGCTGATCGATCGCGTCTGGGGCGCCGACTACGTCGGTGACACCAAAACCCTTGACGTGCACGTGAAGCGGCTGCGCTCGAAGATCGAGGCGGACCCGGCCAAGCCGGAGCATCTGGTCACGGTCCGCGGCCTCGGCTACAAGCTGGAGGCGTAAGGCCTCGATTTCGGTGCCGGGCACAAGCAACGGCCGAGGGCGCTGCGATGCCCTCGGCCGTCACTCGGTTGTCCGCTACATCAGGGCAGGTAGGTCCACGTCGGGCCGACGCCGGGAACGTCCATCTTGCGCAACGTGATCCAGCCCAGGTCGTCTTCCTGCATGCAGTCGTACACGTCGGCGGCGCTGGTGCCGCGGCACGCGATGGTGCGCGAGGTGCCGTACGGGCTCATGATCAGGTTCTTGCCTGCCGCCGCGGCGCCCATGGCGTCGGGGGTGTTGGCGGGCATGAAGTCCGCGGTGAAGTCGGCGTACTTGGCGGGGTCACCGTTGGGTTCGGCGTTGGCTACTGCGGGCAGACAGAGAGCGGCGCCGAGTGCTACGGCGGCCAGGGTCAAAACTTTCTTGGACATGACCGCACATCAAACCGCAAACAGGTGAAGATCGCATGCCTTCGAGGTGAACGGGGTGCAGGCTCGCATTCCGAGGGCCTCACGCGGACGCGGGGCCCGCGCTGTCGCGCATCCGGTCCGCGTGCACCGTGGCCGGGTGGATGGCGATGAGCCCGAGCCCCTGCCTGCGCTTGCAGTGCCTGGCCAGTTCCTCGTAGGCGGGCGCGCCGAGCAGCTCCTTCAGCTCGGGGCCGTAGGACTGCCAGACCGGGCGGGTGCCGACATGCGCGTCCGGTGAACCGGAGCAGTACCAGTCCAGGTCTTCGCCGCCGGGTCCCCAGCCGCGCCGGTCGTACTCGGTGACCGTGGTGCGCAGGATCTGCACCCCGTCGGGCCGGTCCACCCACTCCTGGGTGCGCCGGATCGGCAGCTGCCAGCACACGTCCGGCTTCACCTCCAGCGGCTCGATGCCGCGGCGCAACGCCATGCTGTGCAGCGAACAGCCGACGCCGCCGGCGAAACCGGGGCGGTTCAGGAAGATGCAGGCCCCGTCGAAGCGCCGGGTGCGCAGGGCGGGTTCGTCCTCGAGTTCGTCGAGCTCCAGGTAGCCCTTCTTGGTCACCTTGCCCGCCGCGTCCGTCGCCTCACCCATGAGCTGCCAGTCCTCGGGTGTGAGCATTTTCACAGCGTTCTGCAGCCGCTTGCGATCGTCCTTGTCGGACAGGAACGCGCCGTGCGAGCAGCAGCCGTCATCCGGCCGATCGGCGATGATGCCCTGACAGGCCGGGGTGCCGAACACGCACGTCCAGCTCGACAGTAGCCAGGTCAGATCGGCGACGATCAGATGCTCGTCGTTTGCTGGATCGACGAACTCGATCCATTCGCGGGGGAAATCCATGTCGACCTCGGGACTCGGATCGATCTTCCCCGCTGGTCGGGGCCGGGTCCGGCCGCTGCTCGATGCGCCTACCGTCACACCTCGGAACGCTAACAGTTCAGTCGCTTAACCTATAGGACCGGATCACCCAGTACCGTGTTCATGTGCGGCTTGGGGTACTCGATGTCGGAAGCAATACCGTTCACCTGCTGGTGGTGGACGCGCATCGGGGTGGTCACCCCATGCCGATGAGCTCGACCAAGGCCACTTTACGGCTGTCGGAAAACATCGATGACGAGGGCAGAATCACCGAGGCGGGCGCGCAGCGGCTGATCGCCACGGTCGCCGAATTCGCCAGCATCGCCGAGACTTCCAAGTGCGTCGAGCTGATGCCGTTCGCCACCTCCGCGCTGCGCGAGGCGACCAATTCCGAGGACGTGCTCGCGCGTGTCCGCGCCCAGACCGGCGTGGCGCTGCAGGTGCTCTCCGGGGTGGACGAGGCCCGGCTGACCTTCCTCGCGGTGCGCCGCTGGTTCGGCTGGAGCGCCGGGCGCATCCTCAACCTGGACATCGGCGGCGGTTCGCTGGAGATGACCAGCGGCGGCGACGAGGAACCCGATCTCGCGCTGTCGTTGCAACTCGGCGCCGGACGGTTGACCAGGGAGTGGCTGAAGGAGGACCCGCCGGGCAAGCGCCGGGTCAATGTGCTGCGCGACTGGCTCGACGCGGAGCTCGCGCTGCCGGCGAAACAGCTGCTGGACACCGGTAAACCGGATCTGGCCGTCGGCACCTCGAAGACCTTCCGCTCGCTGGCCCGGCTGACCGGAGCGGCACCCTCGGCGGCGGGTCCGCGGGTGCGTCGTACACTCACCAGCTCAGGTCTGCGCCAACTGATTGCGTTCATCTCGCGGATGACGGCGGCCGACCGTGCAGAATTAGAAGGCGTAAGTTCCGATCGGTCACAGCAATTGGTGGCTGGCGCATTGGTCGCGGAGGCGAGTATGCGGGCACTATCGCTGGAATCCTTGGAGATTTGTCCCTGGGCGCTGCGGGAAGGTCTGATCCTGCGCAAACTGGATACCGACATGAATGGCGGACCCCGAGCGACACCCTTGCCGGGCCCCGCGGCCGCTAGTGGCCGCGCGGTGCCCGGTGGCGCTGCGCTACCGGGGCCGATAGGAACGGTGTCGTCATGAGTGAGGACTCTAAACAGCTATCGGTCGCCGAGCTGCTGGCCAGAAACGGGCAGCAGGGCGCCTCGTCCGCCGGCGGTGGCCGTCGCCGCCGCGGCGGTCGCGGGATCTCGGTGGCCGAGCTGACCGGAGACATGCCCGCCATCGGCAGCGGGCAGTCGTCGCATGCCGCGCCGGACGCCGAGCCCGAGCCGGCGTACGAACCGCCCGCCTATGAGCCGCCCGCGCCGGAACCTGTCGCATACACGCCACCCGCGCCGGACCCATCGGCGTATTCGCCGATGTCCGGCCCGATCTCGATGTACGACCCGCTGGCCGCGTATGCCCCGCCCGAGCAGGCCGACCCGTTGCCCGGCCGATCGAACCGGGTGATGCCGGGCCGGGAGATGCCCGGCCGGGAGATGCCGCGGCACGACCCGCTCGTGGATCCGCTGTCGTCGCACACGCCGGCCGCCGACCTGTACGCCCCGTCGCCGAACCCGTACGCGCCCTCGCCGAATCCCTACGCCCCGTCGCCCAATCCGTACGCGAGCGACCCGCTGCCGGACGACACGCCGCGCTCGGGCCGCCGGCGCAGGCACGACGACCTCGACGACCCCACCACCGAGGTGCGGCCCCTGCGCGAGTCCGGGGGAGCGAGCACCGCGCCGCCGGAACGCAACGGCCGCAACGGGGTAACCGGCGGCCGGGCGGCCCGCCGTCGGGCCGCCGAGGCCGAGGCCGAGGACCTCGCCCCGTCGACCGCGGCCTGGTCGCCGTCGGCCACCGACTACGAACCGGAACCCGCGCCGCCGCTGCCGGAATCCAGGGCCACCGCGCCCTGGGCGCCGACGCCCGAACCGCCGCCGCGGGCTCCGCACCGCAACGGTTCGCCCGAGGGCGCCCTGCCCGCCTGGTCGGCACGAAGACGCAAACCCGATGCGCCGCAGCGCAATGACCCGCCGCCCGACGAGGGCATCTCCACCGCCGCCTGGTCGCTGGCCAGTCAGGACCAGCAACTCGTGTCCGGCCAGACCGTGGCGGGCGATCTGCTCCGGGACGGGGTCGAGCGGGCCGAACGCGCGGCCGGCCGAGGCAAGCGTGGCCGTGCGAAAGACCGCGGCGCGGTCGACGAGCTCGAGCTGTACGACGGCAAGACCGATTTCTTCGAGCCCGTCGAGCTGGACGACGAGCACGACGAGCTCGATGATTTCGACGAGGACGAGCAGTCCGGCCGCGCGGCGTCGCCGCGCCGCTCGGCGCGCAAGGCCAGAAAGGCCGAGGACGACGCCAACCGCCGTCAGTGGATGATCCTGGGCGGTCAGAGCACCGGCGCGGCCGTCGCGGGCATGCTGCTGTTCAAGGGTTTCGAGCGGATGTGGGAGATGCTCCCCTGGGTGGCGCTGGCCCTGGCGATGATCGTGATTCTCGGCCTGGTGGCGCTCGTGCGGATCCTGCGCCGGACCGACGACGTGCTCAGCACGGTGATCGCGGTGGTCGTGGGCGTCTTCGTGACGCTCGGACCGCTAGCCTTTCTGCTCAGTACGAACTGAGGCAGGGAGCGGCAGTGGGGAAAATCGGACGGCCGGACGAGACCCGGCGACAGATCCTGGTCGGACTCTCCACCGCGTCGGTGTATCCGCAGAACACCGAGGCGGCGTTCCGGTACGCGGCCGAACTGGGTTACGACGGCGTCGAATTGATGGTCTGGGCCGAGCCGGCCAGCCAGAGCATCGCCACGGTGCAGGCCTACTCGCGCAAGTACGACGTCCCGGTGATCGCGATCCACGCGCCGTGCCTGCTCATCTCGCAGCGGGTCTGGGGTGCGGACCCGGTGGCGAAGCTGGAGCGCAGCGTGCGCACCGCCGAGGCGCTCGGCGCGACCACCGTCGTGGTGCATCCGCCGTTCCGCTGGCAGCGCCGCTATGCCGAGAACTTCGCCGACCAGGTCGGCGAGCTGGAGGAGCACAGCCCGGTCATCGTCGCGGTGGAGAACATGTTCCCGATGCGGGCCGACACCTTGTTCGGGCGCGGCGAGCGTTCGGTGAAACGGCTCGAGCGGCGCGGCGGGCCGGGGATCGGACTCACCGCGTTCAGCCCGTCCTACGACCCGACCGACACCGGGTTCGAGCACTACACCCTCGATCTGTCGCATACCGCGACCGCGGGCGCGGACCCGTTGGCGCTGGCCGCCCGGATGGGTCAGGGGCTGGCCCACCTGCACCTGGCCGACGGCCGCGGTGCCGCGCACGACGAGCATCTCGTGCCGGGGGAGGGTACCCAGCCGTGTGTCGAGGTGTGTGACACGCTGGTCCGCAACGGTTTCACCGGTCAGGCGGTCGCCGAGATCAATACGCAGAACGCCAGGACCACCCAGGACCGCGCGGCCATGCTGCACCGGACGCTGGCGTTCGCCCGGCTGCACCTGAACGGGCAGACCGCGCCCGCGCCCACCCCGGCGCAGCACGCCTGACCCGAAAGTTCGCGTGCCGCAATAGTATTGGTGGTCGCAGCGCGAAAAGCTCACCAGCGCAATCGCTTTGCGTGAACGCATGCCCTTCGCGGGGATGACGCGGAGCCGACCCCGCGCCTGAGCTCGCGCGCACCGATGTGACGAGGATCGCCTTCGTCCGGCCGAGGGGAATGCGCCTACCGAATCGCTTCGTTCTACGCTGTACGAACGCCGCGTACCAGCAACCCGAATCGCCGACGCGCGGCCGGTGGACAACAGGAGCGACTATGACGACGGAGCTGGACCTGGCGGCGGTCACCGAGACCGAGGCGCCCTTCACCCGGGTACTCGCCTTGACCCAACTGCCCTCGACCACCCCCGGCGCCGGTCGCTACCTGGGCACTATCGGCAAGACCTGGACCATCGGCAAGAAGGTGCACGGCGGCACCATGGTCGCGGCCAGTGCGGCCGCGGGTCTGAAGTGGCTGCGCGCCGCCGAGCCGGACCTGGCCGGCATGGCGCCGATCGCCGCGAGCTCCGACTTCCTCGGCGCGCCCGACCCCGGCGAGGTCGAATACGAGGTGCGCATCCGCAAGCTCGGCCGCCAGATCTGCCTGGCCGACGCCGACCTGGTCCAGAACGGTCGCACCCTGGTCCGCACCGCGCTCACCTTCGGCCACCTCGACGACGCCGAGCCGCGGTTCGCCCGCGAGCACGCCGACATGCCGGTCGAGCCGCCCGCTGACGCGGTCGGCTACGAGCCGGATTCGCCGATGGGCCGAGTCGTGCACGTGGGCCAGGCCGCGGAGGTCTACATCGATCGCGAGTGGGCCCGCTTCCTCGACGGCGAGACCGCCGAGCCGCGGCTGCGCCTGTGGATGCGCCCGCGCGCCGCCGATCAGCAGGACCCCGAGGTGGCCATGTTCTTCGCGATGATGAGCGCGGACATGAGCCCGCCGGTCCCGTACAACCTCGGCCACTTCGGCTGGTCACCCACCGTCCAGATGACCACGTTCCTGCGGCGCAAGCCCGCGCCGGGCTGGTTGCGGATCATCGCGACCACGCACGAGGTCGGCGCTCGCCTCTTCGACGAGGATCAGCTCATCCTCGATTCCACCGGCGCGGTGGTCGCGCAGAGCCGCCAGCTGGCGCTGATTCCGCAGGGATGAGCGCCGTCTAGGCTTTTCCCCCATGACGAGAATTGCGGTAATCGGTGGCGGGCGCATCGGGGAGGCGCTGATCGCGGGCTTACTCGAGTCCGGGCGGCTGGCGAAGGACCTGGTTGTCGTCGAGACGTTCGCGGAGCGGGCCGCGCAGATCGCCGAGCGGTTCGGCGTGCGGGTGACCGACTCGGTGGCCGACGCCGCGGTCGGTGCGGACCTGCTGGTGGTCGCGGTCAAGCCGGCCGATGTCGACGCGGTGATGACCGCGCTGGGCAAGGCCGCGCTGAGCGACAACGCGAGTGTGGACGCCGATCGCGACCAGATCCTGGTGTCGCTGGCGGCCGGCGTGCCCACCTCGCGGCTGGAGGCGAAGCTGCCCGCCGGTTTCCCGGTGGTGCGGGTGATGCCGAACACGCCGATGCTGGTGGGCCAGGGCATGAGCGTCATCGCGCCGGGCAGGCACGCGCGGCCGCCGCAACTGGAGCTGGTGACCGAGGTACTCGGCGCGGTGGGCAAGGTGGTCACGGTCGCGGAGGCGCAGATGGACGCGGCCACCGCGGTATCCGGCTCCGGACCCGCCTACTTCTTCCTGATCGTCGAGGCCATGGTGGACGGCGGCGTCGGCCTCGGGCTGACCCGCGAGGTGGCCACCCAGCTGGTGGTGCAGACCATGCTCGGCGCGGCGGCCCTGCTGGACGAGTCCGATCAGGACGCCGCCGAGCTGCGCGCCGCGGTCACCTCGCCGGCCGGCACCACCGCCGCCGCGGTGCGCGAGCTCGAGCGGGGCGGCGTGCGTTCGGCCTTCCTGGAGGCGCTGTACGCGGCGAAGCAGCGCTCCGCCGAGGTCGGCGGCACGAGCGACGGGGCGGGCGCAGGCAGCGCCCTGTGAGCCTGCCGGACATCACCCGTTCGGAAGCACGCAACCGGTCGGTTCCCAATGGGAAAAGCTGATTTCTCACTCCCGTCGCAGTAACACCACTGGTCCCGCTAAGCTTCAAGCAGCACGTGCGTGTCTGTTCCGCCGGTGGGGAAGCCGGCGGCGCGGGCGTGCCGGAGGTCAATGGTGCAATGATGTCTAACAAGATGTCTGCAAGTAGCTCAGGAAGTTCGAGTGGCCCAGGTCCCTCAGGCGCCCGGGCTGGTTCCCGGACGCAAGGTGGTTCCGGGTCGCAGGGTCAACCCATGCTGGGCGGCACTCAGTTCCTCACGGTCGCCGAGGTGGCGAGCCTGATGCGAGTGTCCAAGATGACGGTGTACCGGCTTGTGCATTCCGGTGAGTTGCCCGCGGTGCGGGTGGGTCGTTCGTTCCGGGTGCACGCCAAAGCGGTGCACGACTATCTGGAGACGTCCTACTTCGACGCTGGATGAGCGCCTGATCCCGCCGTGGCCCACGGGCCGCGGGACGCCGACGGACCTGGTCCGGCGGCGTTGGATCGGGCGGTTTCGGGCCCGGCCGGACGTGCCGGTACGATAGACCCTCGGTTCGTGTTCGCCCGCCGGTGGCATCACCTGTGGTGTCCGGTGGTACCCGGCGGCGCGGACACTGGACGTGAGGCTTGCCGAACGACCGGTCAGTTGGCGCACGTGTGTAGCGTGCGCGCCGAGTAGAGAGAACGCGAGGAACAACCCTATGGGTTCTGTGATCAAGAAGCGCCGCAAGCGCATGTCGAAGAAGAAGCACCGCAAGCTGCTTCGCCGCACACGTGTGCAGCGGCGCAAACTCGGCAAGTAAGCGCTGCGCGTCAGCTCGAAGACCCGTCACCGTGAGGTGGCGGGTCTTTTTGTTTGAAATACCGAATTTTGAAACCACGGCGTGTTTCAGGTGACTGAAGTCATCGTTAGAACCTGGTAAATACCAACAGAACCCGGGAACGCAGCGGCTACCCTAGGAACCGGGGAATAAGTGAAATGGGGGCTTGCCAAGGTGGGATGCGGTGCCGGTGGCTTCTGACACTCGAGACGGACACACGCCGAAAGTCGTGTTGGTGACCGGTGCGAGTCGCTTCTTCGGCGGCAACGTGGTCGCTCGTCTCGCCCAGGATCCCGACATCGATCGCATCATCGCGGTCGACACCATGACCCCGAGCCGGGACTTGCAGCGGCGCATGGGCCGCGCCGAGTTCGTGCGCGCGGATATCCGAAATCCGTTGATCCGTAAGGTGATCGATGGTGGCGCGGTGGACACCGTGGTGCATGCGGCGATGCTGGCCAAGCCGCCGTCCGGGGCAGGCCGCGCGGTGATGAAGGACCTCAACGTGCTCGGCGCGATGCAGTTGTTCGCGGTATGTCAGAAGGCGCCGACGGTGCGCCGGGTGGTCGTGCGCTCCACCTCCGCGGTGTACGGATGCAGCGCGAAGGATCCGGCGAAATTCACCGAAGAAATGAGTGCGCGCACGCCGCCGCGTGGTGCGTTCGCGCGCGACATGATCGACATCGAAGGTTTCGTGCGCGGACTCGCGCGGCGGCGTCCAGATATTGCAACGGCCATTCTGCGTTTGGCACCAATTGTCGGACCGCGGTTGGCCAGTCGCGGTGTGCAGTATCTCCGATCGCCGATCACGCCTACGGTCTTCGGCCGGGACGCGCGCATCCAGCTGCTGCACCAGGAGGACGCGGTGGCCGCGCTCGCGCACGCCGCGCTGAGCGCCCGCGGCGGCACCTACAACATCGCCGGCGACGGCGCGCTCGCGCTGTCCCAAGCGGTGCGGCGCGCGGGCCGGATCGAACTGCCGGTGCCGTTCGCGCTGTTCCGCACGGCGGGCCGGGTGCTGATGGGCCCGGTCATGCGCGAGTTCTCCGGCGAACAACTCGACTACTTCCATTTCGGCTGCGGCTTGGACACCACCCGGATGCGGGCCGAACTCGGCTTCGTCCCGCGCTGGACCACGGTGCAGGCCTTCGACGACTTCATCGGGGGCGCAGCGTTGCGGCCCGTCATCGATCCCGCGTGGATCGATGCCGCAGAACACAAACTGCTCGGCCTGCTCGGGGCCGGTACGGGAGCACAGCAATGAACGACGTAGCGAAAGTCATCCACCTCCACGACCTGCAGGACGACGCGCGTCCGCGGCCGCCCGCCCGGCGCTGGCCGGAGCATGCGCAGGGCGAAGCGCCCAGCCCGGTGACCTCGCTGACCGATCGGCTGGCCGCCACCGAACCCCCTGCGCCGCAATCGTTGTCCGACCTGGTGCGCGGCGCGCTGGGCAAGCAGATCGGCAAGACCGCCGACTTCGCCCGGCGCAGGCTCACCGGCGACTACCAGGTGGACGAGTTCGGTTTCGACGAGCACCTGCTCGAGTCGGTGATCCTGCCCGCGCTGCGCCCGATGTCGGACCTGTGGTTCCGGGTGCAGGTCAGCGGGATGGAGCACATCCCGGAGGTGGGCGGCGCGCTGATCGTGGCCAACCACGCGGGCACCATCCCGCTGGACGGGCTGATGCTGCAACTGGCCATCCACGATCGGCACCCGAAGCAGCGCGCGCTGCGCCTGCTGGCCGCCGACCTGATCTTCGAGACGCCGCTGCTCGGCGCGCTGGCCCGCAAAGCCGGGCACACCCTCGCCTGCCGCGAGGACGCCGAACGCCTGCTGCGCTCCGGCGAACTCACCGGCGTCTTCCCGGAGGGCTTCAAGGGCGTCGGCAAGCAGTACGCCGACCGCTACAAGCTGCAACGCTTCGGCCGCGGCGGATTCGTGGCGGCCGCGGTGCGCACCGGCGTGCCGATCATCCCGTGCTCCATCGTGGGTTCGGAGGAGATCTACCCGAAGCTGGCCGACCTGCAACCGCTGGCCCGCCTGCTCGGCCTGCCGTACTTCCCGGTGACGCCGCTGTTCCCGCTGCTCGGCCCGCTCGGTGCGGTGCCGCTGCCGTCGAAGTGGTACATCGAGTTCGGCGCGCCCATCCCCACCACCGGCTACGAGCCGGAGGCCGCCGACGACCCGATGACCATGTTCGAGGTCACCGACCAGGTCCGCGAGACCATCCAGTCGACGCTCTACAAGCTGCTCACCAAGCGCCGCAACCCGTTCACCGGGTAGTGGCCCGACCGCCGGGCACCAGTCGGTAAACCCCTCGGCCGCACTGGTTTCCGGCGCTCGTGCGCCTTCTCCGGCGCTGACGCTCAGCCCTCAGTGCTCGATGGGAGGGCTTCGCTGCGCCTGCGTGGTTACGCTGCGCTGCCTCCTCCGGCGCTGACGCTCAGCCCTCAGTGCTCCCGCTTGCGGGTCACCGCGGCGGCCACCGCGCCGCCCGCGGCGCCGAGCGCCAGCGCGGTCGGCACGCCGATCTTCGCCGCCTTGCGCCCGGTGCGGAAGTCGCGGATCTCCCAGCCCCGGTTCTTCGCCACCTCGCGCAGGTCCGAATCCGGATTGATCGCGACCGCGGTGCCGACCAGCGAGAGCATCGGCACGTCGTTGTGGCTGTCCGAATACGCGGTACAACGCTTGAGGTTCAACCCTTCTCGGATCGCCAGCGTGCGCACCGCGTGCGCCTTGCCGAGGCCGTGCAGGATGTCGCCGACCAACCGCCCGGTGAACTTGCCGTCCACGCTCTCGGCCACCGTGCCGAGCGCGCCGGTGAGCCCGAGCCGCTTGGCGATCACCTGGGCCAGTTCGACCGGGGTCGCGGTGACCAGCCAGACCTGCTGCCCCGCGTCCAGGTGCATCTGCGCGAGTGCCCTTGTGCCGGGCCAGATCTTGTCCGCGATGATCTCGTCGTAGATCTCCTCGCCGAGTTCGGCCAGCTCGGCGGTGGGGCGCCCGGCGATGAACGCCAGCGCCTTCTCCTTGCCGCTGACCATGTCGGAGCTGTTCTCCCGCCCGGTGACCCGGAACTTGACCTGCTTCCAGGCCACGTCGACCAGGTCGGAGGTCTTGAAGTATTTGCGCGCGGCCAGGCCGCGGGCGAAGTGCACGATCGACGCGCCCTGCACCATGGTGTTGTCCACGTCGAAGAACGCCGCCGCGGTCAGATCGCGCGGCACCTCGGGGGAGGTGTCATCGGTCTGCGCGAGCGCCAATTCCGCGTCGTGCAAGGACAATGCGGCATCGGCACTGGCCTCGCCGGCCAGGTTGGCCCGCAGCTCTTCCTCGCTGGGGCCGAAGGGGCTGCGCGGGATGCGGGCCAGCTGATCCTGCAGGCCCTCGCCGATCGCGCCCAGATTCCACCGCGCCGGAAACTCGCCGAATCGTCCCGCGATGAATCCGGCCCTTGCCACCTTCGATCGTTCCGGCACCGATACCTCCGCCCGTCGCGCGAACCACGTCCACAGTAACCGGGCGGGCCGACAGTCATCGCAGTACCTGGCAGACCGATTCCGGTGTGGCGAGGGGATTTAATATCCGCCATGACCAATCCCACACACGAGGTGACCCTGTTGACCAGATCCGGCTGCGGTCTGTGCGTCACCGCGCTGGACCAGCTGCGGACGATCTGCGCCGAGTTCGGCATCGAGCCAGCGACCCTGGATGTGGACGCGGCCGCGGCCACCGACCCCGGCCTGCGCGCGGAGTTCGGCGACCGTTTGCCGGTCGTGCTGCTCAACGGCCGCGAGCACAGCTATTTCGACGTCGACGAGGCCCGATTGCGCGCCGACTTGAGCCGCTGAGGGCTGAGCCCCGGCGCCGGCGGAAGGCGGCGCGACGTCTCCGCGGAGGCGCAGCGAGGCCCGCAAATCGAGTGCTGACTGGTAGCCATGACTGTCCGATTCCGTCGCAGCGCTGGTCGCGACGGAAAATGAGGCCAATTTCACCGACTTTGTGAAGGGCTGCACAAGCAGTTACGGTGGTGGCACGCGGACCCGCTTGCCGAGGCTGCGGGCCCACCGCGTACAGACACCCAGCATCAGCGACACTTCGACCATGGCACCGGACCGTCCCGGGCCAGAGGTCCAGCGACGAACCGGAACCCGATCGGGCCGGAACGAGGAGCCGACGACGTGACAGAGCAGCATGAGGCGCCGAGCGGCGTCTCCGGCAGGGCTCTGCAGAAGGACATCCCGCAGGCCACCGTCGCGCGTCTGGCGACCTATCTCCGGGTCCTCGCCACGTTGGCCGACGAGGGTGTTGCCATCGTATCGAGTGAGGAACTCGCTGTCGCGGCGGGTGTCAATTCGGCGAAGTTGCGCAAGGACCTTTCCTTCCTCGGACCCAATGGCGTACGGGGTGTCGGCTATGACGTAGCCAGGCTGAGGACAAGGATCGAGGATGTGCTCGGCCTGTCGCAGGGACACCGCGTGGTGCTCGTCGGCGCCGGGAATCTCGGCCGGGCCCTGGTCGGTTACGGCGGATTCCAGCGGCGTGGCTTCACCGTGGTCGGCATCTTCGACAACCACCCCGAGGTGATCGGCCTCTCGGTCGCCGGGTTGGTGGTGCGTGACGTCGCCGGGCTGGCCGAGGCGGTCGCCGCGCTCGACCCGACCATCGCGGTCATCACCGTCCCCGACGACGCCGCGCAGGACGCCTGCGACCGGCTGGTCGCGGCCGGGCTGCAATCCATCCTGAGCTTCGCGCCGGTCGAGCTGAGCGCGCCGAGCACGGTCGAGCTGCGCCGGGTCGACCTCGCGGTCGAGCTGCAGATGCTGTCGTTCGAGCGAGTGCGCAACGCGGACAACGCAGCCGAGCCCGCGGCCAAGCCGCCCGAGGTGGCGCGGCCGAGCCGGATCAGCCACCGCGCGCCCACCGCGCACACCTCGGCCGTGCACCAGGCCCTCAAGCATTCGGCAGCCGCGCATACGGCGTCCTCGCACACGGCAACGGAGCCAAGCAGCAAGGGATCGGTGGTTACTCCATGAGCGTTCTTCTGGTCGGGATCTCGCACCGCAGTGCGCCCGTCTCGGTGCTGGAAAAGGTGGCCATCGCCGACGCCGACCGCCCGAAGCTGATCGACCGCATGCTCACCTCGAGCCACGTCTCCGAGGCGATGATCGTCTCGACCTGCAACCGGGTCGAGGTCTACGCCGTAGTCGACGCCTTCCACGGCGGTCTCGCCGAGGTCGGCGACCTGCTCACCAAGCATTCCGGGCTGCCGCTGCCGGACCTGACCAAGCACGCCTACGTGCGCTACAGCGAGGCCGCCGCCGAGCATCTGTTCGCGGTGGCCAGCGGGCTGGACTCGATGGTCATCGGCGAGCAGCAGGTGCTCAGCCAGATCCGCGGCGCGTACGCCTCCGCCGACGCGCAGCAGGCGGTCGGGCGGACCCTGCACGAACTGGCCCAGCACGCGCTGCGGGTCGGCAAGCGGGTGCACTCGGAGACCGGAATCGACCGCGCCGGAGCGTCGGTCGTGTCCGTCGCGCTGGATCGGGCGCAGCAGGTGCTCGGGGCGGCAGCGTCCGGCCAGGGGGAGGCGGCCGGTGTAATCACCGAGGGCTCCGCCGGATCACCCGGCGTGCTGGCCGGGCGGACCGCCGCCGTGGTCGGCGCCGGCGCCATGGGCAGCCTTGCGGTGGCGCATCTTTCGCGAGCGGGCATCGGCCGGATCATCGTGGTGAACCGCACCATCGGCCGGGCCGCGCGGCTGGCCGAGACCGCGGGCACCTACGGCGTGGCCGCCGAGGCGCTGGAACTGTCCCGGCTCCCCGAGGCGATGGCCGCGGCCGACGTGGTCATCACCTGTACCGGCGCGGTCGGCAACGTGGTGACCCTGGCCGACACCCACCGCGCGCTGACCGAGCGCGAGCGCGGCATCGAATCCGCCGCCGCCGAACGGCCGTTGGTGTTCTGCGACCTGGGCCTGCCCCGCGACGTCGAGCATGCCGTCGCCGGACTGCCCGGCGTGACCGTCATCGACATCGAGACTTTGCAGCGCGACCCCGCGGCGGGCGCGGCCGCCGACGACACCGCCGCCGCCCGCGCGATCGTCGCCGACGAGCTGGCCAAGTACCTGACCGGCCAGCGGATGGCCGAGGTCACCCCGACCGTGGCCGCGCTGCGCCAGCGCGCCGCCGAGGTGGTCGAAGCCGAACTGCTGCGGCTGGATTCGCGGCTGCCCAGCCTGGCCGATCCGGAACGTGACGAGGTGGCCCGCACGGTGCGCCGAGTGGTGGACAAGCTGCTGCACGCGCCGACGGTGCGGGTCAAGCAGTTGGCCTCGACGCCGGGCGGCGACAGCTACGCCGAGGCGCTGCGCGAGCTGTTCGAGCTGAAACCGGGTGCGGCGCAGGCGGTTGCCACCCCCATGGAGATCAGCGCGATCGGCGACCACGCGGGCATGTTGCTCACCGACGCCGACATCGCCCTGGCCGACGACTTCACCGCGAGCCAGCAGGGTGACGAACAGGGGCAGCCGGCATGACGGCGCCCAGGAACGGTATGGCCGCGACCCGCGTCCGCGAGGTGCGGGCATGACACTCGTGCAGGAAGAGGACAACGTGACGGCAGGCAGCACGCGCGCGCCGTGGCGGATCGGCACCCGTGGCAGCTTGCTCGCGCTCACCCAGTCGGGCACCATCCGCGACGCGCTGGTCGCCGCGGGGCACGAGGCCGAGCTGGTGGTGGTCAAGACCCTCGGCGATCTGTCCGCCGAGCCCGTGCAGCAGATCGGGGTCGGCGTCTTCACCTCCGCGCTGCGCGACGAACTGGCCGCGGGCACCATCGACATCGCGGTGCACTCCTACAAGGATCTGCCGACCGCGCAGGACTCGCGCTTCACCATCGCGGCCATCCCGCCCCGGCAGGACCCGCGCGACGCGCTGGTCGCCCGCGACGGACTGGTGCTCGGCGAACTACCCGCAGGCGCCAAGGTCGGCACCTCGGCCCCACGCCGCGCCTCCCAGCTGCGCGCGCTCGGCCTCGGCCTGGACATCGTCCCGCTGCGCGGCAATCTGGACACCCGCCTGCGCAAGGTCAGCGACGGTGATCTCGACGCGGTCGTGGTCGCCAGAGCCGGCCTGGCCAGAATCGATCGGCTGGACGCGGTGACCGAGGCCTTGGAACCGGTGCAGATGCTCCCGGCGCCGGGGCAGGGCGCGCTGGCCGTCGAATGCCGCAGCGGGGACGCCGAACTCATCGAGGTGCTCAGCGCGCTGGACGACGCCGCGACGCGCGCGTCGATCGTCGCGGAGCGGGCGCTGCTCGCCGAACTCGAGGCGGGCTGTACCGCGCCGATCGGCGCGCTCGCCGAGGTGGTCGAGTCGATCGACGAGGACGGGCGGATCTTCGACGAACTCTCGCTGCGCGGTTGCGCCGCGGCCGTCGACGGTTCCGACGTGGTCCGGGCCTCGATCGTCGGCGCGCCGGCCGACGCGGACGAGCTCGGCCGGGCCCTGGCCCGCGAACTCCTCGACATGGGCGCGCGCGAACTGCTCAGCGTCGTCGAACCAGGGCCGAGCGGCCCCGAACCGGATGCCGGTTCGAACACCCAGGCGGTGAACGCGCCCGCCACAGACTTCACCCAACCCAGCCCAATGGAGAACAACCAATGAGCGAGCGCAGCGAGCGATTCATGACACAGTGCGCACCGCGCATGACGGAACCGAGCGCCAGCGAGGTGGAGGCATGAGCGGTCGAGCTACCAAGAAGCAGCCAGGTCGGATCCTTTTCGTCGGGTCAGGTCCTGGCGACCCGGCGTTGCTCACCGTGCGCGCCCGTGAGGTGATCGGCCGCGCGACGCTGGCGTTCACCGATCCCGATGTCGACAAGGGTGTGCTCGCCCTGATCGGGACCGCGGTCGAGCCCGGCGACGACGGCGAGCGTCCGGTGGACGTGCGCCCCGCCCTCGGCGAGCCCGCCGAGGTGGCCAAGACGCTGATCGCCGAGGCTCGCAACGGCCACGACGTGGTCCGCGTCGTCGCCGGTGACCCGTTGACCACCGATTCGGTGATCGCCGAGGTCAACGCGGTGACCCGCTCGCACATGGTGTTCGAGGTGCTGCCGGGCCTGCCCAACGGTTCGGCCGTGCCGAGCTACGCGGGCATCGCGCTCGGCTCCGGGCACACCGAGGCCGACGTGCGCGGCGAGGTCGACTGGGCCGCGCTGGCCGCCGCCCCGGGACCGCTGGTGCTGCACGCCACCTCCGGGCACCTGGCCGAGACCGCGAGCGCCCTGGTCGAACACGGCATGGCGCCGCAGACCCCGGTCGCGGTGACCGTGCGCGGCACCACCCGCCAGCAGCGCACCATCGAGGCCACCCTGGCGACGCTGAACAGCGCCGCCTCCGAACTGGTCGGCCCGCTGGTGGTGACCATCGGCAAGGTGGTCGCGTCGCGCTCGAAGATGTCCTGGTGGGAGTCGCGCGCGCTGTACGGCTGGACCGTGCTGGTGCCGCGGACCAAGGACCAGGCGGGCGAGATGAGCGAGCGGCTGGTCACGCACGGCGCCATCCCGATGGAGGTGCCGACCATCGCGGTCGAGCCGCCGCGCAGCCCCGCGCAGATGGAGCGCGCGGTCAAGGGTCTGGTCGACGGCCGCTACCAGTGGGTGGTGTTCACCTCCACCAACGCGGTGCGTGCGGTGTGGGAGAAGTTCGCCGAATTCGGTTTGGACGCACGGGCTTTCTCCGGCGTGAAGATCGCCTGCGTCGGCGAGGCCACGGCGGACCGGGTCCGCTCGTTCGGCATCAACCCGGAGCTGGTGCCCAGCGGGGAGCAGTCCTCCGAGGGCCTGCTCGCCGACTTCCCGCCCTACGACGACGTTTTCGATCCGGTCAACCGGGTTCTGTTGCCGCGCGCCGACATCGCCACCGAGACGCTGGCCGAGGGCCTGCGCGACCGCGGCTGGGAGATCGACGACGTCACCGCCTACCGCACGGTGCGCGCGTCGCCGCCGCCGGCCGAGACCCGCGAGATGATCAAGACCGGCGGCTTCGACGCGGTCCTGTTCACCTCGTCCTCCACGGTGCGCAACCTGGTCGGCATCGCGGGTAAGCCGCACGCGCGCACCATCGTCGCGTGCATCGGCCCGAAGACCGCCGAGACGGCCATCGAATTCGGTCTGCGCGTCGACGTGCAGCCCGAGGTGGCGCAGGTCGGCCCGCTGGTCGAGGCGCTGGCCGAGCACGCGGCCCGGCTGCGTGCCGAGGGTCTGCTGCCGCCGCCGCGGAAGAAGAGCCGCCGCAGCCGCTGATCACGCTCCACCACCCTGCCCGTACCGAGTTCGGTACGGGCAGTGTGCATTTCGTTCATGACCTGGTAGTTGTATCGATATCGGCTGTGCGGCAACGGATTCCGTGTCACATCGACGACCGTGCCCATAGAACTATGGGCAGCTCACCTCTCGGGGTCGCGGCTAGTTTGGCCTGGCGTGTTAGCGCGATCACAAGAGAGAGTTGGTTTTCATGACACGATCGATAGTGCACGTCGGCGCGGCGGCATTCATCACCCTGGGCATCGTATTGTCCAGCGGCGCTTCGGCTTTCGCGGCACCCGCGCCGACTGCCGCGCCCGCCTACATCGATGGATCGACGGGCAGTTCGACCGGTTCGGTGCAGGGTTTGCCCGCGATCGCGCGCGGGTTCGTCTGCCTGCTCAAGACGATGTCCGGCGGGGTCGGCAGCATCTGCACGGTTTAGCGCACATTACGAGCAGGGGCCGACGGCGTACGCCGTCGGCCCCTGCCTTTATCTCGTTGCCTCAGTACCGCTTTCGCAGCAGCGTCCGCACCATCGTGCAGGTGAGATCGGACGGCGGGCGAATGCCGATCACCTCGGCGGTGTGCCGGATGCACTTGTTGTTCGCCGCACTCGGGTTGTACACCCCCGAGTCCAGCAGTGCGATGGTCAGCCGCATCGCCTTGAGTTTCCGATTGTGGCGGACATACCACGACCGCGGGCGCCCCGCGGGCAGCCGCTGCTTCTCCAGCGGTGTGTAGGGACGATCGATGAGGACGGTCTTCGTCGCGGGCACAGGCTTCCCTCCCGTTGCGATCGGGGACTCGGCGAATCCCCTCGAACACTGTTTCGATTATACCAACGAACACCGACAAAAACCGCTGGCCGCAAGGGGTTCGGCGACCCATCGGATCCGGCGGGCGCGTCCAGGATCGCCGCACGTTCGGGGCCCGATCGCTTAGATGTCGTGCAGCAGTTTCAGTGACTGCGGGTGGCCGAGGGCGGCGGCGCGTTCCAGTAGGTGCCTGGCCTCCTGCTGGGCCGGTGTGCGGCCGGTGGCGATGGCGGCGGCGGCGCGCAGGACGCCGGGTTCGGCGAGGTCGCCGGTGAACGGGATGACGTCTTGTTCGCGCAGGAACAGGGCGAGGTGGAACATCGAGTCGGGGTCGCCGGCTTCGGCGCCGCGGCGCAGCCAGTGCTCGCCCGCCTCGGTGTCGCCGTGATCGAGGTGCAGGGAGCCGAGGATCGCCATGGCGTCGGTGCGGCCGCGGCGCACCGCTTCGGCGAGTAGCTCGACGGCCCGTTCGGTGTCGCCGCGCCGGGCCATGTAGAGCCCCAGAGTTCGCATGGCCGTGGGGTTTCCGGCGCAGGCCGCACGTTCGTACCACGCCTCGGCCTCGTCGTTGCTGCCGCGCCGATTGGCGACAACGCCCATGTTGCACAACGCTTCCGGCGATCCCGCCTCGGCCGCGGGACGCAACCACCGCTCGGCCGCATCGATGTTGCCGCGCTCCAGATGCAGCAGCCCGAGTTGCAGGTCGGCGCCCGCGCAGCCCGCGGCGATCGCGGACTCCAGCCAGTGGACCGCGTCGGCGATCCGCCCGTGCGTGCCGAGCAGCAGGCCGAGATCGGCCATCGCGCTCGCGCTGCCCCGCTCGGCGGCCGTGCGGAACCAGTGCTCGGCCTCGGTCAGCTCGTGGGCGTCGCGCAGCAGATGCGCGAGCTGCTCCATCGCGCCGAGGTCACCGCGCTCGGCGATCGCGCGCAGCGTGGCGCGCCTGCGTTCGTGCGCGGTGGGCGCGGGATCCGGGCGCGGGTCGCGGAACAATTGCAGGCCGAACGCATCCACCGGATGGTCGTCGTCGGGCAGCTCACCGCGTTCCCGGCTGGCGATCGAGGCGCTCCACTCGGCGAACCGGTCGTCCTCGGGCCCGATCTCGATCATCCCGTTGGCGATGGTCCCGTCCGGCTGCTTGCCCTGCCACGGAATCAGCAGCCGCCCGTCGGGCAGCCGGCGAGCGCCAGGGGCAGGCTGCGTCATCGCGCATCACAGCGGGTCATCGCGGGCCTTTCACGCCGGGTCGGGTGTGCCGTGCCGATAGCCGTTGGCCTCGGCGTACTCGGCGAGTTGCGACTCGTAGCTGCTCAGGCTGTCGAGCAACCAGGTGTCTCCAGTGTCCTTCACGACCACGATCGGCCCCTTGGTGCCCGGCGAAAGGGCCGGTGCGGTGCCGTCGGTGTACCAGGACGTGGTCGACCACGGAAAGACGAACGCCCAGCCGACATCGGAGACGTGCCCCTGCGGACCGAGCTGGAACGGGTCGACCGGAACCGCGAACCGCGCGCTGTGCTGAGCGAGCAGATGCCGGGCGCTGTTGCGCGCGATCCGGATATCCAGCGGCCCGGTGGTGGTGTTCGGGAACGGCAGCGTCGCGTCCGGCATCGCGCTCAGCTGCCGTCCCGCGGCCACCGAGACCTGGCACGGCCTGCTCTGCAGCCGCAGGAAGATCGTGTGTGCGGTGTCGGAGAAGCGCAGCTGCACGGTGGCGTCCTCGGTGTGCCCGACCAGATGCCTGCCCAGGCTCTGGGTCAGCTCGCGCTCGTCCGGCGTCATGCCCAGATCGTCGAAGGCGCGCCGGGCCACTGTCATCAGCTCCGGCTCGGCGAGCTGGCGCGCGATGAACTCGACGCGGAAGATCTGCCCGCTGCCGTCGGCGGCCCGCCACGCGCGCAGCGTCGTCGCCGGTGCCGTGAGTCCGCCGGTGAGCACCGGCCACCAGTCCGAAAGCAGTACCGCGACCCACGACTCGAAGTCGGCGGCTCGGGCCAGCGAAATTTCGGTGTGCGGTTCGGTCATGCTGTCCCCCAGGGGGTCTCGCCCTCCTGTCGGAGTATGCGCCATCGGCCTGCGCGGCAGGTGTGATTTCGCACACCGTTGCGCGCGATCCAGGGTCGATCCGCGCGTTTTGTGCATGCTGTCCAGGCGCGCCGGGCTAGTGTCGTGGCGAAACGTCCAGCTCCGGTGCGGCGGTGCCGAAGCACCCGCCCGCCCAGGCGACGGGTGCTCGCGACAGCCACCGGCGCCGGGCGTATCGTGCGGTTATGACCGGATTGGACCGCCCGCGGCGGTTGCGCCGTACCCCCGCACTGCGTCGTCTCGTAGCCGAAACCACGCTCGAGCCACGGCAATTGGTGTTGCCGATGTTCGTGGCCGACGGCCTGGACGAGGCGCGGGAGATCAGCTCGATGCCCGGCGTCTACCAGCATTCGATGGACTCGCTACGCAAGGCGGCGGTCGAGGCGGTGACCGCGGGCGTCGGCGGCCTGATGCTCTTCGGCGTGCCCCGCCACGAGGACAAGGACGCCACCGGCAGCCAGGCCAGCGACCCGGACGGCATCCTCAACCGCGGCCTGCGCGCGCTGGCCGACGAGGTCGGCGAGTCGACCGTGATCATGGCCGACACCTGTCTCGACGAATTCACCGATCACGGCCACTGCGGCGTGCTCGCCGCCGACGGCTCGGTGGACAACGACGCCACCCTGCACCGCTATGTGGAGATGGCGCTGGCCCAGGCGGCCTCCGGCGCGGACCTGCTCGGCACCAGCGGCATGATGGACGGCCAGGTCGGCGCGATCCGGCGCGGGCTGGACGCGGTCGGCCGCACCGACACCGGCATCCTGGCCTACGCGGCCAAGTACGCCTCGGCGTTCTACGGCCCATTCCGGGAGGCTGTCGCCTCGTCGCTGGAGGGCGACCGGCGCACCTATCAGCAGGACCCGGCGAACCGCCGCGAGGCGATCCGCGAACTCGAGCTGGACCTGGCCGAGGGTGCGGACATCGTGATGGTGAAGCCGGCCATGTCCTACCTGGACATCCTGCGCGACGTCGCGGACCGCTCGCCGGTCCCGGTTGCGGCCTATCAGATTTCCGGTGAGTACTCGATGATCACCGCGGCCGCCGAGCGCGGCTGGATCGATCGCCGCGGCGCCATCCTCGAGTCGCTCATGGGCATCCGGCGCGCGGGCGCGGATTTCGTGCTCACCTACTGGGCGACCGAAGCCGCGCACTGGTTGTCGTGACGAATCCGCCGGGACCGATCGGCGCCGCGCCCGCACCCGCGCCGATGCCGGTGGACGTCGGCACCGCGCGGCAATTGTGGTGGGGCGTGGTCGGATTCGGCGTGGTGCAGCTGATCGCGTCGGTGGTGGCGGCGCTGTCGCAGCGGCACACCTTCGCCAAGGAGGTCTTCGACCAGGCCAGGGAAAAGGACCCGCAGGTCACCCTGGCCAGCGCCGAGCTGATGGTCGCGCTGGTCTACATCGTCGTGGTGTTCATCGGACTCGGCGTCGCCGCGCTCGCGCTGCTGATCGTGCACCAGTTCGCCCGCGGCAAGCTGTGGGCGCGCACCATGCTGACCATCGCCGGAGCGTGGCTCGTGGTGATCGGGGTCGGCGCGCTGTTCGCGTTCGGCTCGGTGACCGGCACCGCCTCACTGGTGGCCGGGGGTGCCGCGATCGTGCAGGCGGTGCTCGCCGGCGGTGCGATCTACCTGGCGCACCGGCCGGAATCGACGGCTTATTTCCAGGTGAGCCGACGATGAACGGTTGGTGCCCGAATTTGTCGGGGCAACGCCGGCATGTATCGTGAGGGTTGTCACAGTGGACATGGGAACCGGTAGTTGCTTGTCAGACGTTGTCACACCTCGCGTGCGGGAACTCGTCGAAAGGCTCCGGGGAATCGGAGGCATCGATGCGAGTGGTGATCCAACAGCCGCAGAGCATTCGGCGGGAATTGGCCGTGTTGAGCCTGCTGATCCTGTTCGGCGTCGTCACCGTCGCCGTGTTGCTGTTGCCCGGACTCACTCGCTGATTTCCCGTTCCGCCTTGCCGATTCGCGACGCGGTGGGCGTCGCGTGAGCGAGCGGCCGGACGATTCCGGCATTCTGTTCGCCGAACCGGGCGCGCGCTGGCGCACCGTCGCCTACGGCCCCGTGCTGTGCCTGATCATCTTCCTCGTGGAACTGGCCACCGGTAGTTCCGTGCACTGGTTCGCGCTGCTGTTCTGCGGCTCGCTGATCGCCATGTTCGTTGTGCTGCAAGTGATCGCGGGCCGGCGCCACGTCAGCGTCGAGCTCACCGCCGACACCCTGCGCGAAGGCACCGAGACCCTCCCGCTCGGCTCGATCGGCGCCGTGCTGCCCGAACGCGACGAAGACGCCTGGGACGAGGAGGACTGGGAACAGGCCCGCGCGCTCGGCGAGCTGAGCGGCGTACCCCGCCGCCGCACCGGCATCGGCCTGCGCCTGACCGACGGCAGCCTGGTGCAGGCGTGGGCGAAGGACCATCGCACCCTGCGCGCCGAATTGACCACGGCCATCGGCCAACCGCCCGAAGCGGACGAGCCGGCGACCGAGCCCGACGACAAGCACAGCGAGAACGGAGTCGACCGATGAGGGGATCGATCACGGTGGCCGCCACCGAACTCGGCGTGGTGGTGCTCGGGCTCGTCGCCGCGGTGCTGAGCTGGCGGCAGGGCATCGAGAAGACCACCTTCGCCGCCATCGGCCAGGCGCCGGAGTTCGTCGCGACCCGCTACGTCACGCCGTGGCTGCTGCTCGCCGCGGTCCTGGTCGCGATCGCGGGGCTGTGCGCCATCGACGCGGTCGGCCGCGTGGTGCGCGTGCGCCGAGACCGCTGACGCCGCACCCGTTTCGGTTCGCCGATCGCGGGAATATCGGAGCCATGAAACCGACAGTCACCTTCAAGCGGACACTGCTCGGTGCCGCCGCCGTCGGCATGATCGGCGCGGCAACGGTGGCCCCGGCGGTCGCCGCGCCCGCCGAGGTTTCCCCGGCGCCACCGGCCGCGGTGGTGCCCGCCCTGGTCCAGACACCACCGGCACCGCTGCTGCACGCGCTACCCGCCCCGCTGGCCTGCCTGGTGACCACCGGGTTCGCCCTGTGGTGCATCGGCATCACCTGAGAAATCGGTTGATGCGGAGCAGGGTCGGGCCGGCGTCGACTAGCGTGCAGGGCGCCGGGCGGCCCACTCGCGGCCGCCCGCGCGTTGTCAGGATTGTCTCTGTGGCCGTTAGTATTTCGGCCGTATTCGTGTGCCGACCAAGGAATAGGGATTGATGAACCGGCTTGCTGTGAAAGTCTGTGCCGCACTGGCGATATCCGCCGCGATCGGGATCGGCGCCGCGCCGGCGGGCGCGAACCCCGGACTTCCGCTCGAGCCCGCGGGCGCGGTCGACGTATCGACCGGCCAGGTCGACGCGCCGGTGCTGGTGCCCGACTCCGGTTCCGCGGGCCCGTACAACGCGTTCATGTGTTACCTGCACACCATTTCGGCCCAGGCGCCGTGCATGTACAGCTGAGCCCCGCTCAGCTCCAGTTCTGATACATGTCGAGCACGCGGCCGTTGCGGGTGCCAGGGGCATTGACGAAGAGGGTGATCGTTCCGTCGGAATGGTTGGCCGCTTCCATGATCGCCTGCCGCAGCGACGCGTGCACGCCGCCGTTCTCGTCCTTGTAGATCCCGGTGTCCGCCTTGAGGCCGACGCCGATCCGGTTGAGCGGCACGAACATGGTGACGATGGCCGGGATGGGCCCGTCGGCGATCGTCTGGGTCTCCTCATGACTCAGTTGCAGACCGATCCGGTCGGGCTGCGCGACCGGTTCCACCGCCGCGGCGGGGCCCGCGCCGAACGCGACGGCCGCTCCGACGAGCGCGGTGGAAACAGCAGCACTGAACAGGGCAAACCGCATAGAAATCCTCCGGGGCAGATGAATGGTGACGCCCGAGATTACGCATCGGCAATCTCACGGCGATCGAATACGGCGTAAACAGCTTCTCGGCGTGTTGCGGTCTGCGTCACCACCACTACACCCTGTCGTCGACTCGTTTCGACGGGGCTGAGACACTGGAGGTCGTGAGTTCTTCTCCGCGCGTGACCAGCGCATCGGTGCCGGTTTCCGCTCAGCTCTTCGACCGGGCTTGTTCGGCGATTCCGGGGGGCGTCAACTCCCCGGTGCGGGCCTTCAACTCCGTCGGCGGCACACCGCGATTCATCGCGTCCGCCCACGGCTACACCCTCGTCGACGCCGACGGCAACGAGTACGTCGACCTGGTGTGCTCGTGGGGCCCGATGATTCTCGGGCACGCGCATCCCGCGGTGGTCGACGCGGTGCAGCGCGCCGCGGTCGGCGGCCTGTCCTTCGGCGCGCCCACCGAGGCGGAGATCGAACTGGCCGAGGCCATCATCGACCGGGTCGCTCCGGTCGAGCGGGTGCGCCTGGTGAACTCGGGCACCGAGGCCACCATGAGCGCGGTGCGGCTGGCCCGCGGCTACACCGGCCGGGCCAAGATCATCAAGTTTTCCGGCTGTTACCACGGCCACGTCGACGCGCTGCTCGCCGACGCGGGCTCCGGCGTGGCAACCCTCGGGCTGCCGACCTCGCCCGGCGTCACCGGCGCACAGGCGGCCGACACCCTCGTCCTGCCCTACAACGACCTCGAGGCCGTCGCCGCCGCGTTCGCCGCGCATCCGGACTCGATCGCCTGTGTGATCACCGAGGCCGCCGCGGGCAACATGGGCACGGTGGCCCCGCTGCCCGGCTTCAACGAGGGACTGCGCACGCTGACCGCCGAGCACGGCGCGCTGCTCATCATGGACGAGGTGATGACCGGGTTCCGGGTGAGCCGCGCGGGCTGGTTCGGCCACGCGGGCGTCACCGCGGATCTGTACACGTTCGGCAAGGTGATGAGCGGCGGGCTGCCCGCCGCCGCGTTCGGCGGCCGCACCGAGATCATGAATCACCTGGCCCCGCTCGGCCCGGTCTACCAGGCCGGAACCCTCTCCGGTAACCCGGTGGCGGTCGCCGCGGGGCTGGCCACGCTGCGGGCCGCCGACGACGCGGTGTACGCCGCGCTGGACCGCAACGCGCAGCGCCTGGGCGCGTTGTTCGGCGAATCGCTCAGTGCCGCGGGCGTCGAGCACCAGGTCCAGTTCGCAGGCAATATGGTGAGCGTGTTCTTCGCCGAACGCCCGGTCACCGACTACGCCACCGCCAAGGCCAGCCAGACCTGGCGCTACCCCGCGTTCTTCCATGCCCTGCTCGACGGCGGCGTGTACGCGCCGCCGAGCGCGTTCGAGACCTGGTTCGTCTCCGCGGCGCTCGACGAGGACGCGTTCGACCGCATCGCCGCCGCCCTGCCCGCCGCCGCACACGCGGCCGCGGCCGCCACTCCCGAAGGATCCCGCGCGTGAGCTCCGATCACGATCAGCCCGAGGCCGACCCGCGCGAGCTAGCGCAGCCCGCCACCGATTCCGCCGTCATCGACGCGGGCGCGCAGTTCGCCGCCGCCGCGTCGGGCCCGGCCGAGCAGATTCCCGCGCTCGACGAAAATGCCGGTGCGGCAACGATTTCGGAGTCGAAGCCGAAGCCGGCGCCGGACGGCGATCCGGTCGAGACGATCGTGCACGTGCTGCGCCACGGCGAGGTGCACAACCCGAACGGGATCCTCTACGGCAGGCTTCCCGGCTTCAGCCTGTCGGTGACCGGTCGCTCGCAGGCAGGCGCGGTCGCGCGGGCGCTGGCCGATCACGACATCGCCGTGGTCATCGCCTCGCCCCTGCAACGGGCCCAGGAAACCGCGGAACCGATCGCGGCCCAGCATCAGCTGATCGTGCGCACGGACGAGAACCTGATCGAGGCGGGCAACACCTTCGAGGGCCTGCGGGTCTCCGTCGGTGACGGCGCGCTGCGCAAGCCGCGGCACTGGTGGAAGCTGCGCGACCCGTTCACCCCGTCCTGGGGCGAGCCGTACCTGCAGATCGCGCACCGGATGCTGGCCGCGGTGAACAAGGCGCGCGTCGAGGCCGCCGGGCGCGAGGCCGTGCTGGTCTCGCATCAGCTGCCGGTCTGGACGCTGCGCCGGTTCCTGCAGGGCCAGCGTCTCTGGCACGACCCGCGCCAGCGGCAGTGCTCGCTCGCGTCGCTGACCTCGCTGGTCTACCACGGCGACACGCTCGTCGACATCGTGTACTCCGAGCCCGCGGGCGGTTCGGACCCCTCGGTACACGGCGCATGATCGACCGCACCGCGTCCGCTGCTCCGCCTGCCGGTTCGGCCAGGCGGGCCGCCACCGTTCTGCTCGCCTGTGCCGGCCTGGTCGCCGCGCTGGCCGGCTGCTCGGGCGGTAGCGACGCGGTGGCGTCCGGCGGCACCTTCGAATTCGTCTCGCCCGGCGGCAAAACCGAGATCTTCTACGACCCGCCGAGCGCGCGCGGCACCATCGGCAAGCTGTCCGGGCCGGATCTGATGACCAAGGGCAAAACCACCTCGGTCGAGGATTACCCGGGCAAGGTCGTGGTAATCAACCTGTGGGGGCAGTGGTGCGGACCCTGCCGCGCGGAGTCGCCCGCGCTCGAAAAGGTTTATGCGGCAACGAAAGACAACGGCGTCGCCTTTCTCGGCATCAACGTCCGCGACCCGCAGCAGGACAAGGCGCAGGATTTCGTCGTAGACAACAAGGTCGAATATCCGTCCATCTACGACCCGTCCATGCGCACCCTGCTCGCCCTCGGTGGGAATTTCCCGACCAGTGTCATTCCCACCACCCTGATCTTGGATCGTCAGCACCGCGTCGCCGCGGTGTACCTGCGCCCCCTGCTGGCCGACGATCTGCAACCGATTGTTCAAAAAATCGCCTCGGAGGAAGCACAGTGAATCGCGATCGTCGTACCCGTAGCCTGCGTGCCTGTCGTCCCCGGCAGGGCGCCCGCCGAATCGGTGGCGCCTGGGCCGTGGACGACCGATGGAAGGGCATAGCCACGGTGCCGCGCAGTGTCGCGGCGGACTCGCTGCTCGACTTCGGTGTGCTGTTCGAAGAGACCACGGAACAGCGCGTCGTGCTGCGCGGCGACACCGACCCGGCCGCGGAGACGCCGGAGGGGGAGGGCGTGTGAATCCCCGCGTGATCGCGGTGGCCGCGTGATGGTGCTGGCCGCCGTAGGGGATTCGTTCCAGCAGACCGCCGCCACCGGACCGTTGTTGCTCGCGCTGGGCGCCTGCCTGCTCGCCGGCCTGGTGTCCTTCGCCTCGCCGTGCGTCGTGCCGCTGGTGCCGGGTTATCTGTCCTACCTCGCCGGGCTGGTCGGTGCGGAGGCGCCGCCCGCCACCGTCGCGCAAGCCCAAGGGGCGCAACCGAGTTCGGTCGCCGTCAGCTCGGCCGCGCAGGCCGCGCGGACCGGACGCATGCGGGTGGCCGGCGCGGCGGGACTGTTCGTCGCCGGGTTCACCGTCGTGTTCGTGCTCGCCACCGCGACGGTGTTCGGCGTGATCCAGACCCTGAACGTGAATCGTGAACTGCTGCAACGCATCGGCGGCGTGGTCACCATCCTGATGGGCCTGGTCTTCATCGGCCTGATCCCGGCGCTGCAACGCGACACCAGGATGGAACCGCGCAGGCTGACCAGCATCGCGGGGGCGCCGCTGCTCGGCGGGGTGTTCGCGCTCGGCTGGACGCCGTGCCTCGGGCCGACGCTGTCCGGCGTGATGGCGGTCGCCGCGGGCACCGACGGGACCACCGCGGCCCGCGGGGTCGCGCTCATCGTCGCCTACTGCCTCGGCCTCGGCCTGCCGTTCATCATCCTGGCGTTCGGGTCGGCCAGCGCGCTGCGCGGCGTCGGCTGGCTGCGCCGCAACTCGCGCACCATCCAGATCATCGGCGGCCTGCTGCTCGTCGCGGTCGGCGTCGCGCTGGTCACCGGGGTGTGGGATCAGTTCGTCGGCTGGGTGCGCGACGGGTTCGTGTCCGGGGTGACGCTGCCGATATGACCGTCACCGAAAAGCCGATGACCGCGCCGGCGCCGCCGCCCCGGCAGTCACCGCTCGGCAAGGCGTGGGCATTCGTGCGCAACACCTGGCGCGGGCTGACCAGCATGCGCACCGCGCTGGTGCTGCTGTTCCTGCTCGCGCTGGGCGCGATCCCGGGCGCGCTACTGCCGCAGCGTAGCCTGAACGCGCAGAAGGTCGATCAGTACATCCGGAACCGGCCGACGCTCGGCCCGTGGATGGACCGGTTCGAGCTGTTCGACGTGTTCGGCAGCTTCTGGTTCACCGCCATCTATGTGCTGCTGTTCATTTCGCTGGTCGGCTGCATCCTGCCGCGCTGCCTCGATCACTACCGCGCCCTGCGCACCCCGCCCGTGCGCGCGCCGCGCAACCTCACCCGGCTGCCGCACCATTACACCGGCAGCGCCGAGCGGACGCCCGACGAGGTGATCGCGGGCGTGCGGAAGGAGTTGCGCGGCTGGCGAACCGAGGTCCGGCCGGGCACCCGCGACGGCGAGATCACCCTCGCCGCGGAGAAGGGCTACACCCGCGAGCTCGGCAACCTGGTCTTCCACCTCGCCCTGGTCTGCCTGCTGGTCGCCATCGCGGTCGGCAAGCTGTTCGGCTACGAGGGCAACGTCATCGTCATCGCGAACGACGGTCCCGGCTTCTGCACCACCTCGCCCGCGGTGTTCGACTCGTTCAAGGCGGGCAACGTCAACGACGGCACCGGCATGGCGCCGATCTGCGTGCGGGTCAAGGACTTCAAGGGCGACTACCTGGAGAACGGCCAGGCGGAGATGTTCACCTCGAACATCGAATACCAGTCCGGCGCCGACCTGCAGACCGACACCTGGCGCTCGACCCGGATCCAGGTCAACCACCCGTTGCGGGTGGCCGGTGACCGGATCTATCTGCAGGGCCACGGCTACGCGCCGACCTTCACCGTCACCTTCCCGAACGGGCAGACCCGCACCGAGTCGCTGCAGTGGCGGCCCGAGGACGCGCGGACCTTCCTGTCCAGCGGCGTGCTGCGCATCGACCCGCCCGGCGGCATGTACCCCACCGACGAGGAGCGGCGGAAGAACCAGATCGCCATCGAGGGCCTGTTCGCGCCGACCGCGCTGTTCCACGGCAGCCTGCTGACCTCGTCGTTCCCCACGATGAAGGATCCGGCCGTCGCCGTCGATATCTATCGCGGCGACACCGGGCTCGACACCGGCAAGCCGCAGTCGCTGTTCGCGCTGGACCCCGAGCAGGTCAAGCAGGGACGACTGAGCAAGGAGGCCAGGGTGAACCTGCGCCCCGGCGAGTCGACCAGCCTGCCCAACGGCACCAAGGTGACCTTCGACGGCGCACAGGAATTCGCCAACCTGCAGGTGTCGCACGATCCGGCGCAGCAGTGGGTGCTGGTGAGCGCGGTGACCATGATGCTCGGCCTGCTGGTGTCGCTGCTGATCAAGCGGCGCCGGATCTGGGTGCGGGTCTACCCCGCCGAGAACGCAGCCGGTACCGTGGACCAACGACGCACCGTAGTAGAAATGGGCGGGCTGGCTCGGACCGACCAGGCGGGCTGGGGCAGCGAGTTCGACCGGCTACGCGCGCGCCTGCTCGACGTGCGGCCCGGCTCGGCGGCCGACACGAAGACCACGGGAGAGTAGACATGCCGATCAACGAGACCATCGCGCGCTACAGCGATTTCTCGTTCAAGACCGCGATCGTGGTCTACGCGCTGGTGCTCGTGCTGCTGATCTGGCAGTACGCCACCGCGCGCGGCCGTCAGGTCGCGGAGCGCGACCTCGTCTCGGCCGGCGGTCCCAGCGATCCCGCGCTGCCCGGCCGGGTGGTCGGGGCGCCGGAGAAGCCGCTGTCCGAGCGACTCGGCAACATGGCGTTCTCGGTCCTGGTCGTGGCGATCGTGCTGCACATCGGCTCGATCGTGCTGCGCGGCTTCGCCACCCACCGCTTCCCGCTCGGCAACATGTACGAGTTCGTCACCATGGCCACCGCCGCCGCGGTGCTGATGGGCGCGCTGTTCCTGCGCGAGCAGAAGTACCGCGCGATGTGGGTCTTCCTGCTCGTGCCGGTGCTCATCCTGCTGTTCCTCGCGGGCACCATCCTCTACGCCGACGCGGCCCCCGTGGTGCCCGCGCTGAAGTCGTTCTGGCTGCCCATCCACGTCACCATCGTCAGCATCGGCAGCGGCGTCTTCCTCTTCGCCGGCGTCTCCAGCCTGCTGTTCCTCTACCGGCTGCGCCAGCCCGAGGGCGAGGAGTCGAGCAACATCCTCGGTGTCATCGCCCGCCGCCTGCCCGACGCCCGCACCCTCGACCGCCTCGCCTACCAGGCCACCATCATCGGCTTCCCCCTCTTCGGCGCCGGCGTCATCCTCGGCGCCATCTGGGCCGAGGCCGCCTGGGGCCGCTTCTGGGGCTGGGACCCCAAGGAGACCTGCTCCTTCATCGCCTGGGTCCTCTACGCCGCCTACCTGCACGCCCGCGCCACCTCCGGCTGGCGCGACACCAAGGCCGCCTGGATCAACGTAGCCGGCTTCATCGCAATGCTTTTCAACCTCTTCATCATCAACATGGTGATCAGCGGCCTGCACTCCTACGCCGGACTCAACTGAGCCGGCTCGGCCGCCGCGCGCGGTCAGGAGTAGTCGCGGAAGGTCATCACGAATCCGACCAGTGCCATCGCGAGTAGGGCGAGGTATGCGGCTACGCGGAGGACGAGCCAGGGCAGGTCGGCCACGCACAGGCCGGTGATCATGGCGGTGAGCATCATCAGCATGCCGTAGAACGGTGTCCGCTGTGGATGGCTACCCATGCCTGCCGGGTACCCCGTGGCGCTGTGTCCACTCCGGCCGCGAGATCGTTCGGGTGCTCGCGGTGTGGACCCGGCCTATTCTGGAATCGATGGGTTGGGGATCGTCGGAGAGCAGGGGTGCGACGCCGTCGGGTCGGTCGAGTCGATGGTGGGTGGTGGCTGCTGTCGTTGCCGTGGTGATCGTCGTGGTTGTGGCGATTGTGGTTGTTGCGCAATCGAATCGGGGTGCGGGCGGTGGGGGCGCGGACAGCTCCACGGTGGATCGGCCGGTGGATACGACGCCGGTCTCGGCGGTGTGGAGTATCCCGAAAGCCTTTCTGGGGCAATGGGAAGGCGTGGTGCAGGACGGGGTGCGGGCGTTCGATGTGGAGTTGATCGTCAAGCCGGGCAAGAACTCCGAAGAACTCGTGCTGTGGGCGCAGACGGAGGAAGCGTCGGGTAGCCGGTGCACCCGGGTCGGGCGGGTGGTCACCGTGGACGAGGCCGAGCTGACCCTGGCCGTGCGGCCGACCGGTGGCGCGGATTGCGCGGCAGATGCCGCGACCTCGGTGATCCGGCTCCAGCCGGACGATTCGATGCAGTATCGCGCAGGTGCCGCCACCGGCATCCTGCATCGGGCGTAGCCGACGACGGCAGCCCCGCGCCTCGATCGAGATCGGGCGTGGGGCTGCCGAATTCGGGCTCCGGTGCCACCCAGGCGATGGCACGCGGCGCGGACGAGCTACACCTCGAGGTCTTCCTCGATCCCCTTGAGGCGGTGGCGGGCGAGGGCGAGGTTCGCGCGGTTGCGATCGAGGGCGAGGTAGAGGAACAGGCCCTTGGATTTGCGACCGGTCATCGGACGGATGATGTGGTACTGGCCGGACAGCGTGATGAGGATGTCTTCGATGGCGTCATTCAGGCCGAGCTGATCCATGGTGCGCATCTTGGCGCGCATGACCTCGGTATTGCCCGCCGCGGCGACCTGGAGGTCCAGCGTTTTGGAACTGCCAAGGGTGCCTAGGGCCATGCCGCTGTTGTAGTCGACGACGGCGGCGCCGACCGCGCCGTCGATCACCATCATGTCCTTCAATGACAAATCCAGGTTGGACATGTCTGTTCCTTTCATTCGGATTTCGGTGCCTGGTCTTTGCCGATGTTCGCGATGGACGCCAGATGATCGGCGATGGTGCGGGCTACCGGCCGGGATTCCAGGTGGAGCCGGCCGACGTTCACCTCGGGGCCGGCCAAGACGGTCAGCGAGGTCCAGCCCGCGGCGTAGACGACCACGTGCCCCTCGGTGCCGTGCACGACGACCTCGTGGAATCCGCCGCCGTTCGCGGTGGTCACCAGCCGGTAGGACAGGGATAGCTGGGCCGCCGCCAGCGCGGCCATCCCGGCGGGTTCGATATGCGGCGGTAGATCGTGCGCGACGAGTAGTCCGTCGCCGGACGCGACCAGCGTGCCGGTCAGCCGGGGAACCCGTCCGCGTAGTGCCTTCAGCTCCGCGAGCACCGCCGCGTTCGGTTCAGGTGCGGACATCGACACCTTGGTCAACCTTCCCATCAGATCGCCGAGCAGTTTCTTCCGCGCGGTCACGCATCCTCCAAAGCCGCCCGTAGGCGAACGAGCAAGTCGGCGTCGGGTTTCCAGCGATCCGGCGCCGGAACCGGCGTGGCCTGCCGCACCCGGCGCCGACGCACCGGTTCGACCGGTTCCGCCAGGCGAGGCAGCGGCTCGGTGGTCGCGACGGGTGCGGGTGGTTCGATGAGCCCGGCGGCGGTCAGCTCGCGCACCGCTACCAGACACCCGTAGGTGGTTCGGCCGAGATACTCGCCGATCCCGGTGACGCTGCGCCGGGCGTCGGCGGCGGCGAGGACTTCGGCCTGCCCGCCGGTGAGGACCACCCGTCGTCGCGGGCCCCGGCGGACCGGCGCGACGGGGGCGCGATCGACGAGCCGTGCGGGCCACGGCGGGGAGTCGGGATCACCCCGGCGCGCACACTCCCGGACGAGCACATGCGGCGGGATCCGGCAGACAGCGACCAGCCAATGCGGAGGCGCGGGCCGGAATTCGGGAATCGACGGGGAGCCGAGCAACAAGTACGCGGCATCGAAGACCGACAGCAACGCCAGGGTTTCCAGCCGCGGCCGGGACAGCAGACGATCGGCGTCCCCGGCCTCGGCGCGCCGCCAGTCCTCGTCGGTCGCCACGCCGGCCTCCAGGACGAGCCGGGCCAGGCTGCTGGTGCGCAAGCAGTCCGCCGAGGTGATCGCGCCGTCGGTGAGCTGGAATGCGCCGTCGCCGACGAACAGCACTCCGGTGCATTTCTCTATTTCCAGTCGCGAAAGTTCTTCGGTCAGCTCACTGATCATGGCCTGCTCCGGCGAATTCGGCGAGAATTCCGCGGAGCTGGATTCGAGCCAGCGCCAGATTTCCGGCGTCGTCGTCGAATAGCGCGTGCAGGAAAAGCCGGCCGTCGAAGTCGCCGTGCACCGGGTTCAGCAGATGAAATCCATTGGTACCGTACACGATCAGCTCGGTGATGTTCTCGCCGTCCCGGCCGGTGGTCAGCGCGGGGCAGTCGAGCACGGTACGCATGACGTCGGTGGTCGCGGCCGCGTCCTCGTGCTGGTCGACCACGTCGTGCCGGCCCGCCGCGGCGATCGCCAGGCCGCTCGCGCCGTCCACCAGGGTCGCGCAGCGCGCGCCGGGGATATGCATGATGCGTTCCAGACAGCCGTCAACACCGATCACCACGTCACCACTCGTCAAATCCGGGGTCCAAGAATTCCGAAGGCTACACACTGGCGATGGGTAACACGCGGTAAATGCCGCAAAGTTCTGCTCTAAATAATTTCGGTAAAAATACCTTTCTGTATTGAATACCCAGCGGTTTCTGTTAATCGGCCGCACCGGTCGGATTTATCTGTGCCGCCGCATTCCGTCGGCGTGCTGTTCGCCGGTCCTGCGCGGGGGTGCGGCTCGGCCGAGCCGGCGCCGGTGCGGCAATCGGGTCCGCCCGCAAACGGATGGTTAGCTCGGCTAACGCTCGGCGAGAGCCGCGGGCGTCCTACTGCCCGGCTCGACCTGTGGTCGGCGGGTGTGTTCAGTTCCGCTACATCGGAATAAGTTCGGCTCAACCAAGGGATCGCAGGAAAGTGACCGGCGTCACTTCGTCACTCGGGCGATAGGGAAAACGGCAATAGTGGTGCAGATCACGTGGTCAACGGCGTGCCGTTCGGCGAAACGCCGTGTCCTGTCTATATGCGATGCGTCTATCCGGCGCACAAACGGTTGAGGAGACGGGCCTTTGGATTCCGATTACTTCACCTATCTCCCGGCCGCGGTGGTCGACGCGGACGGGAGGTTGGTCGAGCAGTTGAACGACGGCGGACTGCGCAAGCTGGTGCAGACGGCAGCGGGGCTCTCCGTGGAGGCGCAGCACTATCTGGCGATGCTCGCGAATCGACTGCGCGCGAGCGAAGGGCTGCACGCGCGCAACCACGCCGAGGGTGAGATGTGAGCCGCGAGAGCGGGATCCGGGCCGAGCGCTCAGCGCTCGGTGGAGTCGGAGTCTCCGTTGCGGTGCTGGCGGGATAGCCGCCAGAGGAACTCGGGATCGTCGTCCGGTCCGACGACGCGCTTGCGTTGCGGTGATCGCGTGTGGGTAGCGGTCGGTCCGGCAGATCTCTCGGGGCCGAACGCCTTCCAGCACAGCACCGCGACTGCCACGACCGCGATGAGTGCCAACAGGTACGTCACGTCGCTCACCTCCTGGTTACGAGGGTAGTCCCGTGCGTAGCTCTCGCACACCGCTGACGTGAAATCGGTACGCCGGGTGGGCGCGGGCCCCGGCACGATGGGCCCGCGCGGCCCGCAGTCAGCGTGCGGTCGCCTCGGTGGTGAGCGACTTGAGCAGCTGCATTACCTCTGATTCGCGGAACCGGCGATGTCCGCCCGGTGTGCGCAGCGAGCCGAGACGCCCGGCATGCGCCCAGCGGGTGACCGTCTTGGGATCGACGTGGAACATGGCAGCAACCTGCCCTGGTGTCAGCAGGGTGTCCTGGCCGCCGACGGTGATCGCACTCATAGCAAACCTCTCCGTTCTCGACAGTTCCCTCATCAGATGGCGACATCGTTGCACTGAAACCCCTAGGTACTCGAACCACCTACTGTTGGTAAAGGGGAAGTAATAGACAAATCGGATATGCTCCCGACCTCGGCAACGGGCGCGCGCCGCGGGCGGGCAACAGCTTCGCATAGGCTGAGGCACGTGAGTGACGCAACTCCACCAGATGGTGTTCCAGGACAGCAAACCGCTGGCGCGGGCCGTCGGCTCGCCCGCAACCTCGGTCTGTACACCCTGGCCAGGCTGGTCCTGGTCGTGCTGATCACCGTGCTGATCGTGCTGGTCGCGCGGCTGGTCAAGGTGGACATTCCGCTGGTGGTGGCCGCTTTGTTCGCGCTGATCAT
The DNA here is from genome assembly GCF_042793755.1 of Nocardia sp. NPDC056564. Classification (NCBI taxonomy): domain Bacteria; kingdom Bacillati; phylum Actinomycetota; class Actinomycetes; order Mycobacteriales; family Nocardiaceae; genus Nocardia; species Nocardia sp. NPDC056564. The sequence continues at coordinate 294,773 of NZ_JBHTUR010000007.1, forward strand.
CGCCATGCCGCTCTCGCTCACGCTGTTCAAGCGGCTGCGCGTGCGGGTCAACGAGGACATCGCCGTGGTGGACGAACGCCGCAGGCACGACAAGGCCCAATTGCGGGCTCGGCTGCGCGGCGAGACGCCTGAGGACAATCAGGGGGCATCGTGAAGTCCTGTGATCGCAGCACCCCGCGCGACTGGGTCGACAACGCGGTGCGGCTGATCGACGCCGATGCCCAGCGCAGCGCCGACACCCACCTGATCCGGTACCCGCTGCCCGTCGCGTGGAACGTCGAGCTCTATCTGAAGGACGAATCCACCCACATCACCGGCAGCCTCAAACACCGGCTGGCCAGGTCGCTGTTCCTGTACGCGATCTGCAACGGCTGGGTCACCGAGGGCACCACGGTGGTGGAGGCGTCGTCCGGCTCGACCGCGGTCAGCGAGGCGTATTTCGCCAAGCTGCTCGGCCTGGATTTCGTCGCGGTGATGCCGGCCAGCACCTCGCCGCAGAAGATCGCGCTGATCGAGGCGCAGGGCGGCCGTTGTCATTTCGTTCAGCGCCCACCCGACATGTACACCGAGGCGGCCCGGCTGGCCGCCGAGTGCGGCGGGCACTACATGGATCAGTTCACCCACGCCGAGCGCGCCACCGACTGGCGCGGCAACAACAACATCGCCGAATCCATCTTCGAGCAAATGACTTTGGAGTCGCACCCGGTACCGGAGTGGGTGGTGGTCGGCGCGGGCACCGGCGGCACCAGCGCGACCATCGGCCGCTACATCCGATACCGCAGGCACGCAACGAAATTGGCCGTGGTCGACCCGGAGAACTCGGCCTTCTACGGCGGCTACGAGACCGCCGACGCTGGCTACGAGACCGGAATGTCTTCGCGCATCGAAGGAATCGGCCGCCCGCGGGTGGAGCCGTCGTTCGTCGGCCAGGTGGTCGATCGGATGATCGGCGTGCCGGACGCGGGATCCATTGCGGCGGCCCGGTATGCGAGCAAGGTGCTCGGCCGCCGGGTGGGCGGCTCCACCGGCACCAATCTGTGGGGTGTGTTCGCCATCGTCGCCGAGATGCTCGCCGCGGGCCGCGGCGGCAGCGTGGTGACGCTGCTGTGCGACGGTGGAGATCGTTATGCCGGAACGTATTACGACGATGCCTGGGTCGAGTCGCAGGGGCTGAGCCTGGCCGAGCCGACCGCGATCCTGGACAAGTTCGCCGCCACCGGCGAGTGGGCGGGCTGACCGCACCCCGTCGCAGGGCCGATCGAAGGCCGCCGTCATCCGGGACGCAGCACCCGGCGACGGCGGCCTTCGTGTTTCTTCGCCGAGCGCGAACAGCCTCGTCGTCAATTTTTGTTGACATTTACCCGCCTCGTCAATCAAAATTGACGACATGACGGAAGCGACCACTCTGGCGGCCGCCGCGGGCAGCCCCGACCCCAAGGTCGGGTTGCGCGCGGTGCTCGCCCTGCGTCGGCTGCTCGAACGTCTGGAAGCGATCCAGGTGGCCAATGCCCGCGAACAGGGCTGGTCATGGCAGCAGATCGCCGAAGCGCTCGAGGTCAGCAAGCAGGCAGCCCACCAGAAGCACAATCAGAGAGGCAGGAACCGCTGATGTTCGAACGGTTCACCAAGACGGCGCGCAAGGCCATCGTGCTGGCTCAGGAAGACGCGCGGGAACTGCGCTCGCCGACCATCGAGGTCGAGCACGTGCTGCTCGGCCTGCTGTCGCAGAGCGAAGACGAGCTGAAGTCGTTGCTGGCCGACGCGGGCGTCACCCACACCGGCGTGATGAGCGCGCTGGCGGCGCAGCGGCAAGGCGATCCGCTCGGCGGCGAACCGCTGGGGGAGGAGGACGCCGCGGCCCTGCGGTCGATCGGCATCGATCTCGACGCCGTGCGCGAGTCGCTGGAGGCGAGCTTCGGCGAGGACGCGCTCGACCGTGCGATCCCGGAGGGCAGGCGCAGCCCGTTCGGCTGGGGCCGCGGCGGCAACTTCGGCCACATCCCGTTCACCAGGGACTCGAAGAAGGTGCTCGAGCTGTCCCTGCGGGAAGCCTTGGCCCGCAAGGACAAGACCATCGAATCCGGGCACGTGCTGCTCGGCATCCTGCGCGCGCCCAATCAGACCACCGTGCGTCTGCTCGGCGGCGCGCAGTCGGTCCACGACCTGCGGCCCAAGGTGCACGCGCTGCTCGATCGCGCGGCCTGAGCCGGTGGACATGGGTCGGCGGGGCGGCCACGAATCGCGTTTCGAGTCGACACATGTCCACCTAGCCGCCTTAGCATGGGCGCATGCAGCTTCTGATTCGGTTGATCATCAACGGGGTGGCCATCTGGCTGGCCGCCGCCTGGGTCGACAAGATCGACATCATCAGTCCGGCGGACAACGGCAACGTCGGCAAGGTGCTCGTCGTGCTGGCCGTCGCCGCGGTGTTCACGGTGGTGAACGCACTGGTCAAGCCGATCGTCAAGCTGCTCTCGCTGCCGCTGGTGATCGTCACGCTCGGCCTGTTCCTGCTGGTGATCAACGCGCTCATGCTGTGGCTGACCGCGAAGATCACCGAGACCACCGACTACGGCCTGCGGGTCGACGGCTTCTGGGCCGCGGTGGTCGGCGGCCTGATCGTCTCGATCGTCAACTGGGTGCTCGGCATCCTGGTTCCGGACGGCGACGACTAGCCCGCGCGGCTACCTCAGCCGAAGCTGATGGCCACCGCGGTGAGCGCCGACCAGGCGAGCATCGCGAGGCCGGAGTCGCGCAGCGCCGGAATGAGTTCCAGGCCGCCCTTGCCGGAGCGGACCGGCGCGTTGGCCCGCACCGCGAGCGGAATGGCCAGCAGCCCGACCAGCGCGAACGGGGTGCGCGCCAGCAGCAGCAGCGTGCCGATGAACGGGACGGCGAGCAGCGCGAGCTGCAACGTCCTGGTCCGCGGGTCGCCCAGTTTGACCGCCAGGGTGACCTTTCCGGACTGCGAGTCGGTCGGGATGTCGCGCAGGTTGTTCGCCACCAGCACCGCGCTGGAGAACGCGCCGACCGAGACCGCCAGCACCACACCGGCCCAGTCGATCCGCTCCGCCTGGACGAACTCGGTGCCGAGCACGCCGACCAGGCCGAAGAACACGAACACCGCGATCTCGCCGAAGCCGCTGTAGCCGTAGGGCTTACTGCCGCCGGTGTAGAACCAGGCGCCGGCCAGGCAGGCCACGCCGACCAGCAGCAACCACCAGGCCGTGGTCGCGGCGAGCACCAGGCCGACCACCGCGGCGATGCCGAGGCTCAGGATCGCGGCATTGCGCACCGCGGCGGGCGAGGCCAGCTTCTGCCCGACCAGCCGCACCGGGCCGACCCGCACGTCGTCGGTGCCGCGAATGCCGTCGGAGTAGTCGTTGGCGAAGTTGACGCCGATGATCAGGGCCAGCGAAACCAGCAGCGCGAGAAGGGCTTTCCACCACACGGCGCCGTCGAGCGAGGCGGCGGCACCGGTGCCCGCGAGCACGGGGGCGATTGCGTTCGGCAGGGTGCGTGGACGTGCGCCCTCGATCCATTGCGCTGCTGTAGCCATCCCCGCAGCATAGTGTCGCGGTCGGACAATGGCCGCTCAGCGCCCGTCGGCCTCCGCGACCGCCTTCAACCGGGCCAGGCCCTTCTCGAAATCCTTGCCGACCAGTTTGTCGGTCGGCAGGATCTTGGACAGCACCTTCATCAGGCCCTGCTGCTCCCCGGTCATCCGCCAGACCACCTCGGTGGCGCCGGACTCGGTCGGGTTCAGCTCGAACAGCACCTGGTTGGTGGCCTTCCACGGCTTCTCGAAGACCAGCCGGATGCCGATCTCGCGATCGGCGCTGGCGATCACCTCCATGCTGCCCGCACCGGCCTTGCGGTTGCCGACCCAGGCGTACGTGGCCCCGACGCCGGCGTCCGGGCCGGTGTAGGTGCGTTGCAACTGCGGGTCGAGGTCCTCCCAGGGGGACCATTTCGTCCACTCGTGCAGGTTGTCGATCAGCCCGTGGATGCGCGACGGCTCGGCCGAGATCACGGCCTGCCGGACCACTTCGAACTCAGCCATGCGGACAGCGTAGGCGACCGACCACCGGAAATGGAGTAAAAAACCATGTCGGCTCGACCAGCCCTGCTCGCATACGATTACCGCGGGATGTTGGCGGAACAGGGCGGCCAGGACGGTCGCGGTCACGTGGTGCGCGCGCCCGCAGGTGAACCGGTCGTGGTCGCCCTGCTGGGCGAGATCGCGCTGCGCCGCGACGGCACACTGACCGCGCTGCCCGGCGCCCGGTCCCGGCTCCTGCTCGCGGCCCTGGCGCTGCACCCCGGCCGCAGCCGCAGCGCGCAGTCGCTGATCGACGACGTGTGGGGCGAGCAGCCGCCGCGCGCGCCGATGAACGCGCTGCACACCCAGGTATCGCGGCTGCGGTCCGCGCTACCGGACGGCGCGCTGGAGATCGGCCCGGCCGGGTACCGCCTGACCTTGCCCGCCGACCAGGTGGATCTGACCCTGGTGGCCGACCTGGTCCGCCAGGCCCGCGCGGGCCGGACCGCCGGTGACGACGTGGGCTGCCTGGACGCGATCGCGCGGGCCCGGACGCTGTGGCGCGGCGAGCCCGGCGCGGATCTGCCGCCGGGCGCGGTGGCCGACGCGCTGCGCGCGGTGGCGACGAGCCGGCTCGCCGAACTGGACGCACTCGAACTCGTGGCTCGCGAGGCGACCGGGGACCTCGACGGCGCACTGCGGATCGCCCGATTCCAGGCGGGGGCGAACCCGCTGGACGAACCCGCGCAACTCACGCTGATGCGGTTGCTCGCCGTGGCCGGTCGGCCCAACGAGGCACTGGAATCGTTCGCCGCCTTCCGGTCTCGGCTGGTCGAGCAGCTCGGCGCGGATCCGGGTCCGGCGCTGGTCGAGTTGAACACCGCGATCCTGCGCGGCGATTCGCTCGGCCACCGCGCACCCGCCGGGACGGTTCCGCCGCAGGGCGGCGTGGTCACCGCCGCGGGGCACGGCACCGAAAGGCCAGGCGCGACCACGGATTTCGGCATGCCCACGGCGATCGGACTGCGTGCCGCGCCCAACGCGCTGCTGGGCCGCGAGGCCGATCTGACCGCGCTCGACGAGCTGCTGCGCACCTCGCGGGTGGTCACGGTGCTCGGTCCCGGTGGCTCCGGCAAGACCCGGATCGCCAACGAGGTCGGCGCGCGGCTGGCGCGCAGCCGCTCGGTGGTGCTGGTGGAGCTGGCATCGATCCGCGCGGAGGACAGCGACATCGTGCTCGAGATCGAGGCCGCGATCAGCGCGGTCCTCGGCCTGGGCGACACGTCGATGGGGGCGGCGTCCGCCCTGCGGAATCGCGAGGTCGTGGCCGCGAGCAGGCAGCGTCTGCGCAATGCGGTCGCGTCGCGACCGATGACACTCGTCCTGGACAACTGCGAGCATCTGATCGACGCCGTCGCGGTCGTGGTCGCCGACCTGATCGGCGTGGCTGATCTGCTGACCGTGCTGACCACCAGCCGCGCGCCGCTGATGATCACCGCGGAGGCGGTATACCCGTTGCCGCCGTTGACCATCGACGCGGCCGGGTCGCCCGCGACCGAACTGTTCGCGGCGCGGGCCAGGTCGGTCCGCCCCGGCGTCCGGCTCGATCCCGAGACCGTCGCGCAGCTGTGTCACACCCTCGACGGCCTGCCGCTGGCCATCGAGCTGGCCGCCGCGCGGGTCCGGGTGATGAGCGTCGAGGAGATCAATCTGCGGCTGACGGATCGGTTCGCGCTGCTGCGGCACGGCGATCGCAGTTCGCCGGAGCGGCATCGCACCCTGCACGCGGTGATCGACTGGAGCTGGAACCTGCTGGATGCCCCGCAGCAGGTGGCGTTGCGCCGATTGTGCCGATTCCCAGCGGGTTTCACGCTGTCCGCCGCCGAGGCGTTGGTCAGCGGGCCGGAGGTCGCCGACGTCGCGGCGGCGGTCGACGGCCTGGTGAACCAGTCGCTGCTCACCATGCTCGACGACGAGGTCCTCGGCACCCGCTACCGGATGCTGGAGACGGTGCGCGAGTACGGCGACGAGCAACTGGCCGCCTGTCCGTCCGAGTCCGACCTGATGGCCGAGCGGTTGATGGTGTGGGCCAAGAACTATTGCGCCGCCGCGGCGGCGCGCTACCTCACCGGCGATCAGGTGGAGCTGGCCCTGTCGGTGGCCACCGAGTTGGACAATCTGCTCGCGGCGCTGCGCTATGCGCTCGAACGGCGCGATGCCGGTACCGCGTACACGGTGTTCCCGGTGATCAGCATGCTGTGGGTGCTGCGCGGCTCGCACCTGGAGGTGATCGCCTGGGCGCCGCGGGTCGCCGAGCTCTACCCGGCCGATACCGGGCCGGACGCGCCGCCCGGCGACCTGGTGTTGATGAGCTATCAGACGATGTTCATGCATCTGGCCTTCAGCCGGGCCGACCCGCGTGCGCTCGCCCGGCTGCGCACCAGGGTGCGGCGGTTGCTGCGCGACCGAACCGATCTCAGCGAGGCCAACCGCTTCGTCGGCAACATCGTGCTCACCCGCTCCGACGGCCGGGGCCTCGCGCGCTACATCGCGCATTCGATCCGGGCGAAGGATCTCGAAACTCGTTCTACCGCTTTGCTGTTGCGCGCGAATATCCGGGAGAACCTCGGTGACGTGCGGGGGTCGACGGTGGACGCGGTGCACGCGCTGGACATTCTCGGCGGGGAGAATGTCTGGAGTGTGGCCATGGTGTGCAGGCACCTCGGCCAGGTGTACGGCCAGATCGCCGAGTACGAGCGGGCCGTCGTCCACTACCGCCGCGCGCTCGGCATGCTACAGCGGCTGGGGGCGTACGAGGACACCGTCGAGACCAGGGCCATGCTGGTCGCGTCGCTGCTCGGCGCGGGACGCCTGGACGAGGCGCGGCGCGAACTGGCGCTCGCGTTCGAATCGTCCCACCTCGACGGCGTGGTGGGCGGGCAGAACCATCTGCTGGCCACGATCATGCAGAGTTCCGCCGAGACCGCGCTCGCCGAAGGGGACATCGAGGGCGGCCTCGACCGCTACCAACGGGCCTTGGAGTTGTCCGGCTGGCCGGAGGACGAGGCGAATCCGGGGCCGAGCGGGCTCATGCTCGGCGCCACCGTGGTGTCCGCGCGCGTGCTGCACGACGCGTTGGATACCACCGACGATCTGATCACCAGCCTGATCGAGCTCGCGTTGCCGACCATGGCCCAGTTCCGGGACCTGCCGCAGGTCGGCGCCGTCGCCGCCACGGTCGGGCTGTATCTGGTCGCGACCGAGCAGGAGCTGGCCCGCGGCCTGGAGTTGTTCGCCCTGGCGCCGAATGCCTTCTGCCGCCAGGACTTTCCGTCGATGCGCTGGTCCACCCAGGCCGAATTGGTCGACCGGCGGCTCGGTGCGGGCCCGTTGGCCGAGGCCAGGACGAAGGTGGGGCGCATGCGCCGGAAGGACTCGGTCGACCGGATCATGCAGATCCTGGGGGAGTTGCGCGACGAGCTCTGAGCGGCACGCGGCAACGCCGGTCGACCCGTGGCCGACCGGCGTTGCGTTGCCCCTCATCGGGTTTCGGTACTCACGCCCGGCGCATGTACGCCTTCACCGCGAGCGGGGCGAAGATCGCGATCACCACGACCGAGCCGATCAACGACCAGGCCAGGTTGCTGCCGTAGCTGTTGCTGTTCATCAGCTCCTGGGCCGCGTTCACCATGTAGTAGACCGGGTTCACGTGGTTCAGGCCCTGCAACCAGCCGGGCATCTTGCTCACCGGAGCCAGCGCGCCGGACATGAAGGTCAGCGGGAACATGATCATCATCGAAATGCCTTGCACGCCGGAGGCGCTCTTGCCGGTGACGCCGACCAGCGCCCAGATCCAGCTGACCGCGAACGAGCACACGATGACCACCAGTCCGGCGGCCACGACGCCGACGAAACCGCCGCCGGGCCGGTAGCCGAGGCACAGGCCGACCACCACGGTGAGCACCGTGGCGAGGGTGTAGCGCACCATGTCGGCGATCAGCGCGCCGGCCAGCGCCGAGATGCGGGCGATCGGCAGGGATTTGAACCGGTCGAAGACGCCCTTGTCCATGTCCTCGCGCAACTGGGTGCCGGTGACCACCGAGGTCAGGATCACCGTCTGCACCAGGATGCCGGGGATGAGGGTCGGCAGGTAGTCGTGCACGGACCCGCCGATCGATCCGCCGAAGATGAAGGCGAACAACGCGGTGAACAGGATCGGCTGCACGGTGACGTCGAACAGCTGCTCCGGGTTGTGCTTGATCTTCAGCAGGCCGCGGTAGGCCATGGTGAACGAGGTCTCGATCGACCTGCGCAGGCTGATGTGATTGCTGACCTCGGGAATGTTGACGGGCGCGGCCCGGCGGGCGGGGGCGGGAGCGGTGATGGTGGTCATGCCGCGCTCCTTTCGGTGTCGGTGTCGTCGGCCGGGCGACCGGTGATGGTGAGGAAGACCTCGTCGAGGCTCGGCTTGCTGACGGTGATCTCGTCGATGCCGATCTGCCGCTCGCGCAGGCGGATCAGCAGATCGGCGGTCAGGCCCGCGTCCTGCAGCGGCGCGGTCAGCCGGCCGGCCTCCGGCGTGATCACGGCGTCGGCGGCCAGGAACTCGCTGACGATGCGGCGCGCCTCGTCGAGCTGATCCCGCTCGACCAGGGTCAGGTGCAGCGAGGAGCCGCCGACCGAGGCCTTGAGCTCGTCGGCGGTGCCGTCGGCGATCACCTTGCCGTGGTCGATCACCGCGATCCGGTCGGCGAGCTGATCGGCCTCGTCCAGGTACTGCGTGGTGAGCAGCACCGTGGCGCCCTCCCGGACCAGCCTGCGGATGGTCGCCCACATCTGGGCGCGGGTGCGCGGGTCCAGGCCGGTGGTCGGCTCGTCGAGGAACAGCAGCGGCGGGGTCGCGATCAGGCTGGCGGCCAGGTCGAGCCGGCGCCGCATGCCGCCGGAGAAGTTCTTGAGCGGCTTGGTCGCCGCCTCGGTCAGATCGAACTCCTCCAGCAGCTCGGCCGACTTGCGCCGGGCGTCGGTGCGGCTGAGCCCGAGCAGGCGGGAGAACAGGATCAGGTTCTCGGTGGCGGACAGATCCTCGTCGACCGAGGCGTACTGCCCGGTGACGCCGACCAGCGACCGTACGGCCGTCGGCTCGGCGACCACGTCGTGGCCGAAGATGCGGGCGCTGCCGCCGTCCAGGCGAAGCAGGGTGGCGAGCATCTTGATGGTCGTGGTCTTGCCCGCGCCGTTCGGTCCGAGCACGCCGTACACCGAGCCTTGCGGCACCGCCAGGCTCACACCATCGACGGCGCGCTGTTCCCCGAACACCTTGACCAGCCCGTCCGCCTCGACGGCGAGTGCTGAAGTGGGTGTGAAAGAAGTCATGGGTATGACTGTGCGGCACGCTTCTTGCACGGTCCTTGCACGACGATGACGCCGTCGCTGGCGGGCGTCAGCGGGTCGAGTCGGCGAGCAGGCTCTCCCGCAGCCGGGTGCGGTCGGGCTTGCCGGGGCCGCGCATGGGGATCTCGTCGACCAGGGTGAGTTCGCGCGGGGCGGCGATCGAATCCAGTTCGGCGATCACGTGTTCGCGCAGCTCGTCCAGGGTGGGGGTGGCGCCGGGGGCGGGGACCACCACGACCGCGACGCGCTGGCCGAGGCGTTCGTCGGGTAGGCCGAGCACCACGCATTCGCGGATGGCCGGGTGGTTCATCAGCACGGCCTCGACCACCTGCGGAATCACCAGCAGGCCGCCGGTCATGATGGCCTCGTCGAGCCGGCCGGTGATGCTCAGCCTGCCGTCGGCGAAGGTGCCCGCGTCCTCGGTGCGGAACCAGCCGGGCTCGGCGAAGGCGGGGTGGTCCGGCTGGCCGCGGTAGCCGGAGGCGATCATCGCGCCGCCGAGCAGCACCCGGCCGTCCTCGATGCGGATCCGCGTGCCGTCCAGCGGGACGCCGTCGTATACGCAGCCGCCGCAGGTCTCGCTCATGCCGTAGGTGCGAACGACGTTGATCCCGGCCGCTTTCGCGCGTTCGTAGATCGGTGGCGGGGTGGCCGCGCCGCCGACCAGGACGCCGTCCAGCTGGGCCAGCGCCGCCGCGGCGACGGGCGCGTCGAGCGCCTTGATCAGCTGGGTCGGCACCAGCGCGGTGTAGCGCCGCTCGCCGCGCATGCCGGACACGGCGCCGGCCAGCGCCTCGGGCAGGAAGCCGCCGGAGACGTCGAGAATGGTGGGCTGGGTGCCGGCCAGGATGCTGCGCAGCAGCACCTGAATGCCCGCGATGTGGTGCGTCGGCAGGGCGAGCAGCCAGCTGCCCGGGCCGCCGAGCCGGTCGTGCGTGGCGGTGCCGCTGGCCCGCAACGCGGCGGCGCTCAGCATCGCGCCCTTGGGCACGCCGGTGGTGCCGGAGGTGGTCACCACGAGGGCGACGTCGTCATCGATGGTCTCGCCGGGTGCGAGGGCGTCGCTGAGCCGCCGGGCCTCGCGCCGGTCGCTGGTCGGGATCGGCAGCCACGCGGGGCCGTTGCCCTCGAGCGCCTCGCGCAGATGCGGAAGTACCTCGCCCGCACCCGAGCCGGTCGGCATCGGCAGCGTGCGAAGGGTGCGACTCACGATTCCACCTCAGTGCCAACCCCCGCCGCCCGCGGAACAGTCACGACTCCACCTCGCCGTTCGGCCCCATCGTTCCCAGAGGCGCTGTGCCTACGGCTCGCCCACTGCGCTTGCTCACGGTAGCGATCGTGTCATGGCCGCGTCGCCGAACGCGGAACGGGTGGTCGGTTTGCCGGGGTGGCGCGAGACATGTGCGGCCACCCCCGGGAAATGGGGCTCAGGTACGCCAGGCATCGAGACTGCGATTCACTCGTCGGACGGGTTACGCACGGTGGCCTGGCCGGACATCGGCGGTCGGGGGCCATCCGAGCGCTATCGTCCTCGCCGCAGCGGCCCTTGGCAACTCGGCTCCGCCGCCCGACGGGCGGGGCGCCGCCGGTATCAGTCCTTCGACCTGCGTGTGTCCCGGCGGATCGGGTGATCGGCGGGCACTTCGACGACCACGATCGGCACCCCGTCCGGGTCACGCACCCACATCTCGATCAGCCCCCACGGCTCCCGCACCGGCGCCCGATCGATGACGATGCCCCGCAGGGCGAGCTCCGCCGCCGCGTCCGCCGCGTCGCGGACCTGGAGCCAGATGGCGCCGTCGAACACCGACGGTGTGTCCGATCCGCCGTGCGCGGCGACCTCGATCAGCGACTGTCCAGCGAAGAAAACGGTGCCGCCCGGATACTCCCGCGCGATGGCCAGGCCGAGCCCGTCGCGGTAGAAGCCGAGCGTCCGCTCGTAGTCGGCCGGGCGCAGAATGATCCGGCTGCTCAGCACGTCCATGTCAGAAATACCAGGGGTAGGGGGTCCAGTCGGGCTTGCGCTTCTCCAGGAACGAGTCGCGGCCCTCGACGGCCTCGTCGGTCATGTACGCCATCCTGGTCGCCTCGCCGGCGAACAGTTGCTGGCCCACCAGTCCGTCGTCGAGCAGGTTGAACGCGTACTTCAACATGCGTTGGGCCTGTGGGGATTTGCCGTTGATGTCGGCGGTCCACTCCAGCGCGACGTTCTCCAGTTCGGCGTGATCGACGACCTTGTTCACCGCGCCCATCTGGTGCATCTCCTCGGCGGTGTAGGGGCGGCCGAGGAAGAAGATCTCGCGGGCGAACTTCTGGCCCACCATCTTCGCCAGGTAGGCGCTGCCGTACCCGCCGTCGAAGCTGCCCACGTCGGCGTCGGTCTGCTTGAACCGGGCGTGCTCGCGGCTGGCCAGGGTGAGGTCGCAGACCACGTGCAGGCTGTGCCCGCCGCCCGCGGCCCAGCCGTTCACCAGCGCGATGACCACCTTCGGCATGAACCGGATCAGCCGCTGCACCTCGAGGATGTGCAGCCGGCCCGCGCGCGCCTGGTCGACGGTGTCCGCGGTGTCGCCGCTGGCGTACTGGTAGCCGTTGCGGCCGCGGATGCGCTGGTCGCCGCCGGAGCAGAAGGCCCAGCCGCCGTCCTTCGGGCTCGGTCCGTTGCCGGTGATCAGCACCGCGCCGACGTCCGAGGTCATCCGCGCGTGGTCCAGGGCCCGATAGAGTTCGTCGACCGTATGCGGGCGAAACGCATTGCGCACCTCGGGACGATCGAAAGCGACACGGACCGTGCCCTGTTCGATGTGCCGGTGGTAGGTGATGTCGGTCAGATTCTCGAACCCGGGGACGGGTCGCCACAACTTCGGATTGAACGTCACCCTGGTGATTATTGCCCTCGGCTCTCAGTCGGCTCGAGCTGCGTGCGAAAATCTGCCACTTGACGGTGTAAAATAACGGGTTACCGTGCATATATGAGTGATCGAGTGAAACCGGTTATCGACCGTAGCGCGGTGGATGAGTCCCGGTATGAACGGCACGGGGGATTTCCGAAGGCGTCCCGCGCGAAGATCGGGCCCCACTTCGGGCCGTTCGTCGAGGCCATGCGGACCCTGCAGGACCTCGCGGTATCCGTGGACGCGCCGGACGAGGTCTTCGGCGCCGCGCTCACTCAGGCCGAACAGCTCATCGCGCTGCTCGCGCCGCACCGCGCACCCGAACTCCAGGGCCCGGCCGGCCGGGCGGTCGAATTGCCCGGCCGCGGAAGCCTGTTGCTGCCGCCGTGGCAACTGGCCGAGGCGGGTCCGGACGGCATCCGGATGACCGGTGAGTTCCGCCGGTACCACCTCGGCGGCAATGGCGCGGTGCACGGCGGCGTGCTGCCGCTGCTGTTCGACGAACTGCTCGGGATGATCGTGCACTACGCCGGCCGGCCGATCAGCCGCACCGCTTTCCTACATGTGAACTACCGCAAGATCACTCCGCTGGAAACGCCGCTGACGGTGCGCGGTCGTGTCGATCGCATCGAGGGCCGAAAGACCTTGATCACCGGCGAATTGCTCGATGAGCAGGGCAATCTGCTCGCGGATTGTGAAGGATTGATGGTGCAATTGCTGCCCTGGCAGCCTTGAGCAGGTGAGTGCCGCGACCAGTCGCGCGGGGATGCGTATAGTTGCGCCTGCTCGTTCATCGAAACCTATTCCGGAGGACCTGAAAGTGGTTGCAGCACTGTCTGAATCCCTGCTCGACGACGCCAAGCGCCCGGCTTTCCTTGCCGATGCCGTCGAGGTTCTTGATGCCGAGGTCTCGGACAAGGGTGGTGCGTCCGGCCTGGCAGTGAAGGGTGGCTACGCGGCGGTCAAGAAGATCAGCCCGTCGATCGTGCCCGACGGCCTGGAGTCGTTGGCGCCCAAACTGGTTGCGCAGCTGGACCCGTTCTGGCAGGAATTCACCGCGGCGGGAGCGTCGGGCAAGTTCGGCGACCTGCTGGTCGCCAAGTCCGACGAGGTCGCCGAGGCGCTCCTGGCGGTCACCGACGCCCGCGCCGAAGCCTCCACCCGGCCCGCGCTGAAGAAGGTCTACTCGTCGATGCGTTCGTCGGCGAAGAAGAACGTCATCGAGGCGCTGCCGCGCGTCGGAGACCTGATTCAGAAGCACGCCAACTGAATTAACCTCGTGCACGTCGAACGCGTCGCACATCGACCGGCCGCTCGCGGCCGGGCTTTCCGATGTGCGGCGCGTTCTGCTGTCCGGCCGCCCCCGGTCGACCCGCCCGGTGTGAGCAGGGTGACGAAGACGCGGGGCGCACTGTCTGAGAGGCTGGAGGCGTGAACCCGTCTACAGCACAAGCGCAGGTCGTGGTGGACGAACTCGCGCGCGGCGGGGTGCGGGACGTCGTCCTGTGCCCCGGCTCGCGCAACGCCCCGCTGGCCTTCGCGCTGCAGGCCGCCGACGCCGCGGGGCGGATCCGGCTGCACATGCGCATCGACGAACGGACCGCGGGCTTCCTCGCCATCGGTTTGTCGGTGGCCAGCCGGCTGCCGGTGCCCGTCGTGATGACCTCGGGTACCGCGGTGGCCAATCTCGGCCCGGCCGTGCTGGAGGCGAACTACGCCCGCATTCCGCTGGTGGTGCTCAGCGCCAACCGGCCGTACGAGATGCTCGGCTCCGGCGCGAACCAGACGGTGGAACAGCTCGGGCTGTTCGGCAGCCAGGTCCGCGCGACCATCAGCCTCGGCCTGGCCGAGGAGGAGGCCGCGACCGCCGACTGCGCGGCCTACGGGCATCAGAACAGCCAGTGGCGCTCGGCCGTCTGCCGGGTCCTCGCGGCGGCCCGCGGCACCCGTTCCGGCAACGCGGGCCCGGTGCACTTCGACATCCCGCTGCGCGAACCGCTGGTGCCGAATCTCGCGCCAGGGGAACTCGCCCCGGCCGGACGCGCGGACGATCAGGCGTGGACCAAGACCCAGTACGCCACGCTGGACGTGCCGCTCGACCTCGATCTCACCCCCGACACCGTGGTGATCTCCGGGCACGGCGCCGGGCTGCGGCCGGAGCTGGCCGACCTGCCCACGGTCGCCGAACCGACCGCGCCGATGCACGGCCCCGCGCTGCATCCGCTCGCGCTGCCGCTGCTGAAGCCGCGCCAGGCGATCATCACCGGGCGACCGACGCTGCATCGTCAGGTGTCCAAAGTCCTTGCCGATCCGGCGGTTCGGGTCTATGCGCTGACCACCGGGCCGCGCTGGCCCGATGTCTCCGGCAACGTGCTCGGCACCGGAACCCGGGCGGTCACCTCCGGCGCGCCCCGGCCGGAGTGGCTGGCGTACTGCCGGGAGCTGAACGCGAAGGCGCAGCAGGTGGTGCGCGAGGAACTCGACGCCCACCCGAAGCCGACCGGCCTGCACGTGGCCGCGGTCGTGATGAACGCGCTGCGCGACGGCGATCAGCTGCTGCTCGGCGCGTCCAATCCGGTGCGGGACGCGGCCCTGGTCTCGCACCCGCGGCCGGGCATCCGGGTGCTGTCCAACCGCGGGGTCGCGGGGATCGACGGCACGGTGTCCACCGCGGTCGGGGCGGCGCTGCGGCACGAGGGCCGGACCGTCGCGCTGATCGGCGACCTGACCTTCCTGCACGACGCGTCCGGGCTGCTGATCGGCCCCGGCGAGCCGCGGCCCACCGACCTGACCATCGTGGTGGCCAACGACGACGGGGGCGGCATCTTCGAGCTGCTCGAGCAGGGCGATCCGCAGTACGCGGGCGTCTTCGAGCGGGTCTTCGGCACGCCGCACGGGATGGATCTGGCCGCGTTGTGCGCGGCCTATCGGATTCCGCACAAGCAGGTCGATCCCGCGCGGCTGGCCGTCGAGCTGGCCGGGAACGCGCACGGGACGCGGGTGCTCGAGGTGGCTACCGAGCGGTCCAGCCTGCGTGAGCTGCACGCCACGGTGCGCGCGAAGATCGCGCCCTGACAAGCGCTTTCGTCGAGCTCAGGCGTGGTCGGCCTCGTCGTCGAGGGGAACGGTGATCGATTGTTCGATCACATCTGCCGGATCGGCTTCCCAGGTCTGGGCGATGTCCGGGTCGTCCCGGTCGTCGGTGTACTCGTCGGCGCTCGGGTACGCGGGGATCGACTGCTCGGCGAGGTCGGCCTCCGGAACCGGGTACAGGTCGTCGGACGTGCTGCGATCGGTCATTGTGCGCTCCTCTCGGCAGTGGGCCTCGGTCCAGGGCGTACCCGCGCGGGCACGCCGTAATCAAGGCGGACAACGCTTCGGCACTTCGAGCATGCGCCTCGTCCGGTGCCGGAGCAACCCTGCCGGGCCTGGTTACTCGCCCGCGCGCGCCCCGTTTCCGTCGGCCGGGAATTCGACCAGCGCCAGCGTGCGGCCGGCCATGAATCGCGCGGTCCGCACGGGTGTCCCGGTTCGGGTCACCTCGGTCACCTCCACGACTCCGCGCGCGATGCGCACCTCGACTCGCCGCCCGGCTCGGGTAGCGACCACTTCGTAATTGCGAGACCCGTCGCCGAAGTCGACGACGATCTCCACTCGATCACCCTTCATCTACCAATTGTCCTCTTTTCCAGCGCTTTTCGCTGTCACGACTTGGTCGCGGCGCGGTCGCGCGGGCGGCGTCGGGCGACGGTGGCCGGGCGGTGGATTCGCTCGGGGGGCGCGGGCCCGGCTTCGATCCGGGCGGGCACCGATGAATCCCGTCGCACTGCGTCGTCTGTATCACCAGACGTCCAGCGCGCCCCCAGGAGTACCGATGAATCAGGATTTCGATTTCGAACCGGCCGCCACCGCACTCGAGACGGTGGTCTGCCGCATCGCCGACGATCAGCTCGGCGCGCACTCGCCGTGCGCCGACACCACCGTGCGCGACCTGCTCGCGCACGTGCTCGACCTGACCGAGGCGTTCCGGCAGGCCGCGACCAAGGAGGCGGTCGGCGGGTCGGTCGCGCCGTCCATCGGGGCGGAGCGCGCGCTGGCCGGCGATTGGCGCACGCGCATTCCCGCGCAGCTGAAGGCGCTCGTCGAGGCCTGGCGCGAGCCGGGCGCGTGGGCCGGGGTGACCGAGGCGGGCGGGGTCAGCGAGGCGGCGCCGGTGATGGCCAGGATCGCGTTGGACGAACTGGTGGTGCACGGCTGGGACCTGGCCAAGGCGACCGGGCAGCCGTTCAGCGCGACCGCGGACGATCTCGCCACGCTGCTCGACATGCTCGACGGGGTGCCGCCGGAGGGGACTCCCGGGCTGTTCGGTCCGGTGGTTCCGGTGCCGGCCGAGGCGTCCGCGCTCGAGCGCGTGCTCGCGCTCACCGGACGCAGCGCCGACTGGAGCGCGTAGGCGAGCGGGCCTGCGCGCCGGCGCACCCGGAATCGGCGGCGAATTCCGGTGCGGGACATCAGGAGGCGTGCGTCGATGCCGCGGTGGCGAACGTGCCCGCGGTGACGGCGTCGACGGCGGCGCGGGCGGCCGCGGTCGCGGCGTGGTCGTCGATCGGGTCGCCGCTGGCCAGCAGGCGGTAGTACAGCGGGGCGGACACGGCCGACAGGACGGCGCGCGCATCGGTGCCGGGCGGCGCCTCGCCGCGTTCGATGGCGCGCTCGACGCAGGGCGACCATTCGGTGAGCCGGACGTCGTAGAACCGGCGCAGCGCCGTCGCGGCTGCCTCGTCGCAGGTGGCGGCGGCGATGACGGCCTGAAAAAGCCTGCCCTGCCGTGGATCGGTCAGCGTTTTCGCGACCAGGCGGGCATTGGCGGTGAGGTCGCCGAGCAGCGATCCGGTGTCGGCATGCGCCACGGACTGCTCGGCCATGTCGACCAGCAGATCGGTGACCAGGCCGGTCGGCGTGCGCCAGCGCCGGTAGACGGTGGTCTTGCCGACCTCGGCGGCGGCGGCGACCTCGGCGAGGTCCAAATGCGCGAAGCCGCGCTCGGCAAGCAGATCACCTGCGACCCGCAGCACGGCCTCGCGGACGCGAGCCGTGCGTCCACCTGGGCGAACCGAACCCGGCGCGGCGTCATCTTCAGTCATAATGGGTCTCCGGTTTCATTTAGTGTCGATAGGGTGTACCGTTCGACGGGTTAACGGAACTATAGACCCTTTAGGAGTCACGATGGACTACCGGCGGCTCGGCGCATCAGGTCTGCTCGTCCCGGCCCTCAGCTTCGGCGCGGGCACGTTTGGCGGGCGCGGCGAACTGTTCAGCGCCTGGGGCGATACCGATGCCGGGCAGGCGCGGCGGTTGGTCGACATCAGCCTGGAGGCGGGCGTCACCATGTTCGACACGGCCGACGTCTACTCCGACGGCGCCTCGGAGGAGGTGCTCGGCGCGGCCATCAAGGGCCGCCGCGATCAACTGCTCCTCTCCACCAAGGCTTCGCTGCCCACCGGACCCGGTCCGGCGCAGGCCGGTTCCGGGCGGGCGCGGCTGATCACCGCGGTCGAGGCCGCGCTGCGCCGGCTCGGCACCGACTACATCGACCTGTTCCAGCTGCACGTCTTCGACGCGGGCACCCCCGTCGAGGAAGTCGTTGCCGCACTGGACGATCTGGTCCGCGCAGGCAAGATCCGCTACCTCGGCGCGTCCAACTTCGCCGGCTGGCAGCTGATGAAATCCCTTGCCGCGGCGGACAAGCACGGCCTGACCCGCTACGTCGCCCACCAGGTGTACTACTCCCTGGTCGGCCGCGACTACGAATGGGAGCTGATGCCGCTCGGCCGGGATCAGGGCGTCGGCGCCGTGGTCTGGAGTCCCCTCGGCTGGGGCCGCCTCACCGGCAAAATCCGTCGCGGCCAACCCATTCCCGCAGGCAGCCGCCTGCACCGAACCGCCGAGGCGGGCCCGCCGGTCGACGACGACAAGCTCTACGACGTGGTCGACGTCCTGGACGACCTGGCCGCCGAAACCGGCAAAACCGTCCCCCAGATCGCCCTCAACTGGCTCCTGCGCCGACCCACCGTCGCGACCGTCATCGTCGGCGCCCGCGACGAGACCCAGCTCCGGCAAAACCTCGGCGCCATCGGCTGGGAACTGACCTCCGACCAGATAGCCCGCCTCGACAAGGCCAGCGCCACCACCCCGCCCTACCCCTACTACCCGTACTACCGCCTCCCCGACTTCACCCGCCTCAATCCCCCTGCGGTGTAAGCGGTGTCGGGTCACGAAGCATGGAACCTCCTGCGTAGCAGGGTCAATCCTCGGCAGCCGAGGTGACGGTAAATCCGGTCCGGCCGATCGTGATGGCACACGGTCGGCCGACCCGCCCCAGTTCGTCCAGAGCCTCGACCAGATGCGTCGACATCAACGTCATCCACCAATCCCAAGGCCCTTCCGGCGCGATTCCCCGCTCGGCCTCATCCGCGATCCGCCGGTAGTACTCCAGGATCTCGTCCTCGGTGAACCTGATCTCTACCGCCGGTTCCACCGCAACCTCGCGCCGCCTGACGATCCGCAACACCCCGTCGGCACCCGCAGTCACCTCCACCCCCCAATCCCGCCCAGCCCGAATCACGGAATCGGCCAGTTCCCCGCTCGTCGGCTCGGTCATCGGCACCCACCTCCCGGATAGGCCGTCAGGATAGTTCCGTCGCCGCCGACAATGATGGTTGGCTGAATGGTCTTGGCGATTTGTCCGGTCACATGGTTGACGAGATAGATCTGACCGGAATAGCAGGTCTTGCTGCCGCCTGCGGGCCCGCTCTGATCCGGTGCGTCGAGTGACTTGGCGATCGCCAGATCAGCGATGTCGCGCCAGTTCCGATTCTCGATGGCCCCCAACGCTTCCCATTCGGTTTGATGGCGTTGCTGGATGTGTCGGTAGCCCCAGTTGTCGGTGCCGCACTGCAACCGCGCCTTGCTGTAGGTCGCAACTACTTTGGTCTCGGATTTCGTTCGCTCATTGGGTTTGATGCGGTCGGCGGTGCAACGGTTCCAAGGTGTGACTGCGGTCACTTCAGTAGACGTCGCGGACGTAGCGTTTCTGGGTGATGAGGTGTTTGCGGAAGGCGTGGGCGGCGGGTTCGTCGAGGTTGCCGTGGACGCGGGCGATGCGGAGGAGGGCGTCGTCCACGTCCTTGGCCATTCTGGTCGCGTCGCCGCAGATGTAGAGGTGGGCGCCGTCGGCGAGCCAGGACCAGAGTTCGGCGCCGTGCTCGATCATGCGGTGCTGCACGTAGATCCGTTCGCGCTGGTCGCGGGAGAAGGCCAGGTCCAGGCGGGTGAGGAAGCCGGAGCGGAACATGTCCTCTAGTTCGGTGCGGTAGTAGAAGTTCCGGGCGGCGTGCTGTTCGCCGAAGAACAGCCAGTTGCGGCCGGTGCAGCCGAGTTCCCGGCGTTCCTGCAGGAAGCCGCGGAACGGGGCGATGCCGGTGCCGGGGCCGACCATGATCATCGGGGCGGCCGGGTCGGCGGGCGGCCGGAAGTGCGGGGCGCGGTGCAGGAAGATCGGCACGGAGCCGGGGTCGGCGCCCGCGCGGTCGGCCAGGAAGGTCGAGCAGACCCCGCCGCGCCGGGCGGCCGAGCCGGTGGCGGCGGGATCGCCGTAGCGCACGATGCCGACGGTCAGCTGCACCTCGTCGGGGCTGACCAGCGGGCTGGAGGAGATCGAATATTGGCGCGGCTGTAGCTTTTTCAGCGTGCCGAGCCAGTCCACCAGGTCGGCGCGCACCGGGAAATCGCGCAGCACGTCGACGGCTTGGCGGTCCCACAGGTAGTGGTCGAGCTCGTTGCGGTTGTTCTGCCGCAACAGTTTCGCCAGCCGGACGTTCGCATTGCGTTCGGCGACAAAGCCGAGCAGGTCGTTGCTCACCTTGCTGATGTCGTAGTGCGTGCGCAGCGCCTCGGCCAGCGGCAGTTCCCGATCGTCGACCTCGATGATCCGCCGGCCGTCGAGGCCGGTGGCGGCCAGCCATTCGTCCACCAGCATCGGGTCGTTGGTCGGCCAGACGCCGAGGGAATCGCCGACCTCGTAATCGGCTTCGAGCCCGCGCAGGTCGAAGCCGAACTGCCGCACCTCTTTCGCGGATCCGGCGCGGGTGAGCGCTTCGTTGCGCACCAGCGGCGCCGGCACCGGCGCCTGCCGGGTGAACGGCGCGATCTCCCGCCGGGTCCGTCCCGGCGCGGGGGCGGCGGCCCTGGCGAGCACCGCCGTCAGCGTGCTGCCCCGGGTGCGAGCCGTCCGGTCCGGCGGCGCGGGTCTCGGATCATCCTCCGGCACAACGCCTTCCATCGACTCGCCGAGCACGCCCACGATCGAGTCGAGCCAGCGTTCGGCGGGCTCCTGAAAATCGGGTTCGCTGTCGACCCGCGCGAGCAGCCGCGTGGCACCGTATTCGGCGAGCTTCTCGTCCAATCTGCGGCCGTGCCCGCAGAAGTCGTCGTAGGCGGAGTCGCCCAGCGCGAACACCGCGTAGCGCACGCCGGTGAGCCGAATCGCGGTGCCGTCGAGCCGGTTCCAGAAGTCGGCGCCGTTGTCCGGCGGCCCGCCGTCGCCGAAGGTGCTGCTGATCACAAGCACGTCCCCGGCCAGCGCGTCCACCGCACACGAATCCATGTCGAGCAGCCGTGGCGCGAAACCACATTCGGCCAGCCGCGCGCCGACCGTCGCGGCGAGTTCCGCCGCGGACCCGGTCTGTGACGCCCACAGCACGGTCACCGGGTGCGCGGGCGCGACGTCGGCCGCGGCCCGGGAGTACATCCCCGCGAGCACGCCGTCGACCCACAACCTGCTCTGCGCGGACATCGGCGCGGCGGCGGGCAGCACCGGCAGCCCGGTCACCGGAATCGCCTGTAGCGCGGCGAGATACCCGCTGAGGTAGATCCGTTCGGTCTCGGTGAGCGTCGGTGTCGCGGCCGCGTCCAACCCGAACGCGGCGGCCAGCGGATGCGCGGCCGCCATCGAGGGCGTCGGCACGGCGGGCGAGCGCGGCGCATCGGTCTCCGGCACGGCCACCCGGCGCAGCGACACCGCGCACGCCTTGAACTCCGGCTGCAAGGAGGCCGGATCGACCGCGTCATGGGTGACCGCGTTGATCGTCAGATACTCACCGTGCTCGTCGTTCCAATGGAACGGCGCGAAGCAATCACCCGGCCGCACCCGATCGCTGATCTGCACCGGCAGCACGGCCCGCCCACGCCGCGAGGCGATCTCGAGCTGATCACCCACCCGCAGCCCGAGCCGTTCGGCGTCGGCCGGATGCACCTCGACGAACGGCTGTCCGTTCAGCTTGTTCAGCTTGTCGATCTTGCCGGTCTTGGTCATGGTGTGCCATTGATGCTGCAACCGGCCGGTATTGAGCAGGAACGGGAAATCGTCGTCGGGCATTTCCGCCGGCGGCAGGTGCGGGCGCGGCCAGAACACGGCCCGCCGGCTCGGCGTGGCGAACGCCAGCCGCGGCCGGTGACCGTCCGCGTCGACGTGCAACTGCTGGCTGACCCCGTCGTTGACGTACCTAATCGGATTACGCGGGCGCGCAGCGTCCGGGCAAGGCCACTGCATCGGCCCTTCCCGCAGCCGCTCGAAATCCATGCCGCGCAGGTCATATCCGGTGGCCGGATTGGCGAACCGCTTGATCTCGGCGAAAACCTCGGCGCTGGAGGCGAACTCGAACCCAGCGAAGCCCATCGCGGTCGCGACCTGCGCGATCAGCTGCCAATCCGGGCGAGCGTCACCCACCGGATCGACCGAGCGCTGCAACAACGTGACGTTGCGCTCCGAATTCACCATCACCGCATCGGCTTCGGCCCACAGCGTGGCGGGCAGCAGCAGATCGGCATACGCATTGGTGGCGGTCTCGAGGTAGGCGTCCTGGGCGATCACCAGCTCGGCGGCCTCCAGCCCGTCCAGTACCGTCTTGCGATTGGCCACGCTGGCAACGGGATTCGTGCAGATGATCCAGGCGGCCTTGATCTTGCCCGCGGCCAGTTCGCGGAACATCTCGATGGTGCCCGGCCCCACCTCGTCGCGCACGGTCCCCGGCGTGAGCCCCCAGGCGGTCTCGACGAACGTGCGGTCGGCGGGGGAGAGCACGCTGCGCTGGCCGGGCAGTCCGGGCCCCATGTAGCCCATCTCCCGCCCGCCCATCGCATTCGGCTGCCCGGTCAGCGAGAACGGCCCGCTGCCCGGACGGCTGATCGCGCCGGTGGCCAGGTGCAGATTGCAGATCGCGTTGGTGTTCCAGGTGCCGTGGGTGGACTGATTGAGCCCCATCGTCCACAGCGACATCCACTCGCCCGCCTCGCCGATCCACTGTGCGGCCGTGCGGATATCGGCTTCGGCGAGTCCGGTGAGCGCGGCGACCCGCGCGGGCGGATAGTCGGCGAGGAACTCGACCATCCCGTCCCAGCCCTCGGTGTGCTCGGCGATGAAATCCCGGTCGATGTCACCGTTTTCGACAAGCAGGTGCAGCAGGCCGTTCAGCAGCGCCAGATCGGTGCCCGGCGCGATGTGCAGGAACAGGTCCGCACGCGTCGCGGTGTCGGTGCGCCGCGGATCGACGACGATCAGCCTGGCGCCTGCCTTGAGCCGATCGGCCATGCGCAGGTACAGGATCGGATGGCAGTCGGCCAGGTTGGCGCCGATCACGAAGAACAGATCGGCGTGCTCGAAGTCGTCGTAGGAGCCGGGCGGCCCGTCCGCGCCGAGTGACTGCTTGTATCCGGTGCCCGCACTCGCCATGCACAGCCGCGAGTTGGCCTCGATGTGCACGGTCCGCAGATAGCCCTTGGCCAGCTTGGTGGCCAGGTATTGCGCCTCGAGCGACAGCTGCCCGGAGACGTACAGCGCGATCGCGTCGGGTCCGTGCTCGTCCAGGATCGCGCGCAACCGATCGGCCGCCTCGCGCACCGCGTCGTCGACCGGCACCGGTATCGGTTCCCGACCGCGCTCGGGTCGCCGGTACGCGGTCGCCATCCGGCCGGGCGTGCGCATCAGTTCCAGGTGGGTGGCGCCCTTGGTGCACAGCCTGCCCGCGTTCGCCGGATGCAGCTTGTCCCCGCTGACCTTGGCGATGACCGGCGCTCCGTCGGCGCCCGCCCGGGTCTGCACCGTGATGCCGCACCCGACGCCACAGTACGAGCATGCCGTCCGCGCGGTGCCGACCGCGGTTTTCGTGCCTGCGTCCACCATGCTCCCGATCATGGCCATCGCCGATTGCGGCGGCTTTACCGCGCGTTATCGATAGGTGACAATGACCCTCACCAGCGGAAAAGCTGTCGGTGAGGTGCGCTGCGGAGCGCTGCTCAGCCGAGCTTGTACGCCCGGTGCAGCGCGACGATCCCGCCGGTCAGATTACGCCACTTCACCGACGACCACCCGGTGTCGGCGATCCGCAGTGCCAGCTGGCGCTGATTCGGCCAGGCCCGAATCGATTCGGCCAGATAGACGTACGCGTCCGGATTGCTGCTGACCGCCCGCGCCACCTTGGGCAGCGCCTTCATCAGGTACTCCATGTACACCGTGCGGAAACCCGGCACGATCGGGGTGGAGAACTCGGCGATGACCAGCCGCCCGCCCGGCTTGGTGACGCGCAGCATCTCGCGCAGCGCGGCGTCGGGATCGGCGACATTGCGCAGGCCGTAGGAGATGGTCACCGCGTCGAACGACTCGTCGACGAACGGCAGCGCCATCGCGTCCGCCGCCACCATCGGCACCTTCCGGTGCTTACCGGCGGCCAGCATGCCCTGGGAGAAGTCGGCGGCCAGGCACCAGGCGCCGGACTTCGCCAGGTCGACCGTGGACACCCCGGTGCCCGCCGCGAGGTCGAGCACCCGCTCGCCCGGCCGCGGCGCGAGCGCCTTGCGCACCGCCCAGCGCCAGTAGCGATCCTGGCCACCGGAGATCACCGTGTTGGTCAGGTCGTACCGGCGTGCGACACCGTCGAACATGGTCGCGACCTCGTGCGGCTGCTTGTCCAACGAAGCCCTGGTCGTTTCTGTTTTCGCCACGCTTGACCCTAACGCTCGCGGTATGCCGTGCCGAGTCAGGTGCGGGGAATTCCCGGTCACATTCGAGCGCGGGCGGACGCGCCCCTCATGCGGTATGCGGTAACCGCATTCGGGTGCCGGTCACGTCGGCGTAGTGCCCCATCAGCTCGGTGCAGATCGCCGGCCAGGTGCGGTGCAGCACCGATTTGCGTGCGGCTCCGGCGAATCGGGCGCGCAGCACCGGATCGTGCAATGCCGCAACGGCACTCGGCAGCAGTTCGGCGAAGCGGTCGACCGGGAGCAGATATCCGTTGCGGCAGTGCGCGATCAGGTCGCGCGGGCCGCCCGCGTCCGGCCCGATCACCGGGATGCCGGAGGCGAGCGCCTCCTGCACGCCCTGGCAGAAGGTCTCGTGCTCGCCCGCGTGCACCATCACGTCCAGGCTGGCATACGCCGCGGCCAGGGTGTCGCCGCCGAGTTCGCCGGTGAAGACCGCGGTCGGCATCATGCGCGCGAGCCGATCCCGCTCCGGCCCGTCGCCGACGATCACCAGCTGGATGTCCGGATCGCCGTCGAGCACCGCGAGCCGCTCGACGTGCTTCTCCGGCGCGAGCCGCCCGACGAAGCCGACCACCAGCTTGTCCTCGGCCCGCCAGGCGTCCCGCAGGTCGGCGCGGCGCGCGGCCGGGTTGAACCGGGCGATGTCCACGCCACGACCCCACCGGTGCACCCGCGGAATGCCGTGCTGGGCCAGGTCTTCGGCGGCCGCGGTGGAGGGGGCCAGCGTCCTGGTCGCGCCCTCGTGGATGCGCCGGGTCCAGGCCCAGGCGGCCCGGCTGGCCAGTGCGAGCCCGTAACTCTTGGCGAACCCGGCGACATCGGTCTGATAGATCGCCACCGTCGGCAGGTCCAGCCGCATCGCCGCCCCGAGACCACCGGCGCCGAGCAGGAACGGCGAGGCCAGATGCACCACGTCCGCGTCGAAGTTCTCGATCGCCGCGACGATGCCCGGCTGCGGCAACCCCACCGGCAGCGAACTGATCTTCGGCACCATCACCGCTGGCACCCGGTGCACCCGGAACCGCTCGTGCCAGCGCGCGGCCGGCGGCAGTCCGCGCGGGGTGTCCGGCGCGATGATCAACGCGTCGTGGCCGTGCCGGTCCAGGTGTTCGACCACCCGCAGCACGGAGTTGACGACGCCGTTCATATTCGGCAGAAACGACTCCGCAACGATCGCTACACGCACCCGTTCAGGGTGCCGCCCGCAGCGCGCCGAGTCGCCACACGAGCGTGAAGGACACCTAAAGATCGAGCGAACACCTCGGGCCGGGCGGCGTCGCTCAGCTCGATGCCTGCCTGCGCCGGCTGAGCCGGGCCAGCAGGTACAGGGTCGGCAGCGCGATCAGCCACACCACGACGATCACCGACAACGCGGGCGGAATGGCAACGCGCACATCGCGTCCCTCCACCCGCACCAGATCGGGATCCGCGCGGTTGTACTCGACCCGGATGCGCTCACCCGCGGTGAGATTGGTCGGGTACAGCACGCCGACCTTCGGGTTGTGCGTCTCCCCGTCCGGGGTGACGTACATGACCGCCGAGCGCAGCCGCCCGGCCGAGAGCACCTCGGCGCTGGTCACGCCCTTGTCCGAGCTGATCAGGTAGTCGTTGCGCCAGGCGGCGAAGACCAGCAGCACGACCAGCACACTGATCACCGTCGCAGCCGTGAGCACGCCGATTCTGGCCCGCCGCAGGCGGATAGACCGCCGATCAGACTGCGTGGTTTCCAACACCGCAACAAGCCTACTGACCGTCTCGGCTACGGTGTCGCGCATGTCCCGAAAATTCAGCTTCACCGTGCCTTATGCCGTCCCGGTCGAAGATCTTCACCGGGCACTTACCGACGACAGGGTCTGGCAGGCGCGTTTCGCCGACGCCGAGACCGCAACCCTGGACCTTTCGCACCCCGAGGGCGAAGGCACCATCCGCATCCATATGACCGAAAAAGCCTCGGAAGACAAGATTCCCAGCGTGGTGAGCAAGGTGCTCAAGAGCCAGCTCACGCTCGCCCGCACGGACAACTGGCAGCCCCTGGTCGGCGAGGTCGCCAAGGGCACCTTCGCGGGCGAGACCACCGGCATCAGCACCGAGATGTCGGGCACCTACGAGATGCGCTCGACCGCGGAGGGCTCCGAGATCGAGGTGGTCGGCACCGTGCAGGTCAAGGTGCCGGTGGTGGGCGTCGCCATCGAGCCGCTGGCCGAGCAGCTGCATCACCGGGTGCTCAACAGCGAGCGCACGTTCGTCGAGGAGTGGGTCGCCGCGCAGGCGACTGCCTGATCCCCGTCCCGCCCCGTCGTTCCGGTGTCCGCCGGAGCGACGGGGGCCTCGGCTAGGCGAAATCCGCGAGGTCGCGCGCCCGCCGCGGATGCGGCAGCAAGGACAACGCGGGCAGTCCACCTGCTGGTTGTCCGCCCATGGCCGGTCACCTGTTCCTCGCTCGGTAAGGCCGGTGCCAGCGTACCGCCCGGGTGGGCGAAACCGCAGGTCCGAGGCGTCAGGCGAAGGGCGCGAGCTGGTCGGTGCGCATCGATATCCGCCCGGCGGCCCGCCAGGCCCGCGCGGTCAGGTCGACGTCCTCGTCGGTGACCAGGTTGCCCATCACCCGAACCGCCGTGCGCTGCAAGTACTTCGACCGCATCACCGGCGGCCCGCCGATCGGCACCATCCGCGGATGGGTGGCCAGCGCGGCGATCCGCCTGGCCACCGAGAAGGTGCGGCCGTATTTCGCGCGCAACAGCTCGGGCCAGACGCGGGTGAGATCCGGCTCGTCGAGGAGTTCGGCGAGCATGTGCCCACCCTCCAGGCCGTAGTCGATGCCCTCGCCGTTCAGCGGGTTCACGCAGCCCGCGGCATCGCCGACCAGCACCCAGTTGCGTCCCGCCACGTTCGACACCGCGCCGCCCATCGGCAGCAGCGCCGAGGCCACCGCGCGCAGCGAGCCCTCGAACTCCCACTCGTCGAACCGCAGCTTCGTGTAGTGCTCGAGCAGCGGCTTGAGCGCGATGTGCGACGGGCGCTGCTCCGTGGCCAGCGAGCCGACCCCGATATTGACCTCGCCATTGCCGAGCGGGAACACCCAGCCGTAGCCGGGGACCAGCTCGCCGTCGGCGTTGCGCAGTTCCAGATGCGAGGTGATCCACTGATCGTCGCTGCGGCCGGACCTGATGTAGGCGCGGGCGGCCGTGCCGTAGGCGTACTGCCGGTGCCAGGTGCGGCCGAGCAGCCTGCCGACCGGCGAGCGCACCCCGTCGGCGACGATCAGCGTCGCGCATTCGATGGTGTGGCTTCCGGCCGATGTCCGCACGATCACACCGGTGATCCGATCACCCGCGCGGGTGACATCGACCACCTTGGCGCCGTCGATCATCCGCGCGCCGGACTTCATCGCGGTCTCGCGCAGCTTGTCGTCGAGTTCGGTTCGCGGGACGGCACTTCCATAGGTCGGGAAGGAACCGGCGGGCCACGGCAGCAGCGCCTCCCGGCCGAAGCCGGTCATCCGCAGGCCGTGGTTGACCGTGTGCGCGCGCAGCCAGTCGCCGAGCCCGAGGTGTTCCAGCTCGGCCGTCGCGCGCGGGGTCAGCCCATCGCCGCAGGTCTTGTCCCTGGGGAAGACGGCGGAGTCGAGCAGCACCACATCGCGGCCCGCCCGCGCGGCCCAGGCCGCGGACGCCGAACCGGCCGGGCCCGCGCCGACGACCAGCACCTCGGCCCTGGCGGGCAGCGCGTCCCCGACCGCGGGGGTGACATCCGGAGAACCCATGCGCTCAATACTTGCAGGGCAATCTTGTTCGTGTCGACGGCGGGCGACGCGGGCGCGCCGAGGCACGCGGGCGACGGCGTGCAAAAGTGTCTGATACACCGCATAGTGATGGTGTTCATGGGCCATCGGCTGGGGAC
Organism: Nocardia sp. NPDC056564; assembly: GCF_042793755.1. Taxonomy (NCBI): domain Bacteria; kingdom Bacillati; phylum Actinomycetota; class Actinomycetes; order Mycobacteriales; family Nocardiaceae; genus Nocardia; species Nocardia sp. NPDC056564. Next base: position 323,099 of record NZ_JBHTUR010000007.1, read on the forward strand.
ACGCTAGGTTCTCTATCGTGGGGTCGGACGGATCGGTGGGAGAAGAAATGAGCACATCGGCTGTGAAGGACGAGAGCACGGTGGTGGCCGGGGTCGACCTCGTCGACGCCGAACTCGCGGCGACCGTGCGCAACGGCCTGGAAGAGGTCGAAAAGCTCCTGGTCACCGAGCTGTCCGACGGGGAGGAATTCCTGCAGGAGGCGGCGCTGCACCTGGCCAAGGCCGGCGGCAAGCGGTTCCGTCCGCTGTTCACCATTCTCACCGGCCAGCTCGGCCCGAACCCGACCGATCCCGCGCTGATCACCGCGGGCACCGTGGTCGAACTCGTGCACCTGGCGACGCTGTACCACGACGACGTGATGGACGAGGCGACCATGCGCCGCGGCGCCCCGAGCGTGAATTCGCGCTGGGGCAACAACATCGCGATCCTGGCCGGGGACTACCTGTTCGCGCATGCCTCCCGGCTCACCTCCACCCTCGGCCCGGACGCCGTGCGGATCATCGCCGAAACCTTCGCCGAGCTGGTCACCGGCCAGATGCGCGAGACCATGGGCGCGCGCGAATCCCAGGACCCGGTCGAGCATTACCTGCGCGTGGTCTGGGAGAAGACCGGCTCGCTGATCGCCGCGTCCGGCCGCTTCGGCGGCACCTTCTCCGGCGCGGACACCGAGCACGTCGAGCGGCTGGCCCGGCTCGGCGACGCGGTCGGCACCGCCTTCCAGATCTCCGACGACATCATCGACATCTCCTCGGCCGCCGAGCAGTCCGGCAAGACCCCCGGCACCGACCTGCGCGAGGGCGTGCACACGCTGCCGGTGCTGTACGCGCTGCGCGAGGACGGCGCCGAGGGCGATCGCCTGCGCAAGCTGCTCGCGCACCCGCTGCAGACCGACGCGGAGGTGGAGGAGGCGCTCGACCTGCTCGCCCGCTCCCGCGGCATGGTGCTGGCCAAGGAGAAGCTGCAGGGCTTCGCCGACATCGCCTACGCCGAGCTGTCGAACCTGCCCGCGGGCCCGGCCAACGACGCCCTCGAGCACCTCGTGCGCTACACAATCGAGCGTGTCGGCTGAGTTGAGCAGGAACTTTGGTTCGTGCTCCTATCGTTGACCTGTTGTCAACACTCATCGATCGGGGAGTGGGCAAAGGAGACGTATGCACGGGCACGGGTATGCGAACGGGCTCAAGACGTTCGGTTTGATGGTCGGCCTGTCGGCGCTGATCGTGGCCGCGGGCGCGTTGTTCCGCAGCCCGACGATCCTGATCATCGCCATCGTGCTGGCCGTCGGCATGAACGCGTACGCGTACTTCAACAGCGACAAACTCGCGTTGAAGGCCATGCACGCGCAGCCGGTGAGCGAGCTGGAGGCGCCGGTGATCTACCGGATCGTGCGCGAACTGGCGACCACCGCCCGCCAGCCCATGCCGCGGCTCTACATCAGCCCGACCACCGCGCCCAACGCGTTCGCCACCGGCCGCAATCCCCGGCACGCCGCGGTCTGCTGTACCAGCGGCATCCTGCAGATTCTCGACGAACGAGAGCTACGCGCGGTGCTCGGCCATGAGCTATCGCACGTCTACAACCGCGACATCCTGATCTCCTCGGTGGCCGGCGCGCTGGCCGCGGTCATCTCCGGTCTGGCCAACCTCGCCTACTTCGCCTCCGCGTTCGGCGGCAACCGCAACGGCGAGGGCCCGAACATCCTCGGCGTGCTGCTCATCTCGCTGCTCGGCCCGATCGCCGCCAGCCTGATCAAGCTGGCCGTCTCCCGGTCCCGCGAATTCCAGGCGGACCAGTCCGGCGCCGAACTCACCGGCGACCCGCTGGCCCTCGCCTCGGCCCTGCGCAAGCTGGAGCGCGGCGTGCAAGCCGCCCCCTTGCCCCCTGAGCCGCAATTGACCGCTCAGTCACACCTGATGATCGCCAACCCGTTTCGCGCGGGGGAGCGCGCCGCCCGCTGGTTCTCCACCCATCCGCCGATGGCCGAGCGCATCGCCAGGCTGGAGGAAATGGCCGGCGGGCGAAGGGACTACTGAGCGTCCTCGCCCGCCAACTCCGCCTCGAACGCGCGGAAGGTGTCGACGAACAGCCTGCGCTGTTCGGGCGTCAGCGGTTCGAGCACCCTGCGCCACGCGCGGGCGCTGCCGCCGAGCCATTCGTTGACCGAATCCGTATGTGCCGCAGCGATTCCCACGAACGTGCGGCGACGATCCCGGTCGTCCGCGGTGCGTTCGAGCAACCCGCTGCGACTGAGTTCGCCGACCATCAGGCTCACCGTCGTCGGTGCCACCTCCAGCCGTGCGGCGAGGTCGTTCACCGTCTTCGGACCCTCGAAGACCAGGATCGCCAGCAGCGACAGGTGCCGGGGCGCGAGCGAGAACTCCCGGAGCTCGTCCGGAACCCGTAATCGCTTGGCGCGCCCGACCACCCGCGGCATGAGCAGCAGCAGGCTGCGGATCCCCTCGTCGACGCCGAGCCCGGCCCGCTGCTGTTCGGACGACATCGCCGGAACTCGCGAGCCCGCTATCGGTAGTTGACGAACTGCAGGGCGATGCCGAAATCCTCGCCCTTCAGCAGCGAGATGACGGCCTGCAGGTCGTCGCGCTTCTTGCTGCTCACCCGCAGTTCCTCACCCTGGATCTGCGCCTTCACGCCCTTGGGGCCCTCGTCGCGGATCTTCTTGGTGATCTTCTTCGCGTGCTCGGTGTCGATGCCCTGCACCAGCGTTCCGGTGATCTTGTAGGTCTTGCCGGAGGCCACCGGCTCGCCGGCGTCGAACGCCTTGAGCGAGATGTCGCGGCGAATCAGCTTCTCCTTGAACACGTCCAGCGCCGCCTTGACCCGCTCCTCGGCCTCGGCGGTCAGCACGATCTTGTCCTCGCCGGACCACTCGATGGACGCGCCGGTATTGCGGAAGTCGTACCGGGTGGTCAGCTCCTTCTCCGCCTGATGCAGCGCGTTGTCGACCTCCTGACGTTCGACCTTGCTGACGACATCGAATGACGAATCGGCCACACTTCGCTCCTGTCCTGGCGGTCCAACTGCTCGCTCGACCGGTTGATCGGTCACCGTTAGTTGTACCCCGGAGGGCGACGGTAGTCCCGCCGCATGGCCGATGGCCAGCCGGTTTGCATTCAGGGTGGAGGTGCGATGTATTCTGCTTTCCGCACTCAGTGCACGGCAGATTGCCCGAGCGGCCAATGGGAGCGGACTGTAAATCCGTCGGCGAAAGCCTACGTAGGTTCGAATCCTACATCTGCCACCGAAAGCCCCCGTGGATCGAAGTTCCGATCCGCGGGGGTTTTTCGTTGCGGGCCGCCGATCCTCGGCCGCGGTGCGCGCCATGGGCCGGATCGCTCGCGGAAAAAGGCTTCTGACCACCCGGTTTGGAGCTCTGACCGTTAGGTGTGTAACCTCGTTCAAGACTTCGCCGCGCCGGGGTCGGATGTTCGGAGCCTGGTGCGAAAGTAGTCATGCCCCCTTAGCTCAGTCGGCAGAGCGTTTCCATGGTAAGGAAAAGGTCAACGGTTCGATTCCGTTAGGGGGCTCGCCGGATTGCCGGTGGTGACCGACTCGGCATCGCATATAGTTCCCACTCTGGTGGGACTAGCTCCCACTCGTGGGGCCGGGCGCGGCACTACAGCAATGCGACCCCGTGGCGGTGTAGCTCAGTCGGTAGAGCAAACGACTCATAATCGTTGTGTCGCCGGTTCAAGTCCGGCCATCGCTACCAAAACCGATCAGACCAACTGGTTGACCCGAAAGAAGGAATATCGTGGCCGCGAAGTCCACCGATGTCCGGCCAAAGATCACCTTGGCCTGCGAAGAGTGCAAGCACCGCAACTACATCACCAAGAAGAACCGGCGCAACGACCCGGATCGGCTGGAACTGAAGAAGTTCTGCCCGAACTGCGGCACGCACCGGGGACACAAAGAATCCCGCTAGTCCGCCACGCGTGATGCTGCCGCGTGGATCGGCGTCGAGAGCCTGACCGCTCTCGGCAATCTGGATCGTGACAGTGCGAGGGCCGGACGGTTGTCCGGCCCTGACGCATTTCCACGGTTGAGTGCGGTAGTAGACGCTCCGCCGACTCCGGGCCTCGGGGTCAGATAGGTACAGTCCTCCCGTGACAATCAACACCGGTACAGACGATGCGGTTCAGGCGGTCGAGTCCTTCGACGCCGCAGCACACGCGGCCGCCATGGTAGGGCACCACTACCGCGTCGACGACTACTACGAGGTCGGCCGCGAGAAGGTGCGCGAATACGCGCGCGCCGTGCAGGACTACCACCCGGTGCACTGGGACGAGGACCTCGCGCAGGAGTACGGCTACGATGGCCTGCTCGCGCCGCTGACCTTCATCTCCCTGGTCGGCATTCTGGCCCAGCGCAAGCTCTTCGAGCAGATTGTCACCGGCTACGACCTGAGCCAGATCCTGCAGACCGACCAGATCCTGGAATTCCACCGGCCGATCCGGGTCGGTGACCAGCTGGTCTGCGACGTCTACCTGCACTCGTTCCGGCAGGCGTTCGGCGGCGACATCATCGTCACCAAGAACATCGTCACCGCGCAGAACGACGAGCTGGTGCTCACCACCTACACCACGCTGATCGGCCGCAGCGGCGGCGACATCGACCCGAACCTCAACGACGTCGTGCGCAACGTGCTGATGCACGGCATCGGCGAGGACGCCCCGGATCACCGTCCGCGCGCCAACGTGCCCGCCCCCGTGGTCGCCGCCAAGGTGCCCGAGGTCGCGCCGAGCAAGCGCGCGCGCAGCTTCGACGACATCGCGGCCGGTGACGAACTCCCCACTCGGATCGTCCGGCTGACCCGTGGCGACCTGGTGAACTACGCAGGCGTCTCCGGCGACGCCAACCCGATCCACTGGAGCGACGAGGTGGTCAAGCTGGTCGACCTCGAGGACGTGGTCGCGCACGGCATGCTCACCATGGGCCTCGGCGGCGGCTTCGTCACCTCCTGGCTCGGCGATCCCGGCGCGGTCAAGGAATACAACGTCCGCTTCACCAGCCCGGTCTATGTGGGGACGGGTGAGGCCGCCGAGATCGAGTACACCGGTAAGGTGAAGTCGGTCGATCCGGAGACGCGGACCGCGGTCATCGCCATCGTGGCGAAGTCGGCGGGGCGCAAGATCTTCGGGCGCGCTACGGCTACCGTCCAACTGTCCTGAGCGGTCAGGCGCGGAAGCGGTAGCTCGCGTGGTCATGAAGGGCACCGATCAGGCCAAGTGGATACTGCCTGACCTGGTCGCTTGACCCTGATTGGCAAACGACGCGGACGGTAACGTACACTCAGGTTTCTGGGGTCACCAGCCGTTGCGCGCTGCTCTGTAGAGCCGGTTCCGGGCGAGTTCTCGAGGATTCGCCGAAGGAATCGGCAACTGCCAAGCAGCGCGCGTGTTATGTGACACCAGAAGAACAACTGAATACCGAACAGTGGTTGGACGGCCAACACGGATCCAACCGAAGGGGCGTAGCTCAACTGGCAGAGCAGCGGTCTCCAAAACCGCAGGTTGCAGGTTCAAGTCCTGTCGCCCCTGCCCTGGATGCCAGCGACGAAAGGATCGACGTGAGCGAGCGGGAAGATCGCCTGGGCGCACATGCGACCGACGACGGCGATGACACCGCCGGCGGAGTTCGTCCGAGTGGCAAGCGAACCGCCCGGCGGACTCGCAGCGCGTCGTCCGACACCGGTTCGATCGCCACTCTGGATCGACCCACGTCGCGCAAGGCAACCAAGACCGATCGGGCCGAACGCGGAACGCGTAATCCGTTCAAGCGTTTGATCAAGTTCCTGCGTGAGGTAATCGCGGAACTGCGCAAGGTGATCTGGCCCAACCGGAAGCAGATGGTCACCTATACGAGCGTTGTTCTGGTGTTCGTGATTTTCATGGTCGCGTTCATCAGCGGGTTGGATGTGGCGTTCATCAAGGGTGTCAACTGGCTGTTCGGCTAGAGCAGAACGAGCCGACGCCGGCCGATCTCCGGGGCAGACCCGGGCGGACTGGTTCCGCCGCGCGCCCGGCCCCGGCACGCAGAGGATGTACGTGACGACACAGGAAGCGAGTGCCCCAGTGAGCACCCCGGAGAACGACACAAACGAAGAGTTCCCGGTCGAGGACGCGGTGGTGGATCCCACGACCGAGGACGCCGCGACCGTCGAAGACTCCGAGGACGTGGACTCCGAGGGCGCCGTCGACTCCGAGTCGGAGACCGACGAGGAAGCCGCTGCCGCTCCGATCGATGCCGAACCCGCCGATCCGGTCGCCGAGATGAAGTCCGCGCTGCGGCGCGCCCCCGGTGACTGGTACGTCATCCACTCGTACGCCGGTTACGAGAACAAGGTGAAGGCCAATCTCGAGACCCGCGTGCAGAACCTCGACCTCGAGGAGTACATCTTCCAGGTCGAGGTGCCGACCGAAGAGGTCACCGAGATCAAGAACGGCCAGCGCAAGAACGTCAACCGCAAGGTGCTGCCCGGCTACATCCTGGTCCGGATGGAACTCAACGACGAGTCGTGGGGCGCGGTGCGCAACACCCCCGGCGTCACCGGTTTCGTCGGCGCCACCTCGCGCCCGTCGCCGCTGTCCATCGATGACGTGGTGAAGTTCCTCGTCCCCGCCGCCCAGCAGAAGAAGGCTCCGGCCGCCGCGGGCACGGGCACGTCCGAGTCGTCCACCGAGTCGGTGTCCAAGCCGGCCATCGAGGTCGACTTCGAGGTCGGCGAGTCGGTGACCGTCATGGACGGCCCCTTCGCGACGCTGCCCGCCAGCATCTCCGAGGTCAACGCCGAGCAGCAGAAGCTCAAGGTGCTCGTGTCGATCTTCGGCCGCGAGACCCCGGTCGAGCTCGGCTTCACCCAGGTCGCGAAGATCTAAGACGTTCCGTCCCCGACGGAATGAATCGGCCCGGTTCACGGGTTGATTCACCAGGACTTGCAAAGAGCAAGGAAAACAGACACCTAGGAAAGAAAGATGCCCCCCAAGAAGAAGAAGCTCGCCGGGATCATCAAGCTTCAGATCCAGGCCGGCCAGGCGAACCCCGCCCCTCCGGTGGGTCCCGCGCTCGGTCAGCACGGCGTCAACATCATGGAGTTCTGCAAGGCGTACAACGCCGCGACCGAGTCGCAGCGTGGCAACGTCATTCCGGTCGAGATCTCGGTCTACGAGGATCGCTCGTTCGACTTCAAGCTGAAGACCCCGCCCGCCGCTCGGCTGCTGCTCAAGGCCGCCGGTGTGCAGAAGGGCTCGGCCGAGCCGCACCGCACCAAGGTCGCCAAGGTGACCATGGATCAGGTGCGCGAGATCGCCAAGACCAAGCAGGAAGATCTGAACGCCAACGATCTCGATCAGGCGGCGAAGATCATTGCGGGTACCGCGCGTTCGATGGGTATCACCGTCGAGGGCTGAGCGAACTCGCTCCAGGTGGGAGGGCCGGCCAGGCCCGGTAACCACGGCTGAACCAGAAACTAAGGACAGAGAATCATGGCAAAACGAAGCAAGGCGTATCTCGCCGCGGCCGAGAAGGTCGATCGCGACACGCTCTACTCCCCGCTCGCCGCGGCGCGGCTGGCCAAGGAGACCGCGACCACCAAGACCGACGCGACCGTCGAGGTCGCCGTTCGTCTCGGCGTCGATCCCCGCAAGGCGGACCAGATGGTTCGCGGCACGGTCAACCTGCCGCACGGCACCGGTAAGACCGCCCGCGTCATCGTGTTCGCGGCAGGCGAGAAGGCCGCCGAGGCCGAGGCCGCCGGTGCGGACGCCGTCGGCGCCGAGGACCTGATCGAGCGGATCCAGGGCGGCTGGCTCGATTTCGACGCCGCGATCGCCACCCCGGATCAGATGGCCAAGGTCGGCCGGATCGCGCGTGTCCTCGGACCGCGTGGCCTGATGCCGAACCCGAAGACGGGCACGGTCACCAACGACGTGACCAAGGCGGTCAACGACATCAAGGGCGGAAAGATCAACTTCCGCGTCGACAAGCAGGCCAACCTGCACTTCGTCATCGGCAAGGCCTCCTTCGCCGATGCCGCGCTGGTGGAGAACTACGGCGCCGCGCTGGAGGAGATCCTCCGCGTGAAGCCGTCGACCGCCAAGGGCCGCTACGTCAAGAAGGTGACGGTTTCGACGAACACCGGACCGGGCATCCCGGTGGACCCGAACCGCACCCGCAACCTCCTCGATGAGGATGCGTCCTAAGTAGCACCCAGCACGTCCGTCCGGGCGGGAACGCGAATCGCGTTCCCGCCCGGACGCGTTCGTGGGCCGGACTAATTCCGGCGGCGGCGTCGTTGGTCGTGTCGTGACGGTTGTCCTGCTCATCTCCGGGAGCACGCGCGGTGCTTCGACCAATTCCGCCGCCCTGCGCACGGTTCAGGCGCTGGCCGCCGACGACGTGGACGCGCGCTGGTTCGACGGGCTCGCCGCACTGCCCGCCTTCAACCCGGATGACGACGGCACCGGGCACCCGGCGGTTCTCGCACTGCGCGAACAGCTTTCGCAGGCCGACGCGGTGCTGTTCTGCACCCCCGAATACGCAGGCACGCTCCCGGGGAGCCTGAAGAACCTGCTCGACTGGACCGTCGGCACCGCCGATCTGTACGAGAAGCCGACCGCCTGGATCACCGTGGCCGCACCCGGCCGTGGCGAAGGCGCCGCCGCGACGCTGGCCCTGGTTCTCGGTTACGTGGGCGCGGACGTGGTCCCCGACGACTGCGCCCGGCTGCCGGTCGGCCGGGACGACGTCGGACCCGACGGGCTGGTCGCCACCGCGGAGTTCCGTACCGGCGCCGTGGCGGCGCTGAACCGGCTGGTCGCCCGGGCGACCGCCTGACCCACGGCACTAGGCCGGGATCCGCCCGAATCCCGACCGCCGGTGCGACAATTCGACCTCAGTCGGCCGAATCCTCCTGCGGTCGTGTCCCTTCCCGCCAGGCGAGCAGCACCGACTCGCCCTCCGGCGCGCCCCACGGCAGGAAGATCGCGACCACGACCGCGCACACCACCACCGCGCTCGCGGCGACCAGCGACGCGGTGTGCGAGCCCTGCAGCGCGGCCGTTTTCATGGCGACGATGAGGTTTTCCCGCTGGCTCTCGAAGAACGGGGGGAGCGGGCGCTTACGGATCTCCAGCACGCTGAGCGGGCTGGACTTCACCAGCTCCTTCTCGTTCGCGCTCATCAGGCCGGTCGGCAACGCGTCGATGCGCGGGGCGATCCTGGTCGTGTAGTACGACGCCACGATCGAGCCGAGCACCGCGACGCCGAGGGTGCCGCCGATCTCCCTGGTGGTGTCGTTCACCGCGGATCCGGCCCCCGCCTCGTTCAGCGGCAGCGATCCCATGATCGATTCGGTGGCCGGCCCCTGGACGATGCCGACGCCGAGCGCCATGAACACCATGGCGGGCAGCACGTCGGTGACGTAGGGACTGTCCACCGTCACCTGGCCGCCCAGATACAGCCCGAGCCCGGTGCTCAGCAGGCCGGTGACGATGACCGGAGTAGGCCCGAATCGCTGCGCGAGCAAGGTGGCGATCGGTGCGCCGACGGCCACCGAGAACGCGAAAGGCAGTGAGGCGATACCGAATTCGAGCGGCGTGTATTCACGCACCCCTTGGAAATACTGGGTGATGAGGAAAAGGAATCCGAACATCGAGAAGTAGCAGATCGCAATCGACAGGGCGGGCATCGAGAATCGCCGATTGCGGAACAGCGTCATATCGAGAATTGGTGCGGCAGTGCGCAATTCCCAGACAACGAAGGCGACGAGCAGGATAAGGCCGACCGCGCCGGTGCCCAGCGTGGTGGTGGACAGCCAGCCGAAGCGCGGCGCCTCGATGATGGACCAGACCACCAGCGTGATGCCCGCGATGGACAGTCCGATGCCGGGCAGATCGAGCCGGCCGACGGTGGTGGAGCGCGATTCCGGTACCCAGAGCAGCGTCGCCACCAGTGCGACCGCGGCCAGCGGCACGTTGATCCAGAAGACCGAGTGCCAGGTGAAGTGCTCGAGCAGCCAGCCGCCGGAGATCGGGCCGATCGCGATGGCGAAGCCGGCCATCGCGGTCCACGCCGCGATGGCCAGGGCGCGTTCGCGTTTGTCGTGGAAGATGTTGATGATCAGGGCCAGCGTCGCGGGGAACACGGCCGCGGCGAACACGCCCATCGCGGCGCGCGCGGCGATCACCCCGCCCATCGAGCCGGACAGCGCGCCGGCCACCGACATGGCGCCGACGCCGACCAGGCCGACCATCATCACCCGGCGGCGGCCGAGCCGATCGCCCAGGTTGCCGAACGCGAGTAACAGCCCCGCGAAGGTGAGGGTGTACGCGTCGACGACCCATTGCAGGCCGCTGACGCCGGTGCGCAGCTGTACCCCGATGGAGGGCAGTGCGACGTTCACGATGGTGTTGTCCAGGACGACTAGCAACTCGGCGAGGCAGATCACGGCCAAGGCGAGAAAGCGCTGGTTACGTCGTTCCAGCAGCACCGGTGGATCGACTATGGAGGTTGCCATAGTTCAGCAGTCAAACAGTAACTGTCACCGTTGGTAACACCTTCGGCTGGCGATCTCGGCCACATCGCGGAGTCGATTGTGATGAGTAGCACATCGATTCGGCTGCCGAATGGTGCCGATTCCGCGTGGGTGTACCCCGTTTTGGCAGTTGGGGGGTGGTCCAGGTACATTGGACAACAGTTATCGACTAGTTCGATTCCTACCCAATCCGTTCTACCGAAGACCGTTGGTCGTCGAGCCCGCATGGGTTCGATCGAAGGTCCGGCGACATTGCCGGCGGCCCACGCAGGGAGAACCGAGGCCGTGAGTTGTTTGTGCGCCCCGGAACGCCCTGCGTCCGGGGCGTTTGTTTTGTCGCCGTCCCCTGATCGGTAGTCCGTTTCGAACCGACCATCAGAGAGGAGGCGAAGTATGGCAAAACCCGAGAAGGTCACTGCGGTCGAGGAGATCGCGGAGCAGTTCAAGAGCTCCACTGCCACCGTTGTCACGGAATACCGTGGACTGTCGGTCGGCAAGCTCACCGAGCTGCGCCGCGCGCTGGGCGCCGAAGCCACGTACTCCGTCGCCAAGAACACCCTGGTCAAGCGCGCTGCTGCCGAAGCTGGCGTGGAAGGCCTCGACGAGCTGTTCGTCGGACCGACCGCGATCACCTTCATCAGCGGCGAGCCTGTCACCGCGGCGAAGGCGCTCAAGACCTTCGCGAAGGACAACAAGGCGCTCATCATCAAGGGCGGCTACATGGACGGCGCGCCGCTGTCCGTGTCCGAGGTCGAGAAGATCGCCGACCTGGAGTCCCGCGAGGTCCTGCTGGCCAAGCTGGCCGGTGCGATGAAGGGCAACATGGCGAAGGCCGCCGGTCTGTTCAACGCTCCCGCATCGCAGGTGGCTCGCCTTGCCGCCGCGCTCGTGGAGAAGAAGCAGGCCGAAGCCGGTGGCGAAACCGCTGCCGCGGAATAACCCACGCGGCCTGAGCATCAGGCCCGGAGGCGGCAGCGCCAGCGTAACCACGCAGGGCCAGTGCAGGCCGCCAATGAAAGACATGGGTGATTCGCGTGCGCGTCGCCCTCATAGACAACAACTACCGAAAGGAACAACATCATGGCCAACGTTGACGAACTGCTGGAGACCTTCGGCAACATGACCCTGCTCGAGCTGTCGGACTTCGTCAAGAAGTTCGAAGAGAAGTTCGAGGTCACCGCCGCGGCTCCGGTCGCCGTCGCCGGTCCGGCCGGCCCGGGCGCCGTTGCCGACGCCGTCGAGGAGCAGGACGAGTTCGACGTCATCCTCGAGGGTGCGGGCGACAAGAAGATCCAGGTCATCAAGGTGGTCCGCGAGATCGTCTCCGGCCTGGGCCTGAAGGAAGCCAAGGACCTCGTCGAGGGCGCGCCGAAGGCCATCCTGGAGAAGGTTGCCAAGGACGCCGCCGAGGCTGCCAAGGCGAAGCTGGAAGAGGCCGGCGCCAAGGTCTCGGTCAAGTAATTCCCGACCGAATCGCCGACGGGCGGTCCCCATTGTGGGGGCCGCCCGTTTGCTATTTATGGCGACCTGCACCAACAATGCGGAAATAGCGAATGAAACGGGGTTACTCTTCAGTCAGGTTGGGGTGTGCCCCGTCTCGCTCTTGAGATACAGTGGCCCGACCCACTGTGACGTGACACACCGCGAGACCGAGCACGCGGTTAGCTGGTGGGCAGCTCGCTGAGAAATTGTGGAGGTTGGCGTGGGCGTCGAGGTCAGAACCGAAGGTATTACCAAGTCCTTCGGATCCCAGCGAATTTGGCAGGATGTCTCCCTGACCTTGCCGACCGGTGAGGTCAGCGCACTGCTGGGCCCGTCGGGCACCGGTAAGTCGGTCTTTCTGAAGTCGCTGATCGGCCTGCTGCGCCCGGAGCGCGGCTCGATCTTCGTCGGCGACACCGATATCACCACCTGCTCGAACAAGGATCTCTACGAGATCCGCAAGCTCTTCGGCGTGCTGTTCCAGGACGGCGCGCTGTTCGGCTCGATGAACCTCTTCGACAATGTCGCGTTCCCGCTTCGTGAGCACACGAAGAAGCCGGAATCCGAGGTCCGCAAGATCGTCATGGAGAAGCTGGAGCTGACCGGTCTGCTCGGGGCCGAAGGCAAGCTGCCCGGCGAGATCTCCGGCGGTATGCGCAAGCGCGCCGGGCTGGCCCGCGCCCTCGTGCTGGACCCGCAGATCATCCTCGTCGACGAGCCGGACTCCGGCCTCGACCCGGTGCGCACCGCCTACATCAGCCAGCTGCTGATCGATATCAACGCGCAGATCGACGCCACCATCCTGATCGTCACGCACAACATCAACCTGGCCCGCACCGTGCCGGACAACATCGGCATGATGTTCCGCCGCCAGCTGGTCATGTTCGGCCCGCGCGAGGTCCTGCTGACCTCCGACGAGCCCGTGGTCAAGCAGTTCCTCAACGGACGCATGCAGGGCCCGATCGGCATGTCCGAGGAGAAGGACGAGGCCCAGATGGCCCGCGAGCAAGCGATGTTCGACGGCGGCCATCACCACGGCGGCGCCGAAGAGGTCGAGGGCATCATCCCGCAGATGCAGGCGACCCCCGGCATGCCGGTCCGGCAGGCGGTCAACCGGCGCAAGGAGCGGGTCCGCGAGATCATGCACACCCTGCCGCACGCGGCGCAAACCGCGATTCGCGAATCACTTGATCAGAACGACGAGACGCAGGTGCTCGCGTACAACAACAGCGACCTGGGTGGTTACCAGGGCGGCGCGTACGAGACCACCACTCGACACAACACAACTAACGGGTAACATCTGCGATCGTGAATTCCTCCCTGGCGCGATTGCGGACTCCACTGGAGTCGGGGTTTGGCCAGGCCGGCAACATCTTTGCGCTGTTCGTGGACGTGCTGCGCAAGACGTTTCGCCGGCCGTTCGAGTGGCGGGAGTTCATCGAGCAGTCGTGGTTCATCGCGAGTGTCTCGATCCTGCCCAGCGCACTCGTCGCTATTCCCTTCGGCGCGGTCGTCGCGCTGCAGACCGGCTCGCTCATCAAACAGCTCGGTGCCGAATCCTTCACCGGCGCAACCAGTGTGCTCGCCACCGTGCAGCAGGCGGCGCCGATCGTCACGGCGTTGATCATCGCGGGCGCGGCCGGTTCGGCGGTCGCGGCCGACCTCGGCTCGCGCACCATCCGTGAGGAGATCGACGCGCTGGAGGTGCTCGGCGTCGATCCGGTGCACAAGCTGGTCGTGCCCCGCGTGCTCGGCATGACCGTGGTGGCGCTGCTGCTCAACGGCCTGGTGTCGGTGGTCGGCATCGCGGGCGGTTACTTCTTCAATGTGCTGCTGCAAGGCGGCACGCCCGGCGCGTACCTCGCCTCGTTCTCCGCCCTGGCGCAGCTGCCGGACCTGTGGATCGGTGAGTTCAAGGCGCTGGTGTTCGGTCTGATAGCCGGTGTGATCGCCGCATACAAGGGTCTGCACCCCAAGGGTGGCCCGAAGGGAGTAGGTGAAGCGGTGAACCAATCCGTGGTGATCACGTTCTTGGTGCTGTTCTTCGTGAACCTCATTCTCACCCTGGTGTACCTGCAGGTCGTCCCGGCCAAGGGCGCCTGACCGGTGGCCACCCAGTACCGCAACCCCGCTCTCGCCAAATCGCTTCGCCGGGCGGGAAGTATCGCCCGTTCACCACTGAAGGTGATCGATCGGGCCGGCGAGCAGATGTCGTTCTACACCCGCGCCATCGCCTGGATCCCGCGCACCGCCGTGCATTACCGCAAGGAAGTCATGCGGCTGCTCGCCGAGGTGACCTTCGGCAGCGGCGCGCTCGCGGTGATCGGCGGCACCATCGGCGTCATCGTGTTCATGTCCGGCTCGGTCGGCGTCGTGGTCGGCCTGCAGGGCTTCAAGGCGCTGGACGCGCTCGGCAGCTCGGTGCTGACCGGCTTCCTCACCGCCTACATCAACACCCGCGAGATCGCGCCGCTGGTCGCGGCTTTGGCGTTGTCGGCGACGGTGGGCTGTGGTTTCACCGCGCAGCTCGGCGCCATGCGGATCTCCGAGGAGATCGACGCGCTCGAGGTGATGGCGGTGCCCGGCGTGCCGTTCCTGGTCACCACCCGGGTGATCGCCGGCTTCCTCGCGGTGATCCCGCTCTACATCGTCGGCCTGCTCGGCACGTTCCTGGCCTCGCGGATGATCAGCATCTGGTTCAACGGGCAGTCCAGTGGGTCCTACGACCACTACTTCAGCCTGTTCCTACCACCTGAGGACGTGCTCTATTCGTTCGTCAAGGTGCTGGTGTTCGCGTTCGTGATCATCATGGTGCACTGCTACTACGGCTTCCACGCCACCGGCGGACCGGCGGGCGTCGGCGTCGCGGTGGGGCGTGCGGTGCGCGCGGCCATCGTGCTGGTCAATGTGCTCGATTTCTTCCTCAGCCTGGCCATCTGGGGGACGACAACGACGGTGCGGGTGGCCGGATGAGTCGCGGTGTGCAGGCGTGGCGGTCCACCGAGAAGCTGCGCGTGCGGCTGCTCGGCATCGCGTTCTTCGTGGTGGTCGCGCTGTTTCTCGCGACCACGATCGCGATCTACAACAAGCAGTTCGTGAAGACGGTCGACGTCGACCTGGTCACCGACAGCGTGGGCAACGCGCTCACCAAGAACGCGGACGTGAAGGTCCGCGGCATCACCGTCGGCGATGTCCGGTCGAGCGATTCCGAGAACGGCAAGGTGACCCTGCACCTGGCCATCCACCCGGACAAGGCCGATCAGATTCCCGCCAACGCGACCGCGCGGCTGCTGCCGAAGACGCTGTTCGGCGAGCGATACGTGGACCTGATGATTCCGGCCGATCGCAGCGCGAAGCACCTGACCGACGGGGTGACCCTGCAACAGGACAAGAGCGGCAACGCGATCGAGCTGAGCAAGCTGCTCGACGACCTGATGCCGCTGCTGCAGGCGATCCCGCCGCAGGATCTGGCCGCCACCCTCGGCGCGCTGTCGCAGGCGCTGTCCGGTCAGGGGGTGGCGCTCGGCGAGAGCGTGGACAAGCTGGACAACATCTTCCGTCAGGTCAACGGCGTGCTGCCGGACCTGCAGGCGGACCTGCGCAGCTTCGCCGAGGTGGCCGCCACCTACGCCGACGCCGCGCCGCAGCTGGTGAACGCGCTGGACAACCTGCGCACCACCAACGCGACCATCGTGCAACGGCGCTTCGACATCGACTCGCTGTACGCCGTGCTGACCCCCGCCTCCTCGAACAGCGCCGATTTCCTGGTGGCCAACCGGGACAACATCATCGACCTGTCCGCCGACTCCCGCCCGTTGCTCGAGCAGCTGGCCACCTACTCGCCGACGTTCCCGTGCGTGATGGCGAACTTCGCTCAGCTCAAGCCGCGCATCGACGAGATCCTCGGCAAGGGCACGAAGAATCCGGGCACCCGGGTGAGCATCGAGCTGACCAACCCGCGCGGCAAGTATCTGCCGAACCAGGACGAGCCGCGCTGGCTCGACGACCGCGGTCCGTGGTGTATTCCGGAGAAGCCGCTCGGCGTCGACCCCGGCCAGTACACCGGCGGCGCGAACAACGACGGCTCCTACGCGGTGCCGAGCCGCAATCCCGGCGATCTGGAGACCGGCAAGCTGTCGCCGCCGCAGTTCGGCGTCTACCCGGCCGGCCGGGTGCCGACCATCGCCGGTTCGCCGGTCGAGCAGCAGTCGCTCGGCGCGATCTACGGCGCCGCCAATGGTGTTGCGCCCGACCAGGTGCCGAGCTGGGTGACCAGGGCAGGCGCGCCCGCGTTCCGGGGTAGCGAGGTGAGCGTTCGATGAAGCAGCGACTCCGTGGCCTCGGTGGCCCGCTCACCAAGCTGGTCATCTTCGTCCTCGTGACCGTGTTCGCGACCACCGTGCTCGCGCTGTCCATCGCCAATTACAGCGGGAACGGCACGAAGTTCAAGGCTCGTTTCACCGATGTCACCTCGCTCAACAAGGGTGACGAGGTGCGCGTCGCCGGCGTGCGGATCGGCAAGGTCACCAATATCGCGATCGTGGACAAGCGCCTGGCCGAGGTGAGTTTCGAACTCACCGACCGCAATTGGCTGCCCGCCTCGACCACCGCGAGCATCCGCTACCGGAACCTGGTCGGCCAGCGCTACATCGCGCTGGAGCAGGGCACCGGCGAGCAGGGCCGAAAGCTCAACGAGGGCGGCACGATTCCGCTAGAGCGCACCAATCCCGCGCTCAACCTCACCACGCTGTTCAACGGCTTCCGCCCGCTGTTCCGCACGCTGACCGCCGATGACGTGAACAAGCTCTCCTTCGAGATCATCCAGGTGTTCCAGGGCGAGCAGGGCACCATCCACGACCTGGTCGCCACCACCGCGAACCTGACCAACAAGATCGCGGACAAGGACGCGGTGATCGGCGAACTGGTGCGCAACCTGACCGCGGTGCTGGACACGGTCAATCAGCGCGACGATCAGTTCGACAAGCTCATCGTCAATACCGAGGCACTGGTCAGCGGCCTGTCCGCGGAACGGGACACGATCGGCCGTTCGGTCACCTCGCTCGGCAACCTGGCCTCGGCCACCGCCGATCTGCTGGTGCCGGTGCGGCCGACGCTGCAGGGCTCGATCGCCGGACTGAGTCAGCTGGCCGGCACCATCAACGATCGCCAGGACGACGTGAACGACGTCCTGCGCAACCTGCCGATCAAGATGGAAAAGCTCGGCCGGGTAGGCAGTTACGGTTCCTGGTTCCAGTTCTATCTGTGCGGTATCGACATCGTCGTCGGGCCGGGCACGGCGGACGCCCCGAACCTGAACCTGCCCGCCGCACTGCCGACGATCAACCAGCCCATCTACACCAATGCCGCGCCGCGCTGCTCCGGGAAGGCCCGCTGATGGACGACCGGATTCTGCTCGGACGCCGCAGTCCCGTCTTCATGGGCGTGCTCGGCCTGGTCATGGTGTTGCTGGTGACGGTGTCCGCGTTCTTCCTGGACCGGCTGCCGATCATCGGCGCGGGCACCAAGTACACCGCCGAATTCTCCGAGGCCGCTGGGCTGAAGAAGGGCAACGAGGTCCGGATCGCGGGGGTGAAGGTCGGTTCGGTATCCGACGTGCGCCTCGACGGCCCCAAGGTGCTCGTCGACTTCCGCACCCAGGACGCCTGGATCGGCAGCGAGACCACCGCCTCGATCCAGATCAAGACCGTGCTCGGCCAGAAGTATCTGGCGCTGGACCCGAAGGGCTCCCGCGCCGCCGACCCGGCGAGCCGGATTCCGTTGTCCCGCACGGTCGCTCCGTACGACGTGGTGGACGCGTTCACCGACGCGGCGAAGAACATCGACCAGATCGACACCGCCCAGCTGGCCACCAGCATGCGGGTGCTCTCGGACGCGTTCGCCACCACACCGCCGGAGCTGCGCGGCTCGATCGACGGCGTCGCCCGGCTGTCGGAGACGCTGGCCAAGCGGGACGAGGAGCTGAAGAAGCTGTTCGCCGCGACCAGGCAGACCACCCAGGTGCTGGCCGACCGCAACGCGGAGTTCGAGCGGCTGCTGGCCAACGGCGGGCAGTTGCTGGCCGAGCTCAACATTCGCCAGCAGTCGATCGCGCAGCTGCTCTCCGGCGCCAAGACGGTGTCCGCCGAGCTCACCGCGCTGGTGCACGACAACGAGGAGCAGATCGGCCCGGCGCTGAAGAACCTGCGCGGCTCGATCGATCTGCTGAATGCCAACCAGCAGAACATCTCCAAGACCCTGGAGCTGGCGGCCCCGTTCTACGGGATCTACGCCAACGTGCTCGGCACCGGCCGCTGGTTCGACGCGGTGATCGTCAACCTGATCCCGCCCGCGCTGCCGGAGATCCCCGGCGCCCGTCCGCCGATCCGCAACATGGGAGGTAACTGACATGGCGGACCGGTTGCAGGCGCTGCGTACTTCGGGGCGCGGTACCAAGATCACCATCGCGCTCGTCCTGGTGGTGGCCGTGGTCGCCGCCGGCGTGCTGTGGTGGACGGTCGACCGGCTGACCACCACCAAGATCACCGCGTACTTCGATCGCTCGGTCGGCATCTACGAGGGCTCGGACGTGCGGGTGCTCGGCGTGCCGGTCGGCAAGGTGGATTCGGTTGAGCCGCAGGGCGATCAGGTCAAGATCGTGATGAGCGTCGATCGCTCCTTCGACATCCCGGCGAACGCCAGGGCCGCGCAGATCACGCCGTCGATCGTGTCCGACCGCTACATCCAGCTCACCCCGGTCTACACCGGCGGGGACAAGATGCCGCGCACCGCGACGATTCCGCGCGACCGCACGGTCACCCCGGTCGAGGTGGACCAGCTGTACAAGAGCATCACCGAGCTCTCGGACGCGCTGGGCCCCAACGGCGCCAACAAGGACGGCGCGGTCAACCAGCTGGTGCGCACCGGCGCGGCGAACCTGGACGGCAACGGCGAGGCCCTCGCCAACAGCCTCACCCAGCTGTCCAAGGCGGCCAAGTACCTGTCCGACGCGCGCGGCGACATCTTCGACACGGTCAAGAACCTGCAGAACTTCGTCACCATGCTGGCCGACAACGACGCGCAGGTGCGCCAGTTCAACGTCCAGCTCGCCGACCTGTCCAGCTTCCTGGCCAGCGAGCGCAGCGACCTCGGCGCCGCGCTGAACCTGCTGTCGGTCGCGCTCGGCGATGTCGCCCGGTTCATCGACAACAACCGCGACCTGATCGCCAGCAATGCCGAGGGGCTGGTCACGCTGACCAAGACGCTGTCGGATCAGCGCGACGACCTGGCCGCCGCGCTGCCGGTGCTGCCGCTGGCGCTGAGCAACCTGATCAACATCCACAACGCCGAGTCCGGCACCCTCGACATGCGCGCCAACTTCACCGACCTGCAGGATCCGTTCGGAGTGATGTGCAAGCTGATCGACGTGTCCAAGCTGCGGCCGGGCGATCCGCAGTTCGAGGCGCTGGGCAGGCAGATGCGCCCGATCCTCGATCACTGCAAGGAGATCGCCGATCAGATCACCGCCGGCGTGCAGACGCCGACGCTGATCCTGCCGTTCGGCGTGCTCAGCGGGGAGAACGAGCAGCGCGCTCCGGTGCCGGGCACGGTGCCCGGCATCCCGTCCGACCGGCTTCCGCCGTCGCAGGGAGGTGCGCGGTGAGTAGCCGAATCCGTTCCGTCACACGCGGTCTCGGTGCCGCGCTGGCCATCGGGGTGACCGCCGCCCTGGTCACCTCGTGCGCCTCCGACGGCATCTACAGCGTGCCGCTGCCCGGCGGCGCCGACGTCGGCGACCATCCGATGTACATCGATATCCAGTTCGACGACGTGCTCGACCTGGTGCCGCAGTCCGCGGTGAAGGTCGAGGGCCTGCCGGTGGGCCGGGTCGAGGACATCAAGATCGGCAAGGACCAGTGGACGGCCACCGTGCGGGCCGTGGTGAACTCCTCGGTCGACCTGCCCGCGAACGCGCGAGCCGAGGTGCGGCAGTCGAATCTGCTCGGCGAGAAGTTCATCGAGCTGTCCAAGCCCGCGGCCGAGCCGGAGACCAGGAAGCTGACCGACGGGTCGGTGATCCCGGTCGACCACACCCGGCACGCCACCGAGATCGAGCAGGTGCTCGGCGCGATGTCGTTGCTGCTCAACGGCGGTGGCGTCGCGCAGCTGCAACCGATCGTGACCGAGCTGAACAAGACCATCGGCGGCCGCGAGGACCGGGTGCGTTCGCTGCTCGATCAGGCGAACATCCTGATCAAGGGCCTCGATGACCAGGTCGACGACATCACAAGGGCGCTCGACGGTCTCGATGTGCTGAGCAGCCGGGTGAGCAGGCAGACCGATCAGATCGGCAAGATCCTGGACCAGCTGCCCCAGGGCGTCAAGATCTTGGAGGAGCAGCGCCCGCAGCTGGTCGGGCTGCTCACCCAGCTCGATCGGGTGGGCCAGGCCGGTTTCGACGTGCTCGATCACTCCAAGGACGACCTGATCCGCGACCTGACCGCGCTGCGTCCGACGCTGCAGGAGCTGGGCAAGTCCGCGCCGGATCTGATCACCGCGCTGCCGCTGATCCCGACCTATCCGTTCCCCGACTCCACGCTGGAGTCCACCTTCGGCGGGTCGGTCAACACCTGGCTGTCGGTGGACCAGCAGATCGGCGTCACGCTGAGCAATCTCGGTGTGGGCAAACCGGATCCGGTGTACACCCCGCCGCTCGGACCGCCGGTGCCGGTGAATCCGACCAACCCGTACTACAACGGCAACGGCCCGCGGCCCGGCTGGCCGACCGTGTCGATCCTGCCGCTGCCGCCGAACATGGCGCAGCCGCCCGCGCCGGGTGTGCCGCCCAATCCGGTCGGGGCGATTCTGGAGCAATTGGGAGTGGGTGGAGCCCGATGACCAGGCTGGTTCGTTGGCAGTTGATCGCCTTCGTCATCGTCGCGGTGGTCGGCGTCGTCTTCGTCGGCGCCAAGTACATCCGGCTCGATCACATGGTCGGTCTCGGTCAGTACGAGGTGAAGGTGCAGGCCGCGCAGACCGGCGGCATCTACAAGGGCGCCGAGGTGACCTACCGCGGCGTGCCGGTCGGCCGGGTCGGCGAGCTGGAACTCACCGGTGACGGCGTGGTGCTGCACCTGATCGTCGATTCGAGCTCGCCGAAGATCCCGGCGAGCGCGAAGGCCGTGGTGGCCAACCGCTCCGCGATCGGCGAGCAATACGTCGATCTGCAGCCCGACACCGACGGTTCGCCCTACCTGCACGACGGTTCGGTGATCACCTCGGCGACCACGCCGGTGCCGGTGGAGCAGCTGGTCGCCAGCGTCGACACGTTCACCCGCTCGGTCGATCTCGCGGCGTTGAACACCACCGTGCGCGAGCTCGGCAAGGCGTTCGACGGCAAGGGCGACGACCTGCAGGTCTTCGTCGATTCGCTGAACAAGTTCACCACCACGTTCAACGAGACGCTGCCGCAGACCCTGCAGCTGATCCGGGACAGCAAGATCGCGCTCGGCACCCAGGCCGAGCAGTCCGGCGCCATCCGCGAGTTCAGCGACGGCCTGGACAAGCTCACCGCGCAGCTGCGCTCCAGCGACCCGGACATCCGGCGGCTGATCGGCACCGGCAACGACGCGGGCCAGCAGATCGACGCGCTGCTGCGCGAGAGCGGCGGCGCGCTCACCCAGGACCTCGGGAACCTGCGCCAGCTGCTGCTGGCCATCTCGCCGAAGTTCTACGCGATCCGTCCGCTGCTGCAGTTCCTGCCGCAGTTGTCCATCGGCGGCTCGTCCACCGCGCCCGGCGACGGCACCACGCACTTCGGTTTGGTGCTGGAGGCCAACAATCCGCCGGCCTGTACCGTCGGCTACGAGGGAACGCAGCGGATCCTCGAGCAGATGAAGGCGCAGAATCCGGACTTCGACGACACCCGCGACGAGTTCCCGTTCAACAAGGACGCGAAGTGCACTGTGCCGCAAGGTAACCCGACCACCGTGCGGGGTGGCTCGAAGGCCGATCTCGCCGATCCGAATGTCGTGCAGCCCTGGGATTCCACCCCCAAGACCGATCCGGATCGACTGAACCTGAATCCGATCGCCGTGCAGATGGCAACCCTGATGGGGGTTACGCCGAAGCGGTGACCAGGAACGACGACGTTAGGGTGTCTGGCGTGACCTCAGATTTGACCAAGCAGCTCGATTCGGCCGAGCCGCAGGAATCACCGGACCCCGCGGACGGCGTGCCGGCCTCCGACGTGGTTGCTGACGTCGCGGCCGAGCGTGCCGACGAGGCACCCGGCCCGGACCGCGGCGGGCTCGTCCGCACGCTGGCGCTGGTCGGCTCGGCGGGCCTGCTGGTCGTCGCCCTGGTCGCGGCCATCTGGTTCGGCACCGGTTGGGTCCGCTCGGCGGTCAGCGACGCCCCGCGCGCCGACGCCCGCGACACCGCGCTCGACGCCGCTCGCCAGGCCGCGCTCAACATGACCTCGATGAACCTCGACGACGTTCCCGGCTCGCTCGCGCTGGCCCGCTCCTCGATGACCGGCGCGCTGCTCGACTCGGCGAACAAGAACAAGGACCAGGCCGAGACGCTGGCCAAGCAGACCAACACGGGCATGACCTCCAAGGTGCTCGGCTCCGCGCTCACCACGCTGAACAGCGAGAAGGACAAGGCGTCCGCGCTGGTCGTGCTGCAGGTGACCGAGCTGGCCAAGGACAAGCCGCCGGCCGAGTACCGCTACAGCTGGAACGTCGACGTGACCAAGACCGGCGACGTCTGGAAGGCCGAGCAGATCTCCTCGCTGAGCCAGCCGGTGCTGCTGAGCGGCGGCCAGGGCCAGTCGCCGCAGGCGCCGCCCGCCGACCAGCCGCCCGCCGCGCCCAAGCCGGGATCGTAGGAGACCCAGTCATGACCTCTCGTAAGCCGATCAACCGGGTCACCTCCAAGCGCCGTCCGTCCGGTGAGCAGCCGGCCCGCGCCGCCGCCCCGCGTACCACGCAGGCCCGCAAGCCGCGGGTGACGAGCACCACCCGGCCCGCCGCCGCGCGTCCGGTGCGGGAAGCGCAGCGTCCCGAGCAGCAGCCGACCGGCGGGCGGAAGAAGATCCTGGGCGGCCTGCAGCGGCCGTCGCGCGGTTCCGGCGGCGCGACCTCGGGTCGTTCGTTCTGGTCGCTGGTCGCCGCGCTGCTCGTCGCCGCGCTGCTGCTGGGCGGATTCGCGGCCGTCGCCGCGTCCCGTCCCGGCGTCGACGACTCGAACAAGGCCTTCGTCGACAACAAGGCCACCGAGGAGGTGCGCGCGGCCGCCGATCACGCGTTGAAGACCGTCTACGCCTACGACGTGAAGAACATCGACAGCTACCGCGAGACCGCCAAACAGGTGCTCACCGGCAAGATGCTGGCCGATCTGGACAAGTACGCCGACACCACGATCTCGGCGGTAAAACAGGCGCAGACCAGCGCCGATGCCAAGGCCGATCCCATCGCTGTGACCTTGCTCACCGACGACCGGGCCGAGCTGCTGGTCAACCTGGTGGTCAGTGCGACCAAGAACGGCGCCGCGCAGCAGAGTGTCGCGGGTCCGATCGTGCTGCACATGCAGAAGGTGGGCGATCGCTGGCTCGCCAGCGACATCGTCGACCAGTGATCTTCCAGCGGCCCAGGGGATCTCATGGCGCCCTGGTCGGGGCCGCCTACTTGACGAGTTTCGCTGGAGCCGTCACGCTATTCACAACAGCGGCAGCTGTCACAGTGGCTCCATTACGCCCCGTCGTCCTCGACGCAGCCAGCGATTCGGACACGGCGCGCCAGCCACGTGAATGTGCGCACGGATGGTAGGTTGACACCCCCGTGACGGTTGGTGTACGGTTGGACGTTGCGCTGGCTGCCTCCTGTCCATACCTCGATTTGCACACGTAAGTTCCACCCTTCCGGTGTTACTTCCGTTGTTGCCTGTTCGGGTTTCGTTCGGGTTGTAACCAGCGGAATTCGTAGCAGACAAGCGACGGTCGCGGACCACCACGCGGCGCGCGTGAGGTGCTGGAAGGACGCATCTTGGCAGTCTCCACCCAGACCAAGGCAGTTGCCGGAATCCCCGGAGCCCCATTGCGGGTGTCTTTCGCGAAGATCCGTGAACCCTTGGAGGTGCCCGGACTTCTCGATCTACAGACGGACTCATTTGCATGGTTGATCGGTTCGCCGTCATGGCGTGAAAAGGTCGCCCTTCGCGGCGATGTCGGGCTAGTCGGGGGACTCGAGGAGGTGCTCGAGGAGCTTTCGCCGATCGAGGACTTCTCCGGCTCGATGTCCCTGTCTTTCTCTGACCCTCGGTTCGAAGAGGTCAAGGCCTCCATCGACGAGTGCAAAGACAAGGACATGACCTACGCGGCGCCGTTGTTCGTCACCGCGGAGTTCATCAACAACAACACCGGTGAGATCAAGAGCCAGACGGTCTTCATGGGAGATTTCCCGATGATGACCGACAAGGGCACGTTCATCATCAACGGCACCGAGCGCGTCGTCGTCTCGCAGCTGGTTCGTTCGCCGGGTGTCTACTTCGACCACTCCGTCGACAAGACCACCGAGAAGGACCTGCACAGCGTGCGCGTCATTCCGTCGCGTGGTGCCTGGCTGGAGTTCGACATCGACAAGCGCGACACCGTTGGTGTCCGCATCGACCGCAAGCGTCGCCAGCCGGTCACCGTGCTGCTGAAGGCGCTCGGTTGGACGAACGAGGAGATCGTCGAGCGTTTCGGCTTCTCCGAGATCATGATGTCGACCCTGGAGAAGGACAACACCGCCGGTCAGGACGAGGCGCTGCTGGACATCTACCGCAAGTTGCGTCCGGGCGAGCCGCCGACCAAGGAGTCCGCGCAGACCCTGCTGGAGAACCTGTTCTTCAAGGAGAAGCGCTACGACCTGGCCCGCGTCGGTCGCTACAAGATCAACAAGAAGCTCGGCATCCACCTCGGCGAGCAGGTCACCGGATCGGTGCTCACCAAGGAAGACATCGTCTCCACGATCGAGTACCTGGTGCGTCTGCACGCGGGTGATCGGGTGATGACCGCGCCCGGCGGCGAAGAGGTCCCGGTCGACGTCGACGACATCGACCACTTCGGTAACCGTCGCCTGCGCACCGTCGGCGAGCTGATCCAGAACCAGATCCGGGTCGGCCTGTCCCGGATGGAGCGCGTGGTCCGCGAGCGGATGACGACTCAGGACGTCGAGGCGATCACGCCGCAGACCCTGATCAACATCCGCCCGGTGGTCGCCGCGATCAAGGAGTTCTTCGGAACGTCGCAGCTGTCGCAGTTCATGGACCAGAACAACCCGCTGTCGGGTCTGACCCACAAGCGCCGCCTGTCGGCCCTTGGCCCGGGTGGTCTGTCCCGTGAGCGCGCCGGCCTGGAAGTCCGCGACGTGCACACCTCGCACTACGGCCGCATGTGCCCGATCGAGACCCCGGAAGGCCCGAATATCGGCCTGATCGGTTCGCTGTCGGTGTACGCGCGGGTCAACCCGTTCGGCTTCATCGAGACGCCGTACCGCAAGGTGGTCGACGGCCGAGTCACCGATGAGGTCAAGTACCTCACCGCCGACGAGGAGGACCGCCACGTTCGTGCGCAGGCCAACTCGCCGGTCGACGCCGACGGTCGCTTCCTCGAGG
Organism: Nocardia sp. NPDC056564; assembly: GCF_042793755.1. NCBI lineage: Bacteria > Bacillati > Actinomycetota > Actinomycetes > Mycobacteriales > Nocardiaceae > Nocardia > Nocardia sp. NPDC056564. The sequence continues at coordinate 348,790 of NZ_JBHTUR010000007.1, forward strand.
ACCGGGTGCTTTGCCGCCGGGGCAACGAGGAGAACGAGCTCGTCTCCGCCGACGAGGTCGACTACATGGATGTCTCGCCGCGCCAGATGGTGTCGGTCGCGACGGCCATGATCCCGTTCCTCGAGCACGACGACGCCAACCGTGCCCTCATGGGTGCGAATATGCAGCGTCAGGCCGTGCCGCTGATCCGTTCCGAGGCCCCCGTCGTTGGCACCGGCATGGAGCTGCGCGCCGCCGTCGACGCCGGCGATGTCGTGGTCAACGAGAAGGCCGGCGTGGTCGAAGAGGTTTCGGCCGACTACGTCACCGTGATGGCCGACGACGGCACCCGCAAGAGCTACCGGATGCGCAAGTTCGCCCGCTCCAACCAGGGCACCTGCGCGAACCAGCGGCCGATCGTGGACGAGAGCCAGCGGGTCGAGGTCGGCCAGGTGCTGGCCGACGGTCCGTGCACCCAGAACGGTGAGATGGCGCTGGGCAAGAACCTGCTCGTCGCGATCATGCCGTGGGAGGGCCACAACTACGAGGACGCGATCATCCTGTCGCAGCGCCTCGTGGAAGAGGACGTGCTCACCTCGATCCACATCGAAGAGCACGAGATCGACGCCCGCGACACCAAGCTCGGTGCCGAGGAGATCACCAGGGACATCCCGAACGTCTCCGACGAGGTCCTCGCCGACCTCGACGAGCGTGGCATCGTGCGCATCGGCGCCGAGGTCAGGGATGGCGACATCCTGGTCGGCAAGGTCACCCCGAAGGGCGAGACCGAGCTGACCCCGGAGGAGCGCCTGCTGCGCGCCATCTTCGGTGAGAAGGCGCGCGAAGTGCGCGATACCTCGCTGAAGGTGCCGCACGGTGAGTCCGGCAAGGTCATCGGCATCCGCGTGTTCTCGCGTGAGGACGACGACGATCTGCCGCCCGGGGTGAACGAGCTGGTGCGCGTGTACGTGGCGCAGAAGCGCAAGATCCAGGACGGCGACAAGCTCGCCGGCCGCCACGGCAACAAGGGTGTCATCGGCAAGATCCTGCCGACCGAGGACATGCCGTTCATGCCGGACGGCACCCCGGTCGACATCATCCTCAACACCCACGGTGTGCCGCGTCGTATGAACATCGGCCAGATCTTGGAGACCCACCTCGGGTGGATCGGCAAGGCGGGCTGGGATGTCGGCGTAGGCGAAGACGGGTCTCGTCCCGACTGGGCCAAGGCGCTGCCGGAGGAGATGCTGGCGGCACCGTCCGACTCGAACATCGCCACCCCGGTGTTCGACGGTGCCCGCGAGGAGGAGCTGACCGGTCTGCTCGCCTCGACCCTGCCGAACCGTGACGGTGAGCGCATGGTCGACGACAACGGCAAGGCCACGCTGCTCGACGGTCGTTCCGGCGAGCCGTTCCCGTACCCGGTCGCGGTCGGCTACATGTACATCCTGAAGCTGCACCACCTGGTCGACGACAAGATCCACGCCCGCTCGACCGGTCCGTACTCGATGATCACCCAGCAGCCGCTCGGCGGTAAGGCCCAGTTCGGTGGCCAGCGCTTCGGTGAAATGGAGTGCTGGGCCATGCAGGCCTACGGCGCGGCGTACACGCTGCAGGAGCTGCTGACGATCAAGTCCGACGATGTCGTCGGTCGCGTCAAGGTTTACGAGGCGATCGTCAAGGGCGAGAACATTCCGGAGCCGGGCATTCCGGAGTCGTTCAAGGTGCTCCTCAAGGAACTCCAGTCGCTGTGCCTCAACGTCGAGGTGCTGTCTTCCGACGGCGCCGCGATCGAGATGCGCGACGGCGACGACGAGGATCTGGAGCGCGCCGCGGCGAACCTGGGCATCAACCTGTCCAGGAACGAAGCGGCCACCGTCGACGATCTGGCGAACTAGGCGGTCGGCCGGATGTCGTTCGTACACAACGGCATCCGGCCCCGCGTTCCACCAACTAGTGAACTTTTTGCTCGAATTCGACCCGAATAGGGGAAAGGAAGTTACGTGCTAGACGTCAACTTCTTCGATGAACTCCGGATCGGCCTGGCCACCGCGGACGACATCCGCCAGTGGTCCTTCGGCGAGGTGAAAAAGCCGGAGACCATCAACTACCGCACGCTCAAGCCGGAGAAGGACGGGCTCTTCTGCGAGAAGATCTTCGGTCCCACCCGGGACTGGGAGTGCTACTGCGGCAAGTACAAGCGTGTCCGGTTCAAGGGCATCATCTGTGAGCGCTGTGGCGTCGAGGTGACTCGCGCCAAGGTGCGCCGTGAGCGGATGGGCCACATCGAGCTGGCCGCACCCGTCACCCACATCTGGTACTTCAAGGGCGTGCCTTCGCGCCTCGGGTACCTGCTCGACCTGGCGCCGAAGGATCTGGAAAAGATCATCTACTTCGCCGCCTACGTGATCGTCGCGGTCGACGACGAGCTGCGCCACAACGAGCTCAGCACGCTCGAGGCCGAGATGGAGGTCGAGAAGAAGGCGGTCGCCGATCAGCGCGACGCCGACCTCGAGGCCCGCGCCCAGAAGCTCGAGGCCGACCTGGCCGAGCTCGAGGCCGAGGGTGCCAAGTCCGACGTCCGCCGCAAGGTCAAGGACGGCGGCGAGCGCGAGATGCGTCAGCTGCGCGATCGGTCCCAGCGTGAGCTGGACCGGCTCGACGAGATCTGGACCACCTTCACCAAGCTGGCGCCCAAGCAGCTCATCGTCGATGAGGTGCTCTACCGCGAGCTGATCGACCGCTACGGCGAGTACTTCACCGGCGCCATGGGTGCGGAGTCCATCCAGAAGCTGATGGAGAACTTCGACATCGACGCCGAGGCCGAGAGCCTGCGGGAGACCATCCGCAGCGGTAAGGGCCAGAAGAAGCTGCGCGCGCTCAAGCGGCTCAAGGTCGTCGCGGCCTTCCAGACCAACGGCAACTCGCCGATGGGCATGGTGCTCGACGCCGTTCCGGTGATCCCGCCGGAGCTGCGCCCGATGGTTCAGCTCGACGGTGGTCGTTTCGCCACCTCCGACCTGAACGACCTGTACCGCCGCGTGATCAACCGCAACAACCGCCTCAAGCGACTGATCGACCTCGGCGCGCCCGAGATCATCGTCAACAACGAGAAGCGGATGCTGCAGGAGTCCGTCGACGCGCTGTTCGACAACGGCCGTCGCGGCCGCCCGGTCACCGGACCGGGTAACCGCCCGCTGAAGTCGCTGAGCGATCTGCTCAAGGGCAAGCAGGGCCGGTTCCGGCAGAACCTGCTCGGCAAGCGTGTCGACTACTCGGGCCGTTCGGTCATCGTGGTCGGCCCGCAGCTCAAGCTGCACCAGTGCGGTCTGCCCAAGCTGATGGCGCTGGAGCTGTTCAAGCCGTTCGTGATGAAGCGCCTGGTCGATCTCAACCACGCGCAGAACATCAAGTCCGCCAAGCGGATGGTCGAGCGTCAGCGTCCCCAGGTGTGGGATGTCCTCGAAGAGGTCATCGCCGAGCACCCGGTGCTGCTGAACCGCGCGCCCACCCTGCACCGCCTCGGCATCCAGGCGTTCGAGCCGCAGCTCGTCGAGGGTAAGGCGATCCAGCTGCACCCGCTCGTCTGTGAAGCGTTCAACGCCGACTTCGACGGTGACCAGATGGCCGTGCACCTTCCGCTGTCCGCGGAGGCGCAGGCCGAGGCCCGCATCCTGATGCTGTCCTCGAACAACATCCTGTCGCCGGCCTCCGGCCGCCCGCTCGCCATGCCGCGTCTGGACATGGTGACCGGCCTGTACTACCTGACCCGCCTCGAAGAGGGCGCGAAGGGCGAGTACAAGGCCGCGGGCAAGGACAAGGCCGAGTTCGCCGTCTACTCCTCGCCCGCCGAGGCGCAGATGGCGGTGGACCGCGGTGAGCTCACCGTGCGTTCGCCGATCAAGGTCCGGCTCACCCACCAGCGCCCGCCGAAGGACATCGAGGCGAAGCTGTTCCCGGAGGGCTGGAACCGCGGCGACGCGTGGCTGGCCGAGACCACCCTCGGTCGCGTGCTGTTCAACGAGCTGCTTCCGGCGGACTACGCGTTCATCAACGAGCAGATGCCGAAGAAGCGTCAGGCGACGATCATCAACGATCTGGCCGAGCGCTACCCGATGATCGTGGTCGCGCAGACCGTCGACAAGCTGAAGGACGCGGGCTTCTACTGGGCCACCCGTTCCGGCGTGACGGTCTCCATGTCCGACGTCCTCGTGCCGCCGGAGAAGACCGAGATCATGGAGCGCTACGAGGCGCTTGCCGATCAGATCGAGAAGAAGTACCAGCGTGGTGCGCTCGATCACCAGGAGCGCAACAACGCCCTGGTCAAGATCTGGCAGGAAGCGACCGAAGAGGTCGGTACGGCACTGCGTGCGCACTACCCGCCGGACAACCCGATCATCACGATCGTCGAGTCGGGCGCCACGGGTAACTTCACCCAGACCCGTACCCTCGCCGGTATGAAGGGCCTGGTGACGAACCCGAAGGGTGAGTTCATCCCGCGCCCGATCAAGTCCTCGTTCCGTGAGGGCCTGACCGTGCTCGAGTACTTCATCAACACCCACGGTGCGCGTAAGGGTCTGGCCGATACCGCGCTGCGTACCGCCGACTCGGGTTACCTGACCCGTCGTCTGGTGGACGTTTCGCAGGACGTGATCGTGCGCGAGCACGATTGCGCCACCGAGCGCGGCATCATCGTGCACATCGCGGACAAGCAGGCGGATGGCTCGCTCATCCGCGACGCGCACGTGGAAACCTCCGCGTACGCTCGCACGCTCGCTTCGGACGCGGTGGACGCCGACGGCAACCTCGTCATCGCCAAGGGCGCCGACCTCGGCGACCCGGCGATCGACGCGCTGCTCGGGGCAGGCATCACCGAGGTTCGGGTCCGCTCCGTGCTGACCTGCACCACCGGTACCGGTGTCTGCGCCACCTGCTACGGCCGTTCCATGGCCACCGGCAAGCTGGTCGACATCGGTGAGGCCGTCGGCATCGTCGCCGCGCAGTCCATCGGTGAGCCCGGTACCCAGCTGACCATGCGTACCTTCCACCAGGGTGGTGTCGCGGGCGATGACATCACCGGCGGTCTGCCGCGGGTGCAGGAGCTGTTCGAGGCCCGCGTGCCGAAGGGCAAGGCTCCGATCGCCGAGGTCAGTGGTCGCGTGCGGATGGAAGACGACGACCGCTTCTACAAGATCACCATCATCCCGGATGACGGTGGCGAAGAGGTTGTCTACGACAAGCTCTCGAAGCGTCAGCGTCTGCGTGTCTTCAAGCACGACGACGGCACCGAGCGTCTGCTCTCCGACGGTGATCACGTCGAGGTCGGCCAGCAGCTGCTGGAAGGCGCGGCGGACCCGCACGAGGTGCTGCGCATCATGGGTCCCCGTCAGGTGCAGATCCACCTGGTCCACGAGGTCCAGGAGGTCTACCGCTCGCAGGGTGTGTCGATCCACGACAAGCACATCGAGGTCATCGTGCGCCAGATGCTGCGTCGCGTGACGATCATCGATTCGGGCGCCACGGAGTTCCTGCCTGGTTCGCTCACCGAGCGGTCCGAGTTCGAGGCCTCCAACCGTCGCGTCGTCGCCGAGGGCAACGAGCCCGCGGCCGGTCGCCCGGTGCTGATGGGTATCACGAAGGCGTCGCTCGCGACGGATTCGTGGCTGTCGGCGGCGTCCTTCCAGGAGACCACTCGAGTGCTGACGGACGCGGCGATCAACTGCCGCTCCGACAAGCTCATCGGCCTCAAGGAGAACGTGATCATCGGCAAGCTGATCCCGGCCGGTACCGGTATCAACCGCTACCGCAACATCACGGTGCAGCCGACCGAAGAAGCCCGTGCCGCCGCGTACGCGGTGCCGTCCTACGACGACACCTACTACAGCCCGGACAGCTTCGGCCAAACCACCGGCGCCGCAGTCCCGCTCGACGACTACGGTTTCAGCGACTACCGCTGATCCGGTACCGCGCAACCACATTCGGCCCCCGCTCCCTTCGGAGCGGGGGCCGTTTGCGTTTCTACCGCTCGATCAATCCCACCAGGCCGTCAGTACCCCTTCGGTGTACGGCCAGCTGCCGAGCGCATTACCCATCTCCTCGGGGTTCTCCTGCACGGTCACCTCGGTCGCCAGCCAGCGTTCTTTCTCCGCCACCTGGGCCAACTCCCTTGCCTTGTCCAGGCTTTCGGTGAGCACGAACAACGTGTCCACGTTCCACGTGTCGTCGGGCAGATCGCGCAACTTGATCAACGACAGCGGCGCGAACCAATCGGGATGCTCCACCGAGGCCACGCCGAGTCGGTCCATGCAGACCGCCACCCACAGCTCCCGATGCCGCTCCAAGCTGGCGACGACCAGCTCGCCATCGAAGTCGTTGAACCGCCTACGCCGAACCAGCTCCAGCTGAATCTGCTGCACACTCGCCTCGGAAAGCCGCAGATCACGCACAGACCACTCCCTCCCACCGACACCCGAACCGGACCCGCCCACCGTAGCCAAGCCCGACGCCCTTCCCGGCTTGTCCGGCCGGGAAACGGTGCGGCCGGAGTGTCGAAAGAGTGATGGGAAATTTACTTTCGGGGGAATATTTTCTGTCAGAATATTTTCAATTGAAGCGGTTGGGTGGTGCGTGAGCGCGTCGGCCGCCTGCCGAATCCTGTTCCGCCCGTTGCGAAAGCGAGTCGCTTCATGCCCGAGCACCACCAGATCTTCGATCTCGGTGACTTCACCACGCAGCACGGCGCCACCTTGCGCGGCGCCTTTCTGGCGTATGCCACGTACGGCGAACTCAATGCCGACAAGAGCAACGCGATCGTCTATCCGACGTGGTATTCCGGGCGACATTGGGACAACGAGTGGTTGATCGGCGCGGGCATGGCGCTGGATCCGGCCGAGTATTTCATCATCGTGCCGAACATGCTCGGCAACGGCCTGTCCAGCTCGCCGAGCAACACCCTGCAACCCTACGATCGCGCGCGCTTCCCCGACCTCACCGTCTACGACCAGGTGGCCGCGCAATACCGTTTGGTGACAGAGCATTTCGGCATCGAGCGGCTCGCGCTGGTCACCGGCTGGTCGATGGGCGCTGGCCAGACCTATCAGTGGGCGGTGAGCCACCCGGAGATGGTCGAACGGATCGCCCCGTTCTGCGGTTCGGCCCGAACGAGCGTGCACAACAAGGTCTTCCTGGAGGGCGTGAAGGCGGCACTGACCGCCGACTCCGCGTTCGCCGGCGGGTGGTACGGCGAGAACTGGCCGACCACCGGATTGCGCGCCCTGGCACGGGTTTACGCGGGCTGGGGCTTCTCCCAGGCGTTCTACTGGGAGCACGAGTACGAGAAGCTCGGCTACACCTCGCTCGAGGACTTCCTCATCGGCTTCTGGGAAGGCTTCTTCCTCGACGACCGCGACCCCAACAACCTGCTCACCATGCTCTGGACCTGGCAGCACGCCGACGTCGGCCGCACCCCCGGCTTCGACGGCAACACCGAGGCCGCCCTCGCCTCGATCAAGGCCACCGCCCTGGTCCTGCCCGCCGAGAAGGACCTCTACTTTCCGCCGGAGGACGAAGCCTGGGCGGTATCGCACATCCCGAACGCCGAACTCCGGGTCATCCCCGGCATCTGGGGCCACTTCGCCGGCCACGGCAAGAACCCGGACGACACCCGGTTCATCGATACCGCGCTAACCGACCTACTAGGCAAACCCGGTGGCCTGGCCTGATTCCGGGCCGTGCATTACACACTCGCGGTCGCGCTCGGCGCACTGCTACTCATCGGCATCGTCGTGCTCGCAGCCTGGGATGACCTGCGCGACCGCGGCGAGGACAGGTCCGGCCAAGCCGACGAGGAGCGGATAAAGCATCGCTGAGGGTTCATGCGAGAGTCATCGCCACGTCGGCGGCGGCGGTCACAATGGAGGGATGCGTCGAACGTATGCGGCGGTCGTCGCGACGATCCTGCTGGCCGGTGTCCTGAACGTGGGTGCGGCGTCGGCGGACGGCCCGCCGCCGTTCGATCTCCAGGCGCATCGCGGCGGGGCGGCGCTGGTGGTGGAGAACACGGTGCCCGCCTTCGCGAATGCTCTGGAACTCGGCGTCAGCACACTGGAATTGGACGTGCAGATCACCGAGGACGGGTACGCGGTGGTGACCCATGACCGTGACCCGAGTCCGGACAAGTGCGTCGACACGCTGCCCGCCTTTCTCGGCGACCCGAAGTTCCCCTATGTGCCGGGCACCAGGTTCATCCGAGATCTGACCTTGGCGCAGGTGCGCACCATCGATTGCGGCTCGAAGCGGTTGGCCGCTTTCCCGGAGCAGCGGACGGTGCCGGGCGCCCGAATGCCCTTGCTGTCCGAGGTTTTCGACCTCGTACACGCCTATCACGCCGACGAGGTCATGCTGAACGTCGAATCCAAGGTCGAAGCCGCAGCGCCGGAACAAACCGCGCCGCGCGAACAGTTCGTGCAGGTGATCGCCGCGGAAGTGCGACGCGCACACCTCGAAAACCAGGTCACCATCCAAAGTTTCGACTGGGGCTCGCTGATGCGCATGCGCGAGGTGGCACCGGAATTACCCCTCGTCGCGTTGACCAACGGGCAGCAGTTCCTGCAGGCGGGCAGGCCGGACGCGTCCCCCTGGCTGGGCGGCCTCGACATCGACGACTTCCCCGGCACGCTGCCGGAGAAATTCGTCGGCGCGGCAGCGTCTTTCGGCGCCGACGCGGTGTCACCGGTGCACGGCGACCCGCAGAACGGCAGCGTCGAAGACGCCGGCTACGAACCCTTCACCACCGGCGCTCTGGTCCGGGCCGCTCACCGGCAGGGCATGCGCGTTGTGCCGTGGACCGTCGACGACCGGCCCACCATGACGGCGCTGCTCGACCTCGGCGTGGACGGCCTCATCACCAACCGCCCGGACCTGTTGCGCACTCTCCTCGCCGAACGCGGCTATCGGCTGCCGAAGGCCTATCCCCGGCCTTGAGTCCTTCGCGTGGACAACGCGCACTCCGCACGGTATGAAATTGGAACACGTTTCAGTTATTGGTGGGAGATGCGATGGACACGGCGGCCATGGGCGAATTGGTGATGGCAGGGTTCCAGAAACTGGGGTTCATCCAGTACACCGGGATCGAGGGCGTGGAGTTCGACGCGGGCCGCAATGTGGTGCGGATGGCGCCGTGTCCCGAGCATCTGAACCACAATGGTGACCTGCACGCGGCGGTGTTGTTCGGCCTGGCCGAGACCGCCGCGATGGGTGCGTCGGTCTCGGGCATCGTCGACCTGATGGGGGAGACCTTCATCGTGGCCAGGGACGGGCGAATCGAATACCGGGCGCGCGCCAAAGGCGATGCGGGACCGTACTTTGCGACGTCCGAGCTGTCCGGCGAGGTACTTCGACAGGTGCGCGCGGATATCGCGGCCCGGAGTTCGATCGACCTGGAGGTTCCGGTGAACATCACCGACAACACCGGAAAGTCCGTCGCCGTCGCGACATTCACCGCGGTCATCCGCCCGCGCCGCTAACGGGTGCGCTCGACGGCCCGAGCGCACCCCACCCGCTCAGCGCTCGCTGTCGAGCATCGCCATCTGTTCCGCGGCATAGCGTTGCCCGGCGACCTGATCGCTGGGCACCGCCGCCTCGATGGTGGCCAACTCGTCCGCGCTCAGCGAGACCTCCAGTGCGCCTGCGGCTTCGGTCCAGCGCTCGCGCCTGCGCGCGCCGACGATCGGTACGATGTCCGCGCCGCGGGTCAGCACCCACGCGATGGCCAGCTGGGCAACCGAGACATCCTTGCCCGCCGCGATCTCGGCCAGCGCGTTGACCAGCTTCAGATTCCGGCTGAGGTTCTCCCCTTGGAAGCGCGGGCTGTGCGCCCGGAAATCGTTGGCGGCGAACGTGGTTCCGGCCTGCACCGAGCTGCTGAGCAGCCCGCGCGACAGCACGCCGTACGCGGTGATGCCGATGCCGAGTTCCCGGCACAGCGGCAGGATCTCCGCCTCGATGCCCCGCGAGATCAGCGAGTACTCGATTTGCAGATCGGCGATCGGATGCACCGCCGCGGCCCGCCGGATGGTGTCCGCGCCGACCTCGGACAGCCCGACGTGCCGGACATACCCCGCCTCGATCAAGTCGGCGATCGCGCCGACGGTGTCCTCGATCGGGACGTTCGGATCGAGCCGGGCCGGCCGGTAGATATCGACGTAGTCGACCCCGAGCCGCTGCATGCTGTAGACGAGGAAGTTGCGCAGGGCCTCGGGCCGGGTGTCCACGCCGCCCCAGGCGCCGCCCGGCCCGCGCAGCGCGCCGAACTTCACGCTGAGCACCACGTCCTCGCGCGGCCGCTCGGCGATTGCTTTGCCGATCAGTAGCTCGTTGTGCCCGGCGCCGTAGAAATCGCCGGTGTCGATCAGGTTCGCGCCGGCCTCGAGCGCGGCGTGGATGGTGGCGGTGGATTCGGCGTCGTCCGCCGTGCCGTACATGCCGGACATACCCATCGCGCCGAGCCCGATCCGGCCGACGGCGGGCCCGGTCTTACCGAGCTGAACTGTGGAGATCCTCGATGTCGTCATAGGGCAAGCCTGCACCTCCCACGGCGGAATCGGCAGAGATCGCCTATCGGGGGATTGCCGATCCCTGGCTGCCCGGCCCGATCCGGGGGACAGTGGAGGCATGGACCGAACCGAGCTCGCCGACTTCCTCCGTCGCCGCCGGGAGCAGCTGACGCCCGCCGACGTGGGTTTGCCACCCGGTGTCCGGCGGCGCACCCCCGGCCTGCGCCGGGACGAGGTGGCGATGCTGGCCGGCATGTCCACCGACTACTACACCCGCCTGGAGCAGTCCCGCGGCCCGCGACCGTCCACCCAGGTGCTGGCCGCGCTGGCCCGCGCCCTGCGCTTCAGCAGCGACGAACGCGATCACCTCTACCACCTGTGCGACCACGCGGCGCCGGTCCGCGAGTTCTCCGACAGGCATGTCGGTCCCGGGCTGATGCACCTGCTGGCCAAGCTGGACGACACCGCCGCCACCGTGATCACCGACCTCGGTGAGGTGCTGGTGCAGAATCGCATGCACACCCTGCTGCTCGGCGATCTGGCGAGCCGCCGCGGCTGGGAACGCTTCTACGCCTACCGCTGGTTCACCGACGTCGAGTCGCGCGCGACCTTCCCCGAGGAAGACTGGGATCGACTGGGTCGCAAGCACGTCGCCGATCTGCGTGCGACCGCCGCGCGCCGGGCCGGCGACGCGGACGTCACCGAGTTCATCGCGAAACTGCGTTCGGTCAGTACGGAATTCGACGTGCTCTGGGACGAACACGAAGTAGCGGTGCGCCTTTCGGACACCAAGCGCATCCTGCATCCCCAGGTCGGTCTGGTCGACACGATCTGCGAAACGCTGCTCACCCCGAACGCCGCCCAGCGCCTGCTCGTCTACCTGCCGCAGCCGGGTACGGACGCGGCCGAGAAACTGGACCTGCTGCGCGTCATCGGAACGCAGACCATGGACTCCGCAGGCGAAGTCGAGGCTCGCGCACGCCGACTCTGACCTCGGCCCGGTGGTCTCGAGCGAGCGGACACCCGCCCGCTCCCGGATCAGGGTGCGCCGGAGACGTAATCGAGCGCCGCGTCGATCGCCGGCTGACCACCGGCCATCGCGAGTCCGGCCGCCGCGCCGATGGCCGCGCCGAGCACCGTGGTGATCGGCACCGTGATGAAGTCGATGACGAACAGCCCGAGCGGGAACCCGACCACGAAGCCGATCGCGGCGCCGATTCCCGCGCCCGCCAACACAATCGGCATCGCCTTCTCCACCTCGGCGAAGAAGCGTTCCTGGCTGCTCACGTCGCGCAGCGGCGCCTGCGACATGTGGTCGGGCACCAGGGTGAGCCGATGACCGGCCTCCTCGATGACCGGATTCAGCGCCACCCGCTTGTCGCCGACGCGCAGCGCCATCGGTAACGCGGCGACGACGCTGCCGTCGCGATCGGTCAGCGTGACCACCCGGCCGTCGTGGACGAGTTCGAAGCGTCCGTCCTGGATCGTCGTCACCGCGGCGCGCCGATCCTCGGATGCGGCGACCTGGTAGGCGATGTCGGCGAACGACCCGCGTACGTCGAGTGCGGTGTCGGGCGTGGTGGTGGCGGGATCCGCGTGCGTGGCGCTCGTGCTGATGACGGTGGCCGCCAAGGCCAGCAGTGCGGTCGCGGTGATTCTGGAGAATCTCATCGTGCTCTTTCGGTAGCGCTGCCCCCTGCGCAGTGTGTTCGTCGGCGACAGTATCAGGCGCGGACGAGTACGGCTCGGTGTTCGGGCGCAAGCCAACTCGGCTCAGAGCTCGAGTTCGTTACTCAATCGACGCAGATATCCGGCGAATCGCTGCCGATCGGCGTCGTCCCAGTCGGCGGTGAGCTCGGTGAAGACCTGGCGTTGCCAGTCGCGGGCCTCGGCGAGCAGGCGCTCGCCACTGGCGGTCAGCGCCAATGCCGTTCGGCGCCGGTCGTGTTCGGATTCCGCGCGGGAGAGAAAGCCCGCCGCGGTCGCATCCCGCACCATCCGGCTCGCCCCCGAATGGTCCAGTCCCAGTTGATGAGACACCGAGGTGATGGTGGCCTCGGCGCCCTGCTCGACGGTGGCCGCCACCGCCTCGACCACCTGGACGTGCTGGGCGTGCCGTAGTTCGTCGGGCAGATCCGCCGAGGTTCGGTTGATCCAGCGTCGGGACCAGAACCGGACCAGTCGAAACAGCGCCGGCCCGCCGTCGGCGGCGGCTCCCGGCCTGCCGGTTGCCCGTCTGCTCATGTCGTCAGCCTAACCCGTCGCCGACAATCGCATGCGATACGCATGTATATTTCTATGTGAATCGCATACATCAGGAGATAGTCATGACCATCGTCTTGAATCACACGATCGTGCCCGCGACGGATCGGCAGGCTGCCGCAACGTTTTTCGCCGACCTACTGGGCCTCGAAGTAGGCGTGCCCGCCGGTCCGTTCACGCCGGTGCAGGTGAACGCCGATCTCACCCTCGACTTCGACGACCGTGGCCGCGTCGAGCCGGGCCACTACGGATTCCTCGTCGACGACGAGACCTTCGACGCGGTCCTCGAACGGCTGAACCGGTGGCCTGCCGTCGCCTTCGGCTCCGGTCCGCAGCACGGCTGGGACCGGACCGTCAACCATCTGGGCGGTGGCCGCGGCGTCTACGTCAACGCACCCGACGGCCACAGCTACGAGCTGTTCACCGCGGTCCCGTAACCCCTCGTCCGAATCAGGTTCTGGCCGGACCGATCCGGCGCTTACGCGGCTTGAGATGCAGTCCGGGCAGCGGCGGCGCGGGGATACGCTGCTCGGGCGGATGACCGGCGATGTCGGCGAAGGGCCCGAGATCGTGGTTCTCCCAATCGTTTCGGGCTGCCACGATCTCTTCGTGGCTGCGCCCGACGAAGTTCCACCACATCACCAGTTCCTCGCCGAACGGCTCGCCGCCGATCAGCGCGAAATGCGCTCCGGCAGTGCTGCTCAGCGAGATCTCGTCGCGATCGGTGCCGAGGTAGAGCAGCGGACCCGCGGTCAGCGGCGTGCCGTCGACCGTCACCTCACCCTCGATCACCATCAGCGCGTGCTCGAACCCGCGCTCCAGCGGCAGGGTGGCCTCGCCCGCCTCCAGCCGCACGTCCGCGCCGACGATCGGCGTGTATGCGGTTGCGGGCGAGGTGATTCCGGCCAGCGTGCCGATCAGCACGATGGCGCGCAGGCCCGGCGCCGAATAGACCGGCAGCTCGCGATGCTGCTCGAAGTGCGGAGCGATCCCGGTCCGGTTGCCGGGCAGGGCGATCCACAATTGCAGGCCGTGTCCCGCGTGCGCGCCCGCGACGCCGTATTCGGAATGCGCGATGCCGCGCCCCGAGGTCATCAGGTTCAGTTGGCCCGGCTCGATCTCCACATCGGAGCCGACCGAGTCGCGGTGCCGGATCCGCCCGTCGAACGGCCAGGTCACCGTTTGCAGGCCGATGTGCGGATGCGGATCGATATCCGGCGACGCCCCGGTGTCGGTGACCGTCGGCGAGCCGAAGTGATCGAGGAAGCACCACGCCCCGACCGTCGGCAGATCCCGTTGCGGCAGTACCCGTTCCACGAAGACGCCGCGCACGCCGCCGAGCGGCACCTCGCGCGAGGGATAGAGCTCCGCGACCGGGCCCGGGCCGGGCGCCGGCTCGCACAGCGCCTCCGCCGGATGCGGATCCAGGTCGCTCACCGAGTGATGCCCTTGCCGATGACGTGCGCGTCGTACTGGGGGTGCTTGTCCAGGTAGGCCCGGATGAACGGGCACAGCGGCCGGATCGCCCGCTTGCGCTCGACCGCGTCCTCGATGGCGTGCTTGGCCAGCGTGCTGCCGAGTCCCTTGCCGGAGAACGCGCCGTCGATCTCGGTGTGGGTGAACACCGTCTCGTCGTCGCGCTCCTCGTACTCGGCGAATCCGGCCAGGTCGCCGCCGTAGAACACCTCGTACCGGTGCTTCTCGTCGTTGCGGACAACCTTGGATTCCGAGGCGGCTGTAGTCATGGTCGACTTCTCCTTCGATGCGCGTACCGGATGTCTGCTGAGGATCGACACGCGATTGAACGCGCCGATCGTGGTGGCGGCCCAGACGACGACCGAGAGTTGATCGTCGGTCAAAACCTTGCGTGCGAGCGCGTATTCACGCTCCAGCGTGTGCTCGTCCGGCAGTGTCGCGGTGGCCTCGGCCAGCCCGAGCGCGGCCTGCTCCAGCGGTGAGTACAGCTCGGTGCGCCGCCACGCGGGCAGCACGGCGATCTCCTGTTCGGTGTTCCCGGCGGCGAGCGCGGCGCGCTGGTGCGTGTCCAGGCAGAACGCGCAGCCGCTGATTTGCGAGACCCGCAGGTTGACCAGCTCGATGAGCTTGCGGTCCAGGCCTGCCGCGGCGGCCGCGGCGTGTACTTCGTTCGCGACCCGGATGAGGGCGCGGAACGCGGCGGGCGTCTGTTTGTCGATCCAGACGCGGTCGTGCGGGGCATCGGGCTTCACTCCATTGGATGGTAGTAGCCCGCGCGGCCGAACATCCGGTGGGGTCGGGTTTAAACGGACCGGGGTCCGAGTCTATTTACACCGGCATACAGAACTCGTAGAGATCGTCCGCGACGGCTGTCGCGGTCCCGGGCGCGGGACAAATATGGAGGTCCATCGAAGGAGAAAAACGTCATGAGGTTCCGCAACCGCACCGCCCCCACCCTGGTCGCCGCCTGCCGCCGCAGCGCGCACCGCATCTGGGCCAGGCAGGATCTCACCCCGCAGGAGCGCGCGAATCTGATGGTCGGCTGGACGCCGCCGGCCATCATCAGCGCCTCGCTGGGCGGGCGCACGTTCCACTGACGTGCCGCGGCCCCGGGGACCCGAACCGGGTGGCCGGGGGCGCGCG